>DAHVOH010000004.1 GCA_027318915.1 Clostridiales bacterium
TAGCCGGGAAGAAGAGTCCCGATGTTGCTATACCGTGGCGCCAGGTAAAACGTTCGAATCCCAATGAGTGAGCGACGGTTCGAAGTTCGGTTCGATCCAGATGCGCTCCACGAGTATCAAGGCCTCGATAAGTCCGTCGTCGGCGATGTGGACAAGGCGTTGGAAAGGCTTGAGGCACGAGCCGACGAAATCGGTAAGCCCCTGCAAAACAAGCACTCCACTAAGCTACATGGGTGTAAGGAAATCAAACTGCGAAAGGCCGGTCTCCGAATTGTTTTTCGAGTGACCACCGAAACGGTGGACGTTCTATATATTGCCGACGTTCTCACCATCGAAACGCGCGGCCTCGACTTTGTATTTGACGTTGCCCACACCCGATGGAGTCGCTTTAAGCGGCAAGGCAATATCCGAGCCTATCTGGACGCCAGTCCCCGCTGGAGCAAGATTTCCACGGGAAAACTTCGCAAAAAGAACAGCAGGCGCCGTAAGTAGACGTCTAACACAGCGACCATAGCCTGTTTTGGCGAGCGGGTCAGCTCTACATCTCTGTGCCTGGGGCTTGATGCCCTTCGGGAGCTAAGGTGCTCGAAGCGAAAACGGGTGGTGCTAAGTCCAGAAGTCCATGCGTAGAACCGCCTGAGGCACAGTGCCGTGGGAGGATGGCCTGGACGCTTCGGGAGGTCGGCGACTGAATCGCAAGGGCGCGGCCACAGGCTGCCTCGAGGCGGTCCGCCCCGTCCCGCTTGCCCAGCCGCATCCGCCCGAGACGGGCCCGGTGGCCCTGTTCGGGATGGGGGTGCCGGTCGAGAATCGTCTTTACCACCTCGCGGGTGTGGGGGCCGGTCTTTTCGGCCCCGGCCAGGAGGCGCGACCGACTCCACTCCCGAGGGCGCTGATGGGCGCCGGGCCGACGGGTCGGACCCGTGACCAACGTCCCTGTCTGGTCGGCCCGGACATGCTGGCCACGCGCCGGCCCTTAGGGAAAATCGCGACCGTTTGGGTCGTGAGCCGGACATCGGCCTCCTGGCGAACCAGCTGAGACGGGACGCTGGAGGAGACCGCCCGGATTTCCCCGTGGTAGGCGATATGAACCCGCGCCTGCTTCCCCTCCGCGTATGCGTAGCGGGTCGGCGGCAACGGCCGGAGGTCCGGGCGGTCGAGGGTGTCGAAGAGCGTCTGCCGAGAGCCCGGCCGCTTTGGGAAGGGGCGCGCATGGAGGGCGTCGAGCTGCTGGCGAAGGGCCACGTTGGCTTCCTCCAGGGAGAAGAATGTCCGGTGTCGGAGGGGGGCCGGACGTGGCGTTCGACCATCGGCACGGCCGTCTCGACCTTCGCCGTGTCACGCGCGTGACGGGGCCGAGCGGGGATGATCGCCACCCCGTCGTGCTCGCCGAATTCCCGATACGTCGGATTCAATTCTCCCATATGCTGGGTCGTGGCAAATAAGACACTGAACGGGCCGAGCCGTCAAGCGCTGCCGTCATTCTGGCGGAGGGCCGCGCGTGAGCGTTGGAAACGGCGATGGTGTCGAGCCCGAGGAATTCCTACCATCTCTGCTAGATCCCGGACAACGTCGGGACCACCAGCTGAGTTCCGACATCCCCGGGTGATTCGAATAGCCCTGGAGGAGGTCCCCGATGCTGTATTTCGCATGGCTGCTGGCCGTGGCCGGATTGGTCGGCCCGCTGGATCTGGCGCCCGCTCCGCCGGTCCCGGTGCCGGTCGTCACGATGAGTCGGCCCCTGTCATGGCCGCGCGGGACGGTTCCGGCGTCTTCGGACCGTGTGTATCAAACCATTCGAGCCCGCCGGCAAACCCCCATCACGGTGTCGCCGCCGCCATCCGCAATCTCGTCGACCGGCGGATCCTCTGCCAACCAGGGGGCGGAATCCACTGGCCCGGCTGCCGCGGTGCCGGTCGCGGCATCGTCCATGGCGGGTCCGGCCCAGTTGGCCAGTGAGATGGTCGGCCTCATCAATCAAGCGCGAACGGCCGCCGGTCTGCCTCCGTATCAGGTGAATCCCACGTTGACGGCCATCGCCATGCGGCGCGCCGAGGCATTGGCTTCCACCGGGGACTTCACCCACGATCTGCCCCAGTTGGGCTATCCCCTAGCGATGGAACAGGCGGCGGGCATCCGGGCCTGGGGCATGGGCGCCGAAAACATCGCGGAGGCGGCTACGGTGGGCCAGGCGTTTTGGCTGCTCATGGCGTCGCCCGAACATCGGTCCAATATTGTGAACCCGTATGAGACCCAAGTGGGGGTGGGAGTGGCCCAGCTGCCGAACGGGGTGGCGATCTCCGAGCTGTTCATCGGCCCGAACGGGTAGCGTCCGGCGTCTTCGGTCATAGAGTGACAGTGGAGATGGAAATAGCTGGTGGATGTGAGCGGGGCGATCCGCTCGGAGAGGATGGCAGGCATGGCAGCGGAGACGGACCCGTCCGGATCGCCGGCGGCGGACACCGCCCCGTCCGGTCAGTGGGGATGGACGCCCGTCGGCGCGGGTGGACGGCTGGCCCGCCCCCGCACGACGGTGCGCGCGTATCCGCCCGGCCTCCGACAGCAGCCGAGTGCTGAGGCGCCGGTTCGAACCCGCGCCCGTGCTGCCTGGGGATGAGGGCCGCGTCGAGATCCCGGGTCGGGATGACAACGCCGGCGTCGGTTCGCCAACGAGCCGGCGCCGGCTCTTGCGCGGGCACGCGCGGAGGGGAGGCCGGCCGGGCCGGCGAACGCGGCGTGTTCGCGGAGGCCCGCGCGAGCCAGCCAAGAGGGAGACGGGAAGAATGGAGGCACAGCAGTGGGTGCCGGGATTTGGGTGGAGGACGGTGGGGGGCGCCGAAGGGCGGTTGACACGTTTCGACGCTTCTTGCGCCGACAGGGGTTCACACTGGATGCCGACGCGGATTGGCGCCTGGTGATTCGTGCGGGACCGCGCCGGATGCTGCGCTGGATCGGCGAACAGCACCGCAGTCGACGGAGAGAACGGGAGTCTCTGGCTGATGAGGTGCTCCTGCTGGACTGGCCGGAGGACCGCTTGGACGCGGCCACAATGGCACTTTGGGCGGCGGCCCTTCAATTCCGGCGGTCGGAATCGGACGTCCCCGCGCTCGCTTGGGAGCAAGGCGAGGCGAATGACCCGCCGACGCCGTCGGAGCCCGTCCGGCTCCCCGTCGCTCTGGTTCTGAGGACCGCGGGCCAAGTGCCGGTCCACATCGGGTATGACCCGCGGGCCAAGAGCATGTCAACCCCATCACCCCGGGGGTTGCGATCGGCCAGGACGCGCGCCGCCGCCGAGCTGAGAGGACCTGCGGCCGGAGGGCGCCCGGGCGGTGGGTGAGGGTCCCTTTCCAGACCACCCGGGTGGCGGTCCGCTGGGAGCGGGGGTCGTTGACCGCGGCGGCCCGGGTCGACGGGGTTCGTGGAAGTCCTACGGACACGAGGCGGCCGCGGGGCCGGAGCGAGGATGCGGGACCTGGTCCATCGACCGGGTCCCGCATGGTCTCCGAATCTCTTGTCAGCTGCTCTGCTGAGGGGGAAACAGCGGGGAGGGGGGACAGGGGAGCAGCGGCCCCACCTCGCACGGAGCGGGCACGCAGAAGCCGTACGTGGGGACCAGCAGCTGCACGGTGGCGGTGGTCTCAGCCAGCAGGCACACGTTGACCGAGCAGGAGACGGTGCCGACGCTGATGGGGACACAGGTGCAGGAAGCTGACAGGATGGTGCAGGAGGGGGTGGTGCCGGTCGGATTGTAAAGGGGCACGGTCGGCGTGAGGACGATGGTTTCGGTAACCGGCAGGGTGATGTCGGCGCAGGAGATCTGCAGTTCGGCCGTGACCACGAAGGTGACGTTGTTGATGTCGTCGACGCCCGTCGGCGTGACGGCGCCGACGGTGCAGCTCGAGGTGGACAGATCGACGAAGCATCCGATGGGACCGGTGCAGCCGGTGATGGTGAAGGTGCCCGAGCCCGTAAGTGTCTGCACGCACGACGCATAGACCTTGTCGACAATGATGCAGTCGACCTCGGTGGGTGGGGGACAGCCGGTTTCGGGACAGGGTCCGGGAAAGATCTGGTCGGACACTGGGGGTTCCTCCTTGATGTGAGTGCCAGAATGAGGGGCCACTGGAAGAATATGTAGAAGAGGGCCGCTTGGTGACGCGCGGCGTTGCGAAAGGACCGGCCGGACCGCTCGGGAGACGGCGGTACGGCGGAGCGCAGGGCCGCCGTATAATGGCCGGCAAGAAGGAGGGGGGAGCAATGCCGGAGGACCGGCCGCGACCAGCGATGGGGGAGGGTGACGAGGCGTGGATGGGAGGCATGGCCGAGGGACTGTGGCGTGCCAGCCGGCGGGAGGGGATGGAGTCTTCGCCGGTGACCGAGGCCGTACGGCCGTTTCTGGGCCCGGAACGCTCGGTGCTGGACATCGGCGCCGGCGTGGGTCGATTTGCCGTGCCGCTGGCCCGCGAAGGCGTCAGGGTTGAGGCGGTGGAGCCGTCGGCCACGATGCGGGAGTATCTGAGGCGCCACATCGAAGAGGCGGGAGTGGGAGAGCGGGTGCGGGTCATTCCCGAAGCCTGGCCCACTGTGTCGGCCGGGGTGGCCGAAGTGGCGCTGGCCGCGTTTGTGGTCCACTTTGCCGCGGATCCGCTGGACTTTGTGCGGGCCATGGAGCGCCATGCCACCCGACGGGTGGTGGTGGTGGTTCATGTGGACGCGCCCTTTGGCCGCTGGCGCGATTTGCTGGCGCCCCTCCTGCCTTTGGACCGACCGCGGCGGGCGGGCCCGTCCTTCAAACAGCTGCTGCCCGCCTTGGTGGTTGCCGATATTGTTCCGGAAGTCCGCGTCTTTGAGCAGGTCATGGGACCGCGCTGGTCCAGTCCCCAAGAGGCGGAAGCCGCACTGACGCGACGGTTCCACGTGGACGATCCCGTTCAGCGGGAGACTCTCAGCCGGATCTTGCAGGACCATCCGGAGTCCTGGCGAAGTCCTTCTCCGGTTCGCGCGGCGATCTTGTCCTGGGAGCCCGGGCGCCGGACGACGGTTGATTGACATGTGCGACGATCGCCGATCATGATGAACAGGGGGGCGCAACGGTGTTTCAGCCGGCCATCGAAACCATGCCTCGCGACGAGTTGACCAACCTGCAGGCGGCGCGGTGGCGTGCGCTGCTGGCGCGACTGCCGGCCTCTCCCTTCTACCGGGATCGGGTTCGTCCCACGGAACTCCTGTTGCAGCATCCCCTGGAAGCGGTGGCGGATCTGCCGTTTACCGTCAAGGCGGACCTTCGGGCCGCCTATCCTTGGGGGATGCTGGCCGTCGAGCGCGAGCAGGTGGCCCGCCTACAGGCGTCGTCCGGGACGGGGGGCAAGCCGACGCTGGTGGCGTACACGCGGGAGGATCTGACCGTCTGGGCCGAGGTCTGTGCCCGGGCCTTGTCGGCGGCCGGTGCCCGACCCGGCGACCTCGTCCACAACGCCTACGGTTACGGGCTCTTCACCGGGGGCCTGGGATTGCACCAAGGTGCGGAGGCCCTGGGAGCCACCGTGTTGCCGGCGTCGGGCGGGGCCACGCGGCGACAGGTGACGTTGATGCAGGACTTGAGGCCGGACGGGCTCTGCTGCACACCCAGCTTTGCCTGGGTCTTGGCCGAAACCATGGAGGAGATGGGGGCGGATCCCCGAGAGAGTTCGCTGCGCTACGGGGTGTTCGGCGCCGAGCCGTGGACGGAGGCCATGCGGGCGCGTCTGGAAGACACGTGGCGCATGGTGGCCGTGGACATTTACGGGTTGTCGGAAATCGTCGGCCCCGGCGTCGCCATTGAGTGTCGAGAGGCACAGCACGGTCTGCACATTGCCGAAGACCATTTCTATCCGGAAGTGGTGAGCCCGGTGACCGGCCAGCCGCTGGCGGCCGGCGAGATGGGCGAGCTGGTGCTGACCACGCTCAGCAAGGTGGCCATGCCGCTGGTCCGCTATCGCACCGGCGATCTGGTGCGGCTGGATGACGAACCGTGCGTGTGTGGACGCACCCACCGCCGGATGTCGCGCGTTCTGGGGCGGGTCGACGACATGTTGATTGTCCGTGGCGTCAACGTCTTTCCCAGTGAGGTGGAGCGCGTGCTCCTGGAATTTTCGGATCTGTCGGCCCAGTACCAGTTGGCCTGGGAAGACGGGGCGATGGACCGCCTGCGGGTGGAGGTGGAAAGCCGGGCCGATCTGCCCACCGAAGCGGCGCGCGGCTTGGCCGGGGCTGTTCAGCGGCGCCTTCGGTCCGAGCTGGGACTGACGCTGGAAGTGTCAATCCTGGCGCCGAGAGCCTTGGCCCGGCCCGAAGGGAAGGCGGTGCGCGTGGTGGACCGGCGCTCGCACGGGGGAACCCGGCAGGGGGGATAAATCGATGGCGGATGCTATTCTCTATGCGTTGTACCGTCGACCGGCCGACCCAGCCGGTTTTTTATCGCACTATGCAGAGACCCATCTTCCGCTGGCCGCCGCCATGCCCGGGCTTGTGGACCTGACGCACGGGCTGGTGCAGCAGCCGATTCTCGGGCGCGACGACTGGTTCTACATGGCCCGCCTGCGCTTTCGGGATCGGGACGCCTTGGGGGCGGCGCTGGCGTCTCCGGAGGGGTCCGCCGCCGCTCGTGATTTGGCCCGATTCGCTCGTGGACTGGTCGAGCTGTTTGTGGTGGAGGAGGCATGACGGTGGCGGTTTTGGAAGAAGAGCGGCTCGACTCGGTGCTGTTGCTGCGGCTCCATCGCCCGGAGGTGTTGAACGCGCTCAACAGCGCGCTGATGCAAGCGTTGGGCGAACGGCTGCAGGACGCCGAGCGGGACGGCACGGTGCGGGTGGTGGTGTTGACCGGGAATGATCGCGCGTTTGCCGCCGGCGCGGACATTGCGGAGATGCGGGACAAAACGGCCGCGGACATGCTGGATTCGGATCAGATCAACCGGTGGGAGGCCATCAGCCACTTTGCCAAGCCGCTCATCGGCGCGGTTTCCGGGTGGGCGTTGGGAGGCGGCTTGGAGCTGGCCATGTGCTGTGACCTGTTGATTGCGTCTGAGACGGCGCAGTTTGGCCAGCCGGAAATTAACATCGGCGTGATGCCGGGTGCCGGCGGCACCCAGCGCCTCACCCGCACGGTGGGCAAGGTGCGGGCCATGCAGTTGGTGCTGGGCGGTCGGCCCATCGGGGCGGAGGAGGCCTTGGCCTGGGGTCTGGTCAACCAAGTCGTGCCGGTGGAGAATTACCTGGACGAAGCGCTCGGCTGGGCGCGCCGTTTGGCGGCGGGACCGCCGGTGGCTCTGCGCTTGGCCAAAGAGTCGGTGCTGTTTGCCTTGGACAGCGCCCTCGACGCGGGATTGCGCCACGAACGGCGGTTGTTCACCGCCCTGTTTGCCACCGAGGACCAGAAGGAGGGGATGGCGGCCTTCTTGGAGAAGCGCCGCGCGGACTTCCGCGGTCGGTGACGCCCGACCGTCCGGCGGCCGAACCGTTGTCGTCCCGGCCGGTGGTGGAGCTCATGGCGGGGGCGGCGGTCACCGATCTGGGCGCGGGCTTGTTCCAGTTGGTGGGCCCCTGGCTGATGTATGATCTCACCCGCTCCGCCGTGTGGGTGGGCCTGGTGGCTGCGGTGCAAGGCGTCATGCCGTGGAGCGGTCCGGTCATGGGATGGTTGGTGGACCATGCGGACCGGCGGCTGGTTCTCGCCCTCGCGGTGCTGGCGCAAGCCGCCGGCGCCGGTGGTCTCGCCGTGCTGGTGGCCGCCCACGCGGTCAATGTGGCGGCCACCCTGGCGGCGGTGGTCGTGATTGCCGCCGGGCTCCGGTTGCAATTGCTCACGGGGTCCGCGCTGCGCCAGACCCTGACCCCCACCGGATCGCGCTTGCGCCTCAACAGTTGGTGGGCGCTCATCACGTTGCTGTCGAGCTATGGAGCTCCCGGACTGGCCGGATTTCTGCTGCAGTGGCGGGGGGTGGCCTTCACGCTGCTGGTGGAGGCCGCGGCCTCCGTGCCGCTGCTGATGGTGGCGTGGCGGCTTGCCGCGAATCCGGGGCATGCCCCGGCCGCGAGTCCTGGCGGCAGTCTGCGCGAGGCGGTGGCACGGCTCCGGGCGGAGCGCGGTCTCTGGCTGTACACGTGGGCGATGGCGTTCTGGAACTGGAACTATGCCGGCGTCGCGGCGATATTGGTGTACTTCTATCGATCGTCGTTGCATTTCTCGGCGGCCGAGGTGGGACTGGCCGGTTTGGTGGCCGGGTTGCTGCCCGTGGGCTTCACGTTGTTCAGTGCGCGCCTCAACCATCGGTGGGGGCCGGGCAAGGTAATGGTGGGCGGGCTCATGCTGTCGGGCTTGGGCATGCTGGCCATGCCGATGTTGGCCAACCCGTCTTCGGTGGGCACCGCGCTGGGCGCCATTGACGGACCCATCGGGCCCATCATGGCGGCACTCAGCACCATGACCCAGAACCGGATTCCCGTCTGGCTCTATGGACGCGTCATGGCCGCGCGCCTGCTCATCTCCATGGGCGCCACGCCGACCGCCGGCATCCTGGCCGGACTGCTGGCCAGTCGTTGGGGCCCGGGACCGGTCATGGCCGGGTTCGGGGGGCTCACCGTGGTCGGCGCTTCGGTGGGGGCTTGGCGGACGCGGCTGGCGCGGGTCAGCCTGACCGGTCAAGTAAGCGAGGAAGAGGAGAGCGGATGGGGGCGCGGGGACTGAATCGGGCGGAGGACGCACCGGGTCACGGCCGTTCGGCGGCATGGTTGAGCGGGATCGTAGGCCACGCGGCTGCCTGTGGCCTCACGGCCGTGGAACCTCGCATCCTCCGGGATGGGGGCAATGGGGTGGTGTGGCTGCATCCGCATCCGGTGGTGGCCCGCCTGCTGCGCCTGTTTCCCGAGGATGACGCGGAGGCGGAGAGGAGCGTGGCGGCGCGGGAACTGGACGTGGCTCGGCATCTTCGCCGCCAAGGGGTCTTGGCGGCTCAGCCGACGCCCCTGGCCGAGCCCGGACCGCACCGCGTGGCGGGCGGATGGCTCACGCTGTGGGAGTACCTGCCGCCGGTCCCCCGCATGCTCCCCGAGCCGGATGCGCGGGCGCGCCGGGTCCGGGAGATGGAGGGCGCGCTCGCAACCTACCCGGGGGCGTTGCCGCGCTTAGGGGCGTGGGCGCGCGCGCCTCGTCCGGCCGACGTGGCGGAGCGCGGGCCGGGGGCGGTGGACATCGCGGCGAGGCTTTGTGACTGGTGGGCGGCTCTGGACGCGCACTGGAGGGTGGCCGATTTGGCGCCGGCCCACGGCGACGCCCATCTGGGCAATTTACTGCCGGGACCCGACGGTTGGTACTGGATCGACTTTGAGGACGCCTCGCTCATGCCGCGGTGGTGGGATATGGCGTCGATGGTCGCGGCGGACTTGTGGCGCGTCTCCGATCCGGGGACGCGTCTCGACTCGGTCATGGCGGTGTGCGCCGTCGAGCCCGCCGATGCGCGGGCGTTCGGCTGGGCCCTGGCGGGCCGGGCCGTCTGGAGTCTGGCCTGGAATCTCCGCTTGGCGCAGGCCCATCTCGGCGACGCCGCTTGGGTGCAAGAGCAGCTGGTCGGGGTGCCGAGACTGTTGGCCGGGTTGGCCCGCGTGGGGGTGTCGCTGTGAAGCCGGAAACCGGCGAGAGTGCGGGGCTGACCGACGGCGTGGTGCGCTTGCGCCGTGTGGAACCGGAACGCGACGCCGACGTGGCGCTGCCTTGGTATCGGGACCCGGTGGTGCTGTGGGGCTCGGAAGGCTCGCGCCAGCCCTTCGACCGCGCCCGGGTGGTGCGCATGTATGAGGTGCTGCAAAGTCGGGGCGAGGCTTATCTGGTGGAGGTCGCCACCGAAACCGGATGGGTCCCGGTGGGCGACGCGACCTTGATGCCCGACTCGCTGCCCATCGTCGTCGGCGCGGCGGACTGGCGGGGGCGCGGGTTGGGCCGTCGCATTCTGGCGCTGTTGATTGGCCGCGCCCGGGCACTCGGCTACACCCATTTGGCGGTGCATCAAATTTTTGTGGACAACGCCGCCAGCCGTCGGCTGTACGAAGGAGCCGGATTTCGTCCGGTCGACGAGGGCGCGCAGCCGGACGGGCGACGCTGGCGCGCCTATCGTCTCGACCTGGAGGCCTGAGGGGAGACCCCCGCTTCTGCTATGATCGGCGCAGTGAAGGAGCGAGCATATGGGCCAGCGCGAGCAGATTCGCAATTTCTGCATCATCGCCCACATCGACCATGGCAAGTCGACGCTGGCCGACCGCCTTCTCGAGGCGACCGGCGCCGTCGCTCCGCGGGACATGGCGCCGCAGCTGCTGGATCAGATGCAGCTGGAGCGAGAGCGCGGCATCACCATCAAGGCGCAGGCCGTGCGGCTGCCGTACGTGGCGCCGGACGGGCGGACGTACCGGCTCAATCTGATTGACACCCCGGGACATGTGGACTTCACCTATGAAGTGTCGCGGAGTTTGGCGGCCTGCGAGGGAGCGCTGCTGGTGGTGGATGCCACCCAGGGCGTGGAGGCGCAAACGCTGGCCAATTTATACCTGGCGTTGGAGCACGATCTGACCGTGATCCCGGTCATCAACAAAATTGATCTGCCCTCCGCCGATCCGGAGGGGACCGCGGCGGAGCTTCGTGAACTGGGGGTTGACGGCGAGCCGCTCTTGGTGTCGGCCAAGTGGGGCACCGGCATCGACGCCCTGTTGGCCGCCATCGTGGCGCGCATTCCGGCGCCGGCGGGCCAGGAGGATGCACCGCTGCAGGCTCTCATCTTCGATTCACGGTTCGACAGCTACAAAGGGGTGCTGGTGTATGTCCGGGTGGCCAACGGTCGCCTGGGGGTCGGCGACCGCATTCGCTTCATGGCCACGGGGCGTGAGTTCGAGGTCAGTGAGGTGGGCGTGTTTCGCCCGGCGCTGACGCCGGTCGAGGAGCTGGCCGCGGGCGATGTGGGTTATCTGGCCGCCGCGATCCGTGACGTGCGGGACACGCGGGTGGGCGACACGATCACCCGGGCCGACCGCCCGGCCAAACAGGCGCTGCCAGGCTATCGGCCCGCGCAGTCGATGGTGTTCTCCGGCCTCTATCCGGTGGACAGTCAGGATTACGGGCGGCTCAAGGACGCCCTGGAAAAGCTGCAGCTCAACGACGCCGCGCTGGTGTTTGAGCCGGAGACGTCGGCGGCGCTCGGCTTCGGGTTTCGTGCCGGGTTCCTCGGCCTGCTGCATCTGGAGGTGGTGCAGGAGCGGTTGGAGCGGGAATATGACCTGCAGCTCATCACGACCGCGCCCAACGTGGCGGTGCGCGTCCACCTGACCAACGGGGACGAGCGCACCATCGACAATCCGGCCTTGCTGCCGCCGCCGACCGCCGTGCAGGAGCTGGAAGAGCCCTGGGTCGACGCCAGCGTCATCGTGCCCAGCGAGTACATCGGCGCCGTCATGGAACTGGCTCAGGAGCGCCGGGGCGAATATCGCGACCTGAGCTATCTGGACGCCCGTCGCGCGCTCCTCTCCTATCGCCTGCCGCTGGGCGAGATCATGTTTGACTTCTTCGATCAATTGAAGAGCCGGACGCGCGGGTACGCCTCCTTCGACTACACGTTTGACGCGTATCGGCCCTCGGATCTGGTGCGCCTCGACATTCTGTTGAACGGAGAGCCCGTGGATGCGCTGTCCGTGATTGTGCACCGCAGCAAGGCGGCGGCCCGGGGGCGCGCCCTGGTGGAGAAGCTGAAGGAATTGATTCCGCGCCAGCTGTTTGAGGTGCCTATTCAGGCCGCCATCGGGGGACGCGTCATTGCCCGGGAGACGGTGCGCGCCATGCGCAAGGACGTGTTGGCCAAATGCTACGGGGGCGACATCACCCGCAAGCGCAAGTTGCTGGAAAAGCAGCGGGAGGGCAAACGGCGGATGAAGTCCGTGGGCAGCGTGGAGCTGCCGCAGGAGGCGTTTATGGCCATCCTGCGCATCGACCCCTCATGAACGGCTACGGGGTGTACGTGCATCTGCCGTTCTGCGTGAGCCGGTGCCGATACTGCGACTTCACCGTCAATGTGCGGAGCGACGCCGAGGGTCAGGACGCGTATTATCGGGCTCTGCACGGGGAGTGGGCGAGGGAGGCGCTTCCGAGCGGACCGGTGGTGTCCGTGTATTTCGGCGGCGGGACCCCGTCATTGGCACCGCCGGCCGTGATTGGCCGGCTGCTGGAGGCCGTGGGCCGGCGGGCCCTGCTGGCGGCGGATGCCGAGATCACGCTGGAGGCCAACCCCGGCACCGTGAGCCCCGAGACGCTGGCCGGCTTGCGGGCGGCGGGCGTCAACCGCCTCTCCCTCGGCCTGCAGGCCGCGCAAGACGCGCATCTGGCGGCCATGAACCGGCGGCACACCTTCGCCGATGCCGTGGCCGCCATGAAATGGGCGCGGGCGGCCGGCTTCGACAATGTCAGCCTGGACGCCCTCTACGGGTTGCCCGCGCAGACCGCGGCGGAGTGGAGGGACACGCTGGACGCCCTCATCGCCCTGGAACCCGAGCATGTTTCGCTGTACCAGTTGCAGGTGGAGCCGCGCACGTGGCTCGGACGGCGCGTGAACGCCGGACGCGTCCGCCTTCCCGACCCCGACGCGGTGGCCGATATGGGGGATGTCGCGGAGGCGTGTCTGGCGGCGGCCGGCTACGGCCGCTACGAAGTCTCCAACTTTGCCCGGCCCGGGCGCGCCTCGCGCCATAATCGAGGGTACTGGCGCCAGCGGCCGTACATCGGGCTCGGAGTGGGCGCGCACAGTTTCGACGCCGGGCGGCGTTGGTGGAATCTGGGCAGTGTTCCCGAGTACATCCGCCGGGTGCGGGCCGCGGTGGACCCCGAGGCGGGCGGCGAGCGGCTGACGGTGGCGGATCTGCGGGCCGAGTTCCTGTGGCTCGGATTGCGCGAAACCGCCGGGGTGCGGCGGCAAGATTTCGTCGACCGCTATGGACTGACGATTGAGGAAGCGTTTGCGGGGGTGGTGCAGGATTTGGCCAGCCACGGGCTCCTGGAGGTCGATCCGGTTCGCATTCGTCTCTCCCGCCGCGGCATGGACATGGCCAACCGCGTGCTGGCGGAATTCCTGCCCGATTTGCCCGAGAAGCGGCCGGCTCTTCCTTGACAGAAATTTGACCGCGGACGTAGGTTAGAACCGAATTGGCACTCCGATTACGAGAGTGCTAAGAGCGGGGAGGGAGCGACATGGCGCATCCGTTGCATCAAGGTCTCGCCCGGCGCAAGGATCAGGTGCTGTCGGCGGTGATTGACGACTATATCCAAACGGCTGAGCCCGTCGCGTCGCGGACCCTGGCCCGACGCTATGGTTTTGGACTGTCCGCGGCCACGCTGCGCAACGAGCTGGCTGACCTGGAAGAATTGGGATTCCTGGACAAGCCGCACACGTCGGCCGGACGGGTGCCCTCCGACAAGGGCTACCGGTATTACGTGGATCGTCTCTTGGTCAAGCCGGCCCTGTCGCCCGCCGATGTGGCGCACATTCATCAGGCGCTCGGCGCCCGGGTGCGGGAGATTGAATGGTTTTTGCATCAGACCGCTAAGCTGGTATCGGATGCGACGCATTATCCGGCGCTGGTGCTGACGGTCAAGGCGCCCACGGCGCGCGTGGCCCGGCTCAGCTTCACGCCGCTCAGCCGCGATGCCGGCATCCTGGTGGTGACGACCGATACGGGGCGGGTCGAGAACCGGGTGGTTCTGGTCCCGGACGATGTGGAGGCGGCGCAACTGGCCGCGCTGGCCGACGAACTGAGCGCGGAGTTGGCCGGGGTGCCCCTGGGAGAATTGGCCGACCGGCTGGCTCGGCATCTTGACCGCGAGGCGCGGGCCTTGGAGGAGCTGGTCGTGTGGCTGCAGGCCGACGACCGGCTGGACGGCGGCGCCAGCGCCGTGGGCGTGGTGAAGTTGGCGCAGTATCCGGAGTTTCGGGACGTGAACCGGCTGCGCGCCGTGTGGGAACTGCTGGAGCAGCCCCCGGTGGTGGAGCGGCTGTTCGGCGAGACGCCGGCAGGCGGGGTGACGGTGCGCATCGGAGCCGAGCTGCCGGTCGCGGAGCTGGCCGATTTGAGCGTGGTGGTGGCCAGTTGTGAGGTCGGGCGGCAGGTGATGGGGCAAGTGGCCGTGGTGGGCCCGCGCCGGATGGAGTATGGTCGCGTGGTGGCCATTCTGGAGCAGGTGGTCGGTGAATTGAGTCACGTGTTGAACTGGCTGTGAGACGGAGGGAGCGCGAGATGGGGGAGGAACAGGAAGAGCGCCAGACCGATCCGGCCCCGCAGGCGGAGGGCGAGGAGGCGGTCGCGAGCCGGCCGTCGGAGACAGACTGGCAGGCTTTGGCCGAGGAGCGCTGGGATACCATCTTGCGGCTTCGGGCCGACTTCGAGAACTATCGCCGTCGGATTGACCGGGAGCGCGAAGATCTGCGCGTCCTGGTCGCCGGCGATATTTTGGTGCGTTTCCTGTCGGTGTACGACAACCTCGACCGGGCGCTCAAGGCGATGCCGGACGGCGAGGACACGCGGGCGGTTCGGACCGGACTGGAGATGACGCGGCGCAGCTTTCTGGAACTGCTGCGGCAGGAGGGCGTGGAATTGGTGCCGACCGTGGGCACGACCTTTGATCCGACCGTGCACGAGGCGATCGGCCGGGTGACGCACGACACGCCGGATGGCACGGTCCTCGACGAGGTGCAGGCCGGGTTCCGGTCCAAGTCGCGGGTGCTGCGGGCGGCCTTGGTGCGCGTGTCGGCCGGCCCCGAGACGGAAGTCGAGACGGGAACCGACAACGATGCGGACGGCGCGGTTGGGGAGGAAGAGAAGCAGGGAGGCTCAGGCGGTGGCCCAGCGTGACTACTACGAGGTGCTGGGCGTCCCGCGCGACGCTGCGCCCGACGTCATCAAGCAGCAGTACCGGAAATTGGCGCGCAAGTTTCATCCGGACGCCAACCCGGGCAAGCCCGAAGCGGAAGAGCGCTTCAAAGAGATCAACGAGGCGTACGAGGTTCTGAGCGACCCCGAGAAGCGGGCTCGCTACGACCAGTTCGGCCATGCCGCCGCCGCCGGCGCGGCGGGCTCGGCGGCGGGGTTCGGCGGCTTTGACTTTGGCAATCTGGGCGGCATCGAAGATCTCTTCGACATGTTCACCGGCGCCGGTCCGGGCCGGCGCCGCGGACCGGCCCAGGGGGCGGATCTGCGCGCCGATGTGGTTCTCACCCTGGAGGAGGTGCTGACCGGGGTCGATCGCACCCTCACCGTGGAGCGCCAAGAGACCTGCCCCACCTGCCAGGGATCCGGGGCCGAGGGACCCGGGGGGTTGGAGACGTGTCCCCAGTGCCGGGGCAGCGGGCAGGTCCGCCAGGTGCGGGAGAGCTTCTTCGGCTCCTTTGTTCAAGTCCACACCTGTCCTCGCTGCCAGGGCCGCGGCCGCATCGTCACCCATCCCTGCCGCACCTGCGGGGGGCGGGGGTCGGTGCGCCAGGAGCGCCGGGTGCCGGTGCACATACCGGCCGGCGTGGAGGACGGCGTGCGCCTGCGCCTTCAGGGCCAGGGCGCCGCGGGGCAGCAGGGCGGGCCGCCCGGCGATCTGATTGTGTTTGTCCACGTCAAGCCGCATGAGAAGTTCCGCCGCGAAGGCGCGGACCTGTTGTGCGACGTGCATGTGGGCTTCGCGCAGGCGGCGTTGGGGGCCGAGGTGACCCTGGCCGGCCTGGAAGGGCCGGTGACGGTCAAGGTGCCCGCCGGCACCCAGCCCAGCACCACGCTGCGGCTGAAGGAACTGGGCCTGCCGCGCATGGGTCACGCCGGCCGCGGCGATCTCCGGGTGCGCCTGTTGGTGGAGGTGCCGAAGAAGCTGACCCACGAGGAACAGGAACTGCTCCGCCGATTGGCCGCCCTGCGCGGCGAGAAGGTCAGCGAGGAGGGACGGGGACTCTTTCAGCGGGTCAAGGACGCGTTTGGCCCGTGAGCCGCTGGTGGTCCGCCACGGTGGGCGCCGGCCGGGAAGACTTGGAACCGGCGGCGGACCTGTTGTATGCCGTCGGCGCCGCGGGGATCGAGTTTGAGGATGGCGTCCCGGTCCACGCCCCGTGGACGGACGAGTCGCTCAATCCCGGTCCGGCGTTTGTGCGCGCCTACTATCCCGACGACGAGCGCTGGCCGGACCGGCACCGCCGCCTGGCCGCCGCCGCCGACCGGCACCACTGGCCGTTGGCGGTCCGGGCGGTCCAGGAGGAGGACTGGGCGCTGGCGTGGCGCGCGTATTATCACGCGGTGCGCCCGGGGCGGCGGCTGTGGGTGGTGCCGGCCTGGGAAGAGCCCGCCGCCGACGTGGATCCCCGCCTGGTCATTCGGCTGGATCCGGGTATGGCGTTTGGCACCGGGACCCATGCCACCACCGCGATGATGCTGCGCCTGGTGGAGGACCGGGTCGGGCCGGGGCAGCGCTGGCTGGACGTCGGCACCGGCTCGGGCATCCTGGCTCTCGGCGCGTGGCGCTTGGGCGCGTTGGTGACGGCCGTGGAGCCCGATCCGGTGGCCTGCCGTCAGGCGACCGCGAATTTCGAGCGGCACGGCGCTCCCATCCCGCTGTTGGAGGGCACGCTGGCCCAAGTGCCCGGCGGATCCCGGTACGACGGCGTCATGGCCAATCTCACCGCCGGCCTTCTGATCCAGGAAATGGGGGCCTTGGTGGATCATGCCGAACCCGGCGGGTGGCTCTTGCTGTCGGGCATCGTGCTGAGCCGCGAGTCCTCCGTGCACAGTGCGCTCCGCCGCCATCAGGTCCGCTGCCTCGACCGGCTGGTGGAGGGCGGGTGGGTGGCCCTCGCGGGCCGGGTCGCCGCGCGCTAGGCGAATCTGTCAGGATAGGCGGTCCACCGCGCAGTCATGCTATGCCGTGAAGGGGGCATGACGGTGGGCAAGGTGATCGAGCTGAAGTTCTGCGACATCTGCCGCAAGCCGGTCGTCAAGCGCGAACTGGCCGCCGCCGTGGGCGGGTTTCTGGACAGCACACTGTGCAAAGAATGCCAAACCAAGTACGGCCATTTATACAGACCGTGGTGAAAGGAATCGCGCTCGCCGTTCGCGAAGCCCCCTTGGGGTGATGCGTGATGGATTGCCTCTTCTGTGGGATTGCCGCTGGCCGGATCGAGGCGCGCCGGCTGTTTGAAGATGACGACGTCATCGCCTTTGACGATATTCGCCCGGTCGCACCCACGCACGTCCTGGTGATTCCCCGCCGGCACATCGCCAGCCTGGCCGCGCTGTCCTCCGAGGATTGGCCGGTGATGACGCGATGCCTGCAGGTGGTGGTGGCTCTGACCGAAAGGCTGGGGCTGGTCGACGGGTTCCGGGTGGTGGCCAACACCGGTCCCGACGGCGGGCAGACGGTGGACCACTTTCACTGGCATCTCCTGGCGGGGCGGGCGATGGACTGGCCTCCCGGGTAGGGGGGCTTTGACACGGTTTTGCCGGCGTCACTATAATAGCGAGTAATTCTTGAACCCGGACCGAATCGGGTGGAGGGGAGGGAGCCCGATGTCAGAGATCAAGGTCGGTAAGAACGAATCCCTCGAAGCCGCCCTCCGTCGGTTCAAACGCCAGATTCAGAAGGCCGGGGTCCTGGCGGAAGCCCGTCGTCACGAGCGCTACGAGAAGCCCAGCGTCCGCCGCAAGAAGAAGGCGGACGCCGCCCGCAAAAAGCGGAAGTAGCGCGGCGCTTCGGATCCCAAGCCGCCGCGCCCGTCGGCGTGGTGGCGAAGGAGGACAGGGGATTGCTGAGAGAACGACTGGATGCGGACTTGAAGACGGCGCTGCGTCAGCATGACGCGGCGCGGCTTTCGATCATCCGCCAGGTCAAGTCGGGCGTCTTGGCACAGGAAACCCGAGCGACTCGGACCACCTTGGACGATGACGGCATCATGGCCGTCATCGCCAAGGAGATTAAAGAGCGGCGAGAGGCGCTCGCCGACTTTCAGCGAGCGGGCCGTCAGGACTTGGTGGAAAAGGCCCACGCGGAGATCGCGATGCTGGAGGAGTATCTGCCGCCCCCGCTGTCGGCGGAGGATCTGGAGGCCCTGGTGACCCGGGCCATTGCCGAAAGCGGCGCCGGCGGCCCTCGAGATATGGGCCGGGTGATGGCATGGCTGATGCCCCACGTGCGGGGTCGGGCCGACGGCCGTCTCGTCTCCGAACGGGTGAAGGCCCGCCTGCAGCCGTGAGACGGTCGGTCGCCCCCCCGGGCCTGTGGCTCGGGGTTTTTTTGTTGGCGCTGGCAGCCGCGGTGGCGGGGTGCGGTCAAAGCGCCCCGCCGACCCCGCCGGGGATAGCGGCCGTGGTCGAGGCCGGAGCGGGCGGGCCGGTGTCGGTCAGGTGGACGGGCATGGCCGTGGCGGCGCCCCCGACGCCGCTCGGACGCACGGCCGGGCTTTGGCCGCCCTGGCAAATGGCGGCGGTCTTTGACGGCCGCCTGTGGGTGGCGCTCGGCTCACGGGTGGCGCGCCTGCGTCCCGGCGGCCGGGCCGACGTGGTGAGGAGCCCGGGGGGCGCGGCTCTGTTGTTGTATGCGGCCGCCTCCCGCCTCTGGCTGGTGACGGACCGCTCGGGGCGCCCGGCCGTGCTCTGGACCTGGTTCGGGCACGGTTTTCACCGCTGCGCCGTCCTGCCTGCGGGTCTGCCGCGATTTGTCGGTGCGGGCGGCCACCCGTGGATTTTGCTGATTCGACCCCGGCAGACCCTGCTCTGGTGGATGGGTCGGCGCGTGGCCATCGACGTGGCGGCTCCGGAGAGTGTGGGGGTTCAGGGACGGGACGTCTGGCTGCCGATGGCGGTCGGCTCGCGGCCGGGCGTCGCGGTGGCGCGGGGGGGTCGGGTGCGGCACCGGTTTTTGCCGCCGGCCTCCGTGGCGGTGTTGGCCGTGGGCGGAGCGCCGCCCTGGCTTCTGACCAGCGCCGGTCTGGTGCCCATTCGGGGCGCGCGTCCCCGGTGGCGGTCCGTGCGGCCTTGGCCTTGGCCCCCACCGGCGGGGCTTTCCCTGGTCGACGCGGGGTCATGGCTGCTGGTGCGGACCGGCGCCGGCGCCGGGTGGTGGTTCAACCCGCGGGCCGGATTGTTTCGCGGCTCGGTGCATGTGACCCTGCCCGCTCACACCACCGTCTTGGACTTAGTGGCCTGGCCGCAATAGACGGTTTGGGCCCCGGCCTCATACAGCGCCACCGCCGCCGTCACGATGCGCGCCGTGGGACCCAGCAGCACCACCGGGATGGCGGCCATTTCCGCGACGAGGTCGGCGGTCCAGGTGGAGAACGGGACCCGATGGGCGGAGGGCCAGTGCGGGTCGGCGGCCTCGGCCCCTTCGCGGATGTCCACGACCAGGGGCGGGGCGGCCAACCGGGTGTATTGCTCCGTATCCATCGTCGTCCAGCCCAGCACCGGCAAGCCGCGGGCCTGCCATCCTTTGGGCGCCCCGGTGAGGATGCCCGCCACGCTGGCCCCCACCGCCTGGGCCTCCTGGATCATCGGATCGACGTCCACGGGTCCCTGCGCAATCAACACCAACGGACGGTCGGGCCCGAGCCCGGTCAATTGCTGGCGCAGCACCAGCCGGATGCCGGGCCGGCAAAGCGCGCCCTCCAGATGGCCACCCACATAGTCGAGGGGTCGGCGCAGGTCGATCACCAGGGCGTCCTGCGCCCGCAGCTGCCGATAATCGTCGGCCGACATGATGCGGATGGCGTGTATGGCCACAAACGCACTCCCCTCGCGGCTTAGGTGTGCCCTCCCGGGCCGGCCGCTCTGAGCTGGTTTCGCGACCGGATCCCAAATCCCTGCCGGCGGGCCGGACATGTCGCCCCGGCCGGTGCCATAGCATGTCAACGACCGGCCGGCAGCCGTGCATCACCCAGACCGGCCGGGAGGGGAGGTGCGCCGTGTCCTCCGTCCCATGGTCCCGTCGGGCCCTGCAGTGGCTCGACCTGCCGCCCGACGTCCTGCTGGGGGTTCCCCGCCTGGAGGCTTGGGGATCGTTTCAGGTGCGGCTCACGAACCATCGCGGCCTGATGCATTACGACGCGACCCGTGTGGTGGCCCGGCTGGCCGCGGGCCAGGTGGAATTTCGGGGCCGCGATTTCCGCATCGGCTGGCTGAGTCGCGATGAACTGCTGGTCTCGGGCGTCATCGGGGAGATCCGTTTTGAGGTCGCGGGGCGATGACCGGCTGGCGAAAACTGCGGCAATGGGTCGGGGGATGGTTGACGGTGGAGGTGGCGGCCGCGCGCGTCGGGCCCCTGCTGGCGGCTCTGTGGACCGCCGGTGTCACGGTGTGGCGCGTTGGCCCGCGACCCGACGGGGTGGCGTTTTCCCTGCCGTATCGGCGGCGGCCCGACTTGTACCGGGTGGCCCGGGATTTAAGCATTCGCCCGCGCGTGTTGGATCGCGGCGGCCTCCCGGTGCGGTGGCGGCGCGCGCGGCGCCGCGCCGGGCTTGTGGTCGGGGCGGCGGTGGCCGTGATGGCGGTCGTGTTTGTGACGAGCCGGGTCTGGATTATCGACCTGGCTAACGTCCCGGCCAGGCTGCAGCCCACCGTGATGACGGCGGTGGTGGAAGCCGGGCTGGCGCCCGGCGTGGAGCGCGCGCATCTGGACACGGGCCGGCTGGAACAGGCGGTGCTGAGTCGTCTGCCCGGCGTGTCCTGGGTGGGCATCCGTCTGGTTGGCGGCTTGGCTGTGGTGCGGGTGCACCCGGTGCGGGCGAGGACGGCGCCCGGTCCCTCGGACCGGCTGGTGGCCCGGCGGGGCGGCGTGGTGCGGCTGGTCGCCGTGTATGCCGGCCAGGCGGTGGTGGCGCCGGGCGATCGTGTGCGGGCCGGCGAGACCCTGATTGTGGGCAGCGTGATTGTGCCGCCGGGTGAACCGGCGCAGGGTCCGCGCCCGCCCGCCCAAGCCGTGGCGGCCGGCGAGGTGCTGGCCGACGTCACGGTGGCCGCCGCCGCCGACGCGTCATACACCCAGCGGGTGCCGGTGGCCACCGGTCGGCGTTTTACGGAAGAATGGGTGCAGGCGGGATCCTGGTCGGTGCGGCTCACCGGGTTCCAACCGGCGCCGTTTTTGGCCGGCCGGTCCGAAACCACGGTCCGGCCCCTGTATTGGCGCGGGATTCGGCTCCCGGTCAGCGTGGTCACGGTGGTATATAATGAGACCATCATGCGGCGCCGGCACATCGGACGGCAGGACGCGTGGCGGCTGGCGGCCGAACAGGCGTGGCGGCGGCTTTCGCAGCAGCTGTATCGGGGAGCCCGGCTGGTCAGCCGGCGGATGACGGTGCAATGGGGCTCGCGGGCGGTGAGAGTCCGGGTGGTGGCCGTGGTTCGTGAGGATATCGCGGGGCCGGCTCCGCCCCAAACCGGAGGGGGAACGTGATTGCCTGACCCGGCCCAGTGGGTGATTGCTGACAACCGCGCGGCAAGCGCCTTGGTCGGCCGCGACGAGGCCCATTTTAAACGGATTGAAGAAGTGCTGAACGTTCGCCTCACCGCGCGGGGCAATGTCATCGGGATTCAGGGCACCGAGGACCAGCAGGACAGTGCGCGGCGGGTTTTGGATCTCTTGGCCGGGTGGCTGGAGACCGGATCAGAAGTCCGCCCGGAAACGGTCGAGGCGGCGTTGGAGGCCGTGCAGGACGGCAGCGAAGGCGAATTTCGGCGTCTGTTGACGGACAATGTGCTCACCACCGTGCGGGGACGCATGGTGCGTCCGGGAACGGTGGGCCAGGCGCGTTACGTGCAGGCGATGCGGGACCATCCGCTGGTGTTCGGCATCGGACCGGCCGGTACCGGCAAGACGTTTCTGGCCATGGCCATGGCGGTGGCGGCGTTGAAAGGGCGCGAGGTGGACCGCCTCGTGCTGACCCGGCCCGCCGTCGAAGCCGGGGAGAAGCTGGGCTTTCTGCCGGGAGACCTGCAGGAGAAGGTGGATCCGTATCTCCGTCCCCTCTATGACGCCCTGTTCGAGATGCTGGGGCTGGAGGCGGTGGACAAGTACCGGGATCGCGGCCAGATTGAGGTGGCGCCGCTGGCCTACATGCGCGGCCGGACGCTGTCCAACAGCTTCGTCATTCTGGACGAAGCCCAGAACACCACCCACGAGCAGATGAAGATGTTCCTGACCCGCATCGGCTTGGGATCGCGCGTTGTGGTGACGGGAGACATCACCCAGGTGGATCTGCCGGCCGGCACTCCCTCGGGTCTGAAACGGGCGGCCGAGATCTTGGCGGATGTTCCTCATATTCAGGTGGTGTACCTGGGGCGCCGGGACGTGATTCGGCATCCCCTGGTGCAAGCCATCGTGGCCGCTTACCAGGCGGCGGAGGAAGCGAGTCTGGACCATGAGTCGTAACGCGCTGCAGTCCGGTTGGGCGGCCGCTCGGGCCAGCGTCGTGCGCCCGTTGGCGCTGGCGCTGGCCGTTTGGATTGCCATCGGACTGCTGTTTGCGTTCAGCCTCTACAGTCAACGCGTCAACGTCCAAGTGGGAGACTTCGCGCCGCGGTCGGTATACGCGCCGTTCAACGTCATCGACTGGGCGGCGACGGCGCGGGCCCGGCATCAGGCCGCCTCCGCGGTGCCCACGGTCTACGTCACCAATCCCCGGGTGCTCCCCGGGGTGCTGGGTCAAGTGCATCAAGATTTTCAAGTCATTGAGAACCTGTCCTCCGACAGTGTGGTGCCGCTGGATGCGCGCGCCCGGGAAGCGGAGACCCTGCTTCCGATCGGCCTGCCGTCTTCGGTGTGGGCGCAGGTGCTGAGTCTGTCGCCGGGCCAGCAGGTCGTCACGCAGCAGAATGTGTCCGTGGTGCTGTCCTCCGTCCTCGGCAACACCAGCGGCGTCAAGTCCTCGTCCGTCAGCCTGGACGAGGCGCGCAGCTTCGTGGGTCAACTGGCGTCGCAGCAGGAGAGCGACCCCGGGCTGCGGCTGTTTGTGACCGACTTGGCGGATGCCGTGCTGCGGCCGAACACGTTTCCCAACCTGAGCGCCACGGAGAAAAGCCGCGAGGTGGCGGCCAGTGCCGTGCCGCTGGTGCGCATCCTCAAGGGCAAGCAGGTTTTGGCGCAGGGTCAAGTGGTGACCGAAGCCGACATTCAACTGCTGAAAGAGCTGGGGCTTCTGGGCCAAGGGTTCGATCCCGCGCCCCTGGCCGGCGGCCTGCTCTTCGGCTTGATCATCGTGGCCGCCCTGGCCGGTTATCTCTACGAATTTCGGCGGCCGCTCTTGGGGGACATGCCGCCGCTTTTGATCACCAGCATTGTCACCGTGGTGGCTCTGCTGGCGGCGGAGACCCTGAGCCTGCCCGGGGCCGATTTCGTGATTGTCCCGGCGGCCACGGTGATGGTGGCGGCGCTGGTGGATCCCGGCCTGGCCATCGTGGCGGCCGGTGTCTTGGCGTTGTCGACGGGCGTGCTGTCGGGGACGGATCTGACCACCGCCTTGGTGGCGTTCTTCGGCGGTGTGGCCGGCGCCATCGGGGTGACGCGGCTGTCCGCCCGCTATGACGTGGTGCGGGTGGCGCTGCTGGTGGGCACCGTGAACCTGCTGGCGCTGTTGGGTCTGGACTTCATCGAGGGGCTGTCGGTCCTGGACGTTCCGGTGTGGCAGCAGCTGGCGTGGTCCTTCGTGGATGGAGGCTTGGCGGCCATGCTGGCCGTGGGCTCGGCCCCGTTCCTGGAGGCGCCGTTCGGCGTGGTGACGGCGATGCGGCTCATCGAGCTGTCCAATCCCAACCAGCCGCTCTTGCGCCGCCTGCTGATTGAAGCGCCCGGGACGTATCAGCACGCCATTCTGGTCGGCAACCTGGCCGAGGCGGCCACGGAGGCGGTGGGCGGCAATTCGCTGCTGGCGCGGGTGGGGGCGATTTACCACGACATCGGCAAGACCAAACGGCCCTATTTCTTCATCGACAATCAATTTGGCGCGGAAAATCCCCACGACAAGTTGTCTCCCAGTCTGTCTGCGCTCATTATTTCCTCGCATGTGCGCGACGGTATCGAACTGGCGCGACAGCATCACCTGCCGCGCGCCCTGGAGGACTTCATCGCCCAGCACCACGGCACCACCGTGATCCGGTTCTTTTACGAAAAGGCCCGGGACCAGGATACCGGCGAGGGCGTGAGCGAGGCGGATTACCGGTATGATGGCCCCAAGCCGCAAAGCAAGGAGATTGCCATCGTGATGCTGGCCGATGCCTGCGAAGCCACGACCCGCACGCTCAAGAATCCGACACCGGAGGCGATCGAGCAGGTGGTGCGGCGCATCATCAAGGAGCGCCTGGAGGATGGGCAGTTGGATTCGGCCGACCTGACGCTCAAAGAGTTGGACACCATCGCCCGCACATTCACCCGGGTGCTGACCGGTGTGTTCCACCAGCGGGTGGCCTACCCCGATCCGGTTCTCAAGGAGATTGAAAGGAGTCGGAAGAGTGGAGGTGTGGGTCCAGAGCAGCCCGCAGGATTACGCACAGTGGGAGGCAACCGTGCACCGGGTCCTCGTCAGCGGGCTCACTGAGCTGGCGCCCGAGGCTCAGGTGAGCGTCCTCTTGACGGACGACGCCACGATGGCCGAACTGAACCGCACCTATCGGGGCCGGGAGGGACCCACGGACGTGTTGTCGTTCTCCCAGCGCGAGGGGGAGGATGATCCGGCCGGCATGGAGCTCTTGGGCGATGTCGTCATCTCGGTGGAGCGGGCGACGGCGCAGGCCGAGGCCTATGGACACAGTGTGGCGCGGGAAATGGGGTTTCTGGCCGTGCACGGCCTGCTGCATCTCCTGGGCTACGACCATGAGCGCCCCGCGGAGGAGGCGGAGATGATGGCGGAAACTGAGCGCATCCTGGGCCGCGTGGGTTTGAGCCGCCCGTGAAGCGGAGCGCCACACTGTTCGAGGCGTTCCGGTACGCCGGCGCCGGCGTGGTGCACGCGTTTCGGAGCCAGCGCAATATCCGCATTCATGTGGTGGCCGGCACGCTGGCGTTGGAATTGGGGGTCCTGGTGGGCCTGGAGCCGTGGCAGTGGGTGGCATTGGTGTTGGCGATAACGGTGGTGCTGGCCCTGGAAATGGTCAACACCGCAGTGGAGGCGGCCGTGGACTTGGCAGCACCGGGATATCACCATTTGGCCCGCGTGGCCAAAGACGTCGTGGCCGGCTCGGTGTTGGTGGCGGCCGCCGGATCGCTGGCGGTGGGCTGCCTCATCTTCGGACCGCGCGTGGGCCAGTTGCCCACGGTGTTGGCCGCCTGGGCCCGCGGACGGCCGCTGGGCTTCGCGGTCTTGTGGGCGGGACTCGCGCTGGCGTTGGCCGGGGCTCTGGTCGGCGGCGGTAAAGGATCGTCGGCCCGTGCGGGCTGAGGGCGTGGGGCGGCTGAACGGGGGAAGGCAGGTGTCGCGGGCTTGACCCATGAGGTTTGGGGCGCCCTGGTGGTCCTGGTGGTGCTGCTGGGTTTCTCCGCCCTGTATTCCATGGCGGAAACCGCGATGATGTCGCTCTCGCGCGGGCGGGCGCGGCAATTGGCGGAAGACGGCGTGCCGCAGGGCCGCACATTGGAGGCCATGAGTCAGCAGCCGAACCGCATCCTGGGGACCGTGCTGGTGGGCAACAATCTGGCCAACATCGCGGCTTCGGCGGTGGCGACGGCGATGTTTCTGCGCGCGTACGGGCAACTGGGCATCACCGTCTCGACCGTGGTCATGACGATTGTCATTCTGCTGGTGGCGGAAATTACGCCCAAGACCTACGCCGCCCACCACCCCGACAAAGTGGCGGTGCGGCTCGCCCCTTTTCTGGTGGTGTCGGCCGCCCTCTTCACGCCGGTGGTGCGCGTCCTGACGGCGGTGGGTGTGGGGGCGCTGCGGCTGGTGGGCGTCCGCGCCGAGGGCGGCCGGCTGGTCACCGAGGAGGAGATCCGGACCCTGGTGGACGTGGGCCAGGAGGAAGGATTGCTGGAGGCGGAAGAGCGGGAGATGATTCAGGGCATCTTCGAGCTCTCCGACACGCCGGTGCGGGAGGTGATGGTGCCGCGCATCGACATTGACGCCATTGAGCTCAAGGCGACGCTGCGCGAGGCGTGGGAAGCCGTGATTCAGGCCGGCCATTCGCGTCTGCCGGTGTACCGGCGGACCGTGGACGACATCGTGGGGATGATGTATGCCCGCGACATCCTGGCCTACGTGCGGGAGCGTTCGCTGGACACCCCGGTGGAGTCGCTGCTGCGCCCGGTGTACTACGTTCCGGAAAGCAAAAAAGTGGATGAGCTGCTGCGTGACTTTCGCCACGAGCGCACCCACATCGCCGTGGTGCTGGACGAGTTTGGCGGCACGGCGGGCCTCGTCACCATCGAGGACTTGTTGGAGGAGATTGTCGGCGAAATTCAGGACGAGTATGACCGGGACGAGCCCGAGATGCGCGAATTGGAGCCGGGCGTCCGGTACGAAGTGGACGGGCGGGTGGCGCTCGACGACCTGAAGGAGCGCTGGGGCATCGACTTGGATGCCGAAGACATCGATACCGTGGGCGGATTTATCCTACACTTGCTGGGACGGGCTCCGGTCCAGGGAGAGACGGTGCGCTTCGGTCCCTGGGAACTGACGGCGGCCAACGTCACCGGGCGGCGCGTCAAGCGGCTGACCCTGCGCCGGGTGGAGCCGGGGCCGGAGCCGTCCGATGCCGCCGGGGGCGAGCGCGATTAGGGCGGCGGGCGGGGACAGCCATACGTGGCGGAGAGAAGAGGGCGGGCCTGTGGATGACGAGACCGCGCTGAGCGGCGACATGTTGGAGAGCTTGCTGGCCCGGGCGGTGCAGGCGATGGATCTGGCCTACGCGCCCTATTCCGGCTATCCGGTCGGCGCGGCCATCCTGTTGGCGAGCGGGGAGACGGTGGTGGGGGCAAACATTGAAAACGCGTCGTATCCCGTCTCGCTCTGCGCCGAGCGGTCCGCGGTCGCCCACGCGCTCGCGCTGGGCGAGCGTCGACTGCTGGCCGTCGCGGTGGCCAGTCGGGGCGAACCTCCGGCGCCGCCCTGCGGCGCCTGCCGGCAAGTTCTGATGGAGTTCAATCCCGACATGACGGTGGTGGTGGGGGGGCCAACCGGACCGTGGCGCCGGTTTCTCCTCCGCGACCTGCTGCCGGAGAGCTTTGGCCCCGGACATCTCGGCCATGGCGTATAAAAGCGGCTTTGTGGCGCTGCTGGGCCGGCCCAACGTGGGCAAGTCCACGCTGCTCAACCGACTGGCGGGCCGCAAGGTGGCCATCGTGACGCCCAAGCCGCAGACGACCCGGACGCGCCTGCGCGCCATCATCACGACGGGTGCCGCGCAGATGGTTGTGGTCGACACGCCGGGCATCCATCGTCCGCGGACCAAATTGGGGGCGGCCATGGTCAAAAGTGCGCAGGGCGCCGCGCGCGACATGGACCTCCTCTGGCACGTGGTGGACCTGACCCGCGAACCCACGCCCGAGGATCGTTGGGTGGTCAGCCTGTTGACGCGTCATGACGCCCCGGCCTGGCTCATCGCCAACAAGCAGGACGCGGCCGCCGACTGGCGCCGGAGTTTGGCGCCTTACCGGGAACTCCACCAATACCAGGCCATCTATCCCGTCTCCGCGCTGACCGGCGCCGGCATGGACGTCCTGCTCGAAGATGCGATCGCCGCCCTGCCGGAAGGCCCTCAGCTGTATGAGGCGGAAACCGTCACCGACCAGGCTGAGGATTTCTACATCGCCGAAGTGATTCGGGAGAAGGTTCTGGAACTGGCGCGTGACGAAGTGCCCCATGCGGTCGCGGTGGTGGTGGAGGAGAAGATCCGGCGCCGGCCGGATCTGATGTACATACGGGCGCACCTGTATGTGGAGCGCGAGAGTCAACGCGGCATCCTGGTGGGTGAGGGCGGGCGCATGAGCCGCGAGATCGGACGCCGCGCCCGCGCAGACTTGGAGACGTATTTTGGGCACCAGGTGTATTTGGATCTGTGGGTCAAAGCCGAGAAAGGATGGCGCGACCGGGAGGACTGGCTGCACCGATTCGGCCTGACCACCCGAGGGCGTGAGTAATGGCCGAAGTGCGGGACCGGGTGGTGGTGCTGCGTCACCGTCCGTACCGGGAAAACGACGCCCTGGTCACGGCGTTCGGGCAGAGTCAGGGCAAGCTGTCGGCTGTCGCCAGGGGCGTGCGCTCCATGAAGGGCCATCTCGCCGCGGGCGTCCAGGCGCTGACCTTGGCGCAATGGACGCTGTACCAGGGCCGCTCGTCCCTGATGACCGTGACCCAGGCGGAAGCGGAGCGCCACTATCCGCACATCCGCCAGGACCTGGAGCGCACGGCCCGCGCGGCCATGCTGGCGGATTTGGTGGACGAGCTGTGGTCCGAGCACGACGCCGACCGCGCGGCCTTCCGCCTGCTCGAGGAAGGGTTGGCCGGTTTGGAGGGCGGGCGGCCGCCGGCCGCGCTGTTCCTGGCCGGCTTGTGGCAGCTGCTGCGCGAGGGGGGGTTCAAGCCGGATTTTGTCGAGTGCAGCGCCTGCGGGGCGCCCCTGGGGGACGGCCCGGCCGGGTGGCGGCCGGCCACCGGCCCGCTCTGTGCCCGCTGTCGCGCCGGATCGGATGCGGGCATACCGCCCGGAGGGCTGGCCTGGCTGCGACGGGCGGAGCTGTTGCCGCCCGACCGGCTGGGCACCGTGGTGGCCAGCCGGCGCATGCTGAACGAGCTGGAGCGGCAGGCGCACGACTATGTCGTCTATCATTTGGGAAGGGTGCCCCGCGCGTTTCGGTTCTGGGATCAGATTGCACCGCACTGGCCCGAGGAAGGAGAATCGTCGTGACCTTGCAGGACGTCGTCCGCCGGTTGGAAGAGTATTGGGGGTCTCAGGGGTGCCTGGTCGGGGTGCCCTACGACGTCGAAAAGGGCGCCGGCACCATGAATCCGCTGACGTTCTTTCGCATGCTGGGACCCGACCCCTGGCGGGCCGTCTACGTGGAGCCGTGCCGGCGCCCGGTGGACGGCCGCTACGGGGACAACCCCAACCGCGTGTTTCAACACTTCCAGATGCAGGTGGTGTTGAAGCCGGCGCCCGATGACGTGGTGGACCGGTACTTGGACAGTCTGCAAGCGCTGGGGCTCAGTCGGGCCGCGCATGACGTGCGGTTCGTGGAGGACAATTGGGAGGCCCCCAGTCTAGGCGCGTGGGGACTGGGCTGGGAGGTGTGGCTGGATGGGATGGAGATCACCCAGTTCACGTACTTTCAGCAGATGGGGGGATTGGAGTGCCGGCCGCCGGGCGCGGAAATCACTTATGGACTGGAGCGGCTGACCAGCTACCTGGTGGGCAGTCCTGACATCTGGGGCATCGAGTGGGCGCCCGGGGTGTCGTATGCCGATCTGTGGCGCCGGAGCGAGTTTGAGCACGCCACTTACACATTTGAGCAAGCCGATCCCGAGCGCCTGATCGCCCGGTTTGAAGACGCCGAGCAGGAGGCCCGGCGTCTGCTGGACCTGAATTTGGTCTATCCCGGGTACGAGTTTGTGCTCAAGGCGTCGCACGTGTTCAACCAAATGGATGCCCGCGGCGCCATCTCGGTCACGGCCCGCCAAGCCTATTTGGGCCGTGTGCGGCATCTGGCGCGCCTGGCGGCCGAGCGGTGGCTGGCGCAACGGCATCCCGAGCTGGTGCCGGCATGATTCCGTTTGCCCTGGAGTTGGGCGTCGAGGAAATGCCGAGCGGGGTCATGCCGGACTTGGTGCGTCAACTCGACGCCGCCCTCACGGAGGCTCTCACGCGCCATCGGCTCGCTTGCCGGGACCTGGCGGTGGATGCCAGTCCGCGTCGCCTGTGGGCGACGGGGCACGTGGCGGCTCGGCAGGAAGCGGAGCTCCGGGTGGTGAAGGGCCCGCCTCTGGAGCGGGCCCGGCAGGCGGACGGGAGCTGGAGTGCGGCCGCCGCCGGGTTCGCGCGGCGCGTGGGCCTGCCGGTGGACGCCCTGGCGGAGGGCGAGGGGGACGAGCGCGGCTATCTGGTGGCGACGGTGGTGAGCCCGACGGAGCCGGCGGACCGGGTCCTGGCGCGCGTGTGGCACGAGGCCGTGGGGGCGCTGGCGGCGCCGCGGACCATGCGGTGGACGGAACACGATTGGCGCTTCGTTCGTCCGGTGCGCTGGATCCTGGCGCTTGTGGGCGAGGCGGTGCTGGACGTGTCCGAATTCGGCCTGAAGGCCGACGCCCGCACCTACGGCAATCGCACCGATCACCCGGGTCCGGTGGCGGTGGGGCGGGCGGACCAGTATCGGCCCGCGTTGATGGCCGCCGGGGTGGAGCTTTCCACCGCCGCGCGCCGCCGGCGCATCCGCGACGGGGGCGAGGCGCTGGCGCAGACGGTGGGGGGCCGCTTGGCGGTTCACCCCGGCCTGTTGGAGGAGGTCGCCAATCTGGTGGAATGGCCGACACCGTTCCTGGGGCACTTTGACCCGGAGTTCTTGACCGTGCCGGCACCCGTTCTGGAGACGGCCATGGTGCACCACCAGCGTTATTTTCCGATTCGGGACGAGGCGGGCCGGCTGCTGCCCGCCTTTGTGGGCGTGCGCAACGGTGAGGGCGTGGATTTGGCGCAGGTGCGGGCCGGCAACGAAAAGGTGCTGCGTGCGCGCCTGGCCGACGCCCGCTTCTTCTACGCCGAGGACCGGAAGCGTCCCCTGGCCGACCGCGTGACGGATCTGGACGGCGTGGTGTTCCATGGGCGCCTCGGCACGTACGGCGACAAGCGGCGGCGGATGAGGGCGCTGGCCGAAGCCGTCGGGCCCGATCTGGGACTCGACGCCGACGAGATGGAGGCTCTCGCGACCGCCATGGATCTGGCCAAGGCGGATCTGCTGACGCGGGTGGTGGGGGAGTTTCCGGAGCTGGAGGGCATTATGGGCGGGGTCTACGCGCGGCAGGAGGGCGTGTCCGCCGCGGCGGCGGACGCGGTGGCCGAGCAGTACCATCCCGAAGGCCCGGAGGACCGCCTGCCCGCAGGGCGGGTGGGCCAGGCGCTGGCGCTGCTGGACCGCTTGGACACCTTGGCGGGGTTTCAACGGGCCGGGTTGAAGCCGCGCGGTTCGGAAGACCCGTTCGCGCTCCGCCGGGCAGGTCTGGGTGTGGTTCGCCTCCTCATGGAAGGGGCGCTGGCCCCGGTGGATCTCGGGGATCTGGTGCGCGGCGCGCTCTTCGTGCATGAAACGGACGATCCCGCCATGGCCGAGGACTTGGCCGATTTTCTGCGGGCGCGCGCCCGGGGGTACTGGACCGGCCGATTTCGCGGCGATGTGATTGAAGCGGCGCTGGCCGGCTCCGCCCCTCTGGCCTCACTGCCCCAACGGCTGGCGGCGCTGGCCGAGCGCCTGGACCGCGACGACTTTACGACCTTGGTCGTGGCCTTCAAGCGGGCCAGTCATCTGAGCCGCGGCACGCCGCCCGCCTCCGGGGGTCAATATTCGGACCCGGCGGAGCGGGCGCTCGGTGAGGCCCTCGCCCAGGCCCGGGCGGCCAGCGACCCGCTGGCCGCCGGCCAAGCCTACTGGGACGCGGCCACGGCGCTCGGGGCGCCGGTGGACCGCTTCTTCGCCGACGTGCTGGTCATGGATCCGGATCCGGCCGTGCGGGCGCGGCGCTTGGGCCTGCTGGCCGCCGTGGCGGAGTTCCTGCGCCGGGGCGCCGATCTGGGGCGCATCACAGGGGAGCGAGGAGGGATCGGATGACGGCCACGGTGCTGGTGGTGTCGGATTCGCTCGGTGAGACGGCCGAGCAGGTGGTGCGGGGCGCGGCCATCCAGTTTGACGGGGGCGCCGGCGGGGTGCGGGTGGAGCGGGTGCCGCACGTGGACAGCGTGGAGGCGGTGGAGCGAGCGGTGGCTCACGCGCAGGCCCGGGCGCCGTCCCTCATCGTCTACACTCTGGTCAAACCGGAGCTTAGGCGCTGTCTCAACAGCTGTGCGGACGGCGCGGGCGTGCCCCACATCGACCTGTTGGGCCCCACCTTAGAGGCGCTGGCGCAGGCGCTGGGCAAAGAGCCGCACCTGGTGCCGGGGCTGACGCATCGTCTGGACCGGGAATACTTTGACCGCGTTGAGGCGGTGGAGTTTGCCGTGAAGTACGACGACGGCAAGGACCCCGCCGGGGTGCTTCTGGCCGACGTGGTGATTCTGGGCGTGTCGCGCACCTCGAAGACCCCGGTGTCCTTGTACCTGGCCAATCATCGGCTCAAGGTGGCCAACATTCCGTTGGTGCCGGAAGTGCCGGTGCCGGCCGAGGTGTTCCGGGCCGGCCGAAAGAAGTGTGTCGGCCTGGTGATTGACCCGGATCTGCTGGCCAACATCCGGCGCCAGCGTCTGAAGGCCATCGGCTTGTCGGCCGCGTCCCCGTATGCCAGCGCGGACCGCATCATGCAGGAACTGGATTATGCCTGGGATGTCTACCGGCGGCTGGGCTGTCCCGTGGTTGATGTCACCAACCACGCCGTGGAAGAGACGGCCAGCCGGATCTTGGAAATCGTACAACAGGAGGGACGTGCGGGATGAGTCGATGGGTGTTCTATTTCGAAGAGGGATCCAAGGACGATCGGGCCCGCTTGGGCGGCAAAGGGGCCGGGCTGGCGGAGATGAGCCGGATCGGCCTGCCGGTGCCGCCGGGATTCACCATCACCACCGAGGCGTGCAATGCCTATCAGCGTGATCGCGCCGTCCCGCCCGATTTGATGGCCGAGGTGTTTGAGCACCTGGAAGGATTGGAAAAACGGGTGGCCAAACGTCTCGGTGACCCCGAGCAGCCGCTTTTGGTCTCGGTCCGCTCGGGGGCCGCCATCTCCATGCCGGGAATGATGGACACGGTGCTCAATTTGGGGCTGAATCGGGCGACGGCCGCCGGGCTGGCCCAGCTGACCGACAACCCGCGGTTTGCGCTGGACAGCTACCGCCGGTTCATTCAAATGTTCGGCAATGTCGTCATGCACATGGAACACGGAGGCTTTGAGGACATCCTGGCCCAGGTCAAGGAGGAGATGGGGGTTCGGGAAGATCAGTCGCTGTCCGAAGACGCGTTGCATCTGGTCATCGATCGCTATCTCGCCCACGTGCAATCGGTCGCGGGCCGCGAGTTTCCAGAGGACCCCAAGGTGCAGCTGACCATGGCCATCGAGGCCGTCTTTGACTCCTGGAACAATCCGCGCGCCCAGGTGTATCGCCGCATCAACAAGATTCCCGACGATCTGGGCACGGCGGTCAATGTGCAGTCGATGGCGTTCGGCAATATGGGGGACACGTCCGGCACCGGCGTGCTGTTCACCCGCAACCCCAACACGGGCGATCCCGGCCTGTACGGGGAGTTTTTGACCAACGCGCAGGGCGAGGACGTTGTGGCCGGCATCCGCACGCCGCGGCCCATCGCCGAGCTGGAGCGGGTGCTGCCGGCCACCTACCGTCAGCTGCAGGAGGTTTGCCACCTGCTGGAGACCCACTATCGGGACATGCAGGACATTGAGTTCACGGTGGAGCGCGAACGGCTCTATGTGCTGCAAACCCGCACCGGCAAGCGCACGGCCCGGGCCGCGGTGAAGGTGGCCGTGGATATGGCCCGGGACGGCATCATCACGCGGGAGGAGGCGGTGCTGCGGCAAGACCCGGAACAGGTGCGGCAGCTGCTGTACCGGCAAATCGATCCGGGGGCGGTGGTGCAGGAGATTGCCCGCGGTCTCCCGGCGTCGCCGGGCGCGGCGGCGGGACAGGTGGTGTTTGACGCCGACGAGGCCGAGCGTCGGGGCAACGCCGGCGAGCGCGTGATCCTGGTGCGCCCGGAGACGACGCCGGACGACATTCACGGCATCGTGGCGGCCCAGGGGGTGCTCACCAGCCGCGGGGGCATGACCTCGCACGCCGCCATCGTGGCGCGGGGCATGGGCAAGCCCGCCGTCACCGGCTGCGACATGGTTCAGATTGACGTGGCCCGCGGTCAGTTTGTGGCCGTGGAAGCGGTGGTGCGGGCCGGCGACGTCATCACCATCGACGGGGCCACGGGGCGGGTTATCGTCGGCGAAGTGCCCACCGTGGAACCACGGCTGTTTCCCGAGTTCGAGACGCTGCTGGAGTGGGCGGACGGGTTTCGGCGCCTGGGTGTGGAGGCCAACGCCGACACGCCCGAGGATGCGGCCCGCGCGCGCGCGTTTGGCGCCCAGGGCGTGGGACTCTGTCGGACGGAGCACATGTTTATGGGACAAGATCGCCTGCCGGTGGTGCAGGAGATGATCCTGGCCGAGGCGGCGGAGAACCGCAAGCGGGCGTTGGCGCAGCTGCTGCCCATGCAGGAGGAGGGCTTCTACGGCATCCTGAAGGCGATGGAGGGCTTGCCGGTCACCATCCGCCTGCTGGACCCGCCGCTGCATGAGTTCCTGCCCGATCCGGCCGAGGTGGCCGAAGCGTTGGCGCGCGCGGAGACGGCCGGCAACGAGGCGGAGGCTGTCCATCTGGCCCAGGTGGAGCGGCGGGCGCGGGCGCTGCAGGAATTCAACCCCATGCTGGGATTCCGCGGCGTCCGCTTGGGTCTCGTCTATCCGGAGATCTACGCCATGCAGGCGAGGGCCATCTTCCGGGCCGAGGGGCGACTGCTGCAGGAGGGGTTCGACCCGCACGTGGAAGTGATGATTCCGCTGGTGGGCATCGCGGCCGAGTTGGAACACATGGCGACGCTGGTGGCCGGAGTCAACGCGGAGGTGGCGCGCGCCACGGGACGCGAGTTGCCCTACAAGCTGGGCACCATGATCGAGGTGCCGCGGGCGGCCCTGACCGCGGCGGAGATTGCGCCGACCGCTCAGTTCTTCTCGTTCGGCACCAACGACCTGACCCAAACCACCTTCGGCTACAGCCGTGACGACGCGGAGTCCAAGTTTCTGCCCACGTATCTGGCCGACAAAATTCTCACCGACAATCCCTTCGTCACCCTCGACCAGCCGGGGGTGGGCCGGTTGATTGAGTGGGCGGTGGCCGACGGGCGGCGGGTGCGGCCGGATCTGCACATCGGCATCTGCGGCGAACATGGGGGCGACCCGGCTTCGATCGCGTTCTGCCACCGGGTGGGTCTGGATTATGTGAGCTGCTCGCCCTATCGGGTGCCCATCGCCCGCCTGTCGGCGGCTCAGGCGGCGCTCCAGCAGCGATAAGCCGGGCACGTGGCGAGTCGGAGCGCGGCAGGGTCGGCAGGCGGCGTCGCGGCGCCGCCGGGAAGCGCCCCCCTTCCGTCGGGGATCCGACGCCAGGACCGAGCGAGCCCCCGGAACATTCCGGGGGCTCGGCTGGCGGGCGAGGCACGCCCGCCGGGACTGCGCGCCGCGGGCTCCGGTCCCGGACGCCTACGGCGCCACTTGCAGCTGCGTCATGTCGGGAACCGGAAGGCCCAGCGCGATGCCGTTCATCAAATAGTGCCCCATGGCGGCCGGCACCATGAGGGTGGGATGAAAGGCGCCGTCGGCCAGGGACAGTCCGGTGATGGTGAGCATGCCGCCCGCCGTCGACCAGGTGACGGTGCCGCTGTCCACCGAGGTGCCGATCAACGGCATGCTGGGGCTGTGCACGCAGTCGGAGCCGTGATAGGTGCCGGTGCCGTTGCTGTCCAATTCGATCCAAAGCCAGAATCCGTTGGGCAGAAAGCTGCTGGGGCCGTTGGAATTGGCCGACAGCTCGATCTGATAGACCGCGTCGCCGCCGTAGCCGAGATTGGCCGCGGCGGCGGTTCCGCCGGCCATCAGCAGCGCGGCGACCAGCGAGCCGGCCGCCACAAGACCGATGAGAGCTCGCCGCAGTCGCATTGGAATCAAAAGACTCCCCTCCTTCCGTGAACTTGGAACAGCGAGAGTATTCGGCATCGGCGGAATGACTCCTGCATGGACGCGGTCGCCGTCGGTATCAACGGGAGTGTCATTCTCGCTCTTGGCCCGACGCCGACATTCGGGCGGGGTGCCACGGGTTTGCACCATCGGCGGGCGCGGGGCGGGTGGAGCGCGGCCGCGGTGAGCCCGCACGGCATGAGCGGCCGCGGCGCGTCGGGCCGCCCGTCGGCACACCGTGGGGCACCCGAGCGCGGCATCCGGCAAACCTGCGGCGGGGTGGGTAAGGAGCCGCGGCACCGCACGGTCTGCGCATCGCCCGAATCGTCTGCCGTTGCCCGCGAGGCGGTTTTGGCCCAGGGCAGGAAACTGGCGACCAACAGCGAACCATTGTTAGCGGGGGATGGCGGATGCCAGGCTATGAGCCGCAGGTGATTGACGACGTCCGCCGAGCCGTTGACATCGTGGATGTGGTCGGCGAGACCGTGGCGCTCCGGCGCCGTGGTCGGAAGCTTTGGGGCCTCTGCCCGTTTCACGGCGAGAAAACCCCATCCTTCACCGTGGACCCGGATCAGCAACTCTTTTATTGTTTCGGATGCCATAAGGGCGGCAATGTCTTCACCTATGTGATGGAGCGCGACCGTCGCTCGTTTCCCGAAGCCGTGGAATCGCTGGCCGAGCGGGCCGGGATGGCGGTCAGTCCGGCCGCCGCCCCGCAGGCGGGACGGCGGGAGCGTCTGCGGGCACTGTTGGCCGCCGCTCAGGAGTATTTCCGACAGGGATTGGAGTCCAGCGGGGCGGCGACGGCGGAACTGGCCCGGCGCGGTGTCGACGGGGACTTGGCGCGGCGTTTCGGGATCGGCTACGCGCCGGACAGCTGGGATGGTCTGGTGGGCGCGCTCGGGCGCCGCGGGTTCAAACCCGACGAGATGGTGGAGGCGGGCGTGGCGGCGTCGCGGCCGCGGGGTGGGGTCTACGACCGGATGCGCGGGCGCCTGACGTTCCCGATTCCCGACGCCGACGGACGCCTGGTGGGATTCGGCGGACGGATCGTGGGCGAAGGGGAGCCCAAGTACCTCAACTCGCCCGACACGCCGCTCTACCAAAAGGGTCGCATCCTGTACCGAACGGATCTGTCCCGGCTCCACTGGCGGGACAAGCCGCCGATTCTGGTGGAGGGATACTTTGACGTCTTGGCCTGTCACCGGGCCGGATTGCCGGAAGCTGTGGCTTCGCTGGGAACCGCGCTCACAATGGACCATGTCCGATACCTGCGGCGTTTTACCGATCGCGCGATCCTTTGTTACGACAGTGACCGGGCCGGTGTTGAGGCGGCGGAGCGGGCATTCCAAATGTTGGCAGAGAGTGGGGTTGCTGTCCTGCACATGGCCATTCCAAGCGGCAAGGACGTGGACGAGTTCCTGGCGCTGGCGGGCGCGGAACGGGTCAGGGAAGAAGCTGCCCGGGCGATGCCGTATTTGACCCGCCGAATCCAGGAGCGGGCGGCGGATGTGCGTCGAGACCCGGCCAGCAAGGCGGAGGCGGTGCGGGAGCTGAAGCCGTTGCTGCTGGCGGTGCAAGATCCGGTGGAGCGCCAAGGGCATCTGCAGTTGCTAGAGAGAACATGGGCGCTGGATCCACGTATCTTAGCACAGGCGTTAAGGACGAAACAAGGCCCGGAGGGGAATAAGCCCGGAAATTTCCGGCATAATATGGGTCGGCAGCCGGAAAAATTTGCCCTTCCGAAGGATGAAGTCAATTTGCTGGGGTGGCTCATACAATTTCCGGATCAGATGGAAGGGGTTTTGACGACTCTTCCCGAATTGTGTAAGGACGCGCGGTGGTCCGACATTGCCGCCGCTTGGCCGGTCCTCCAGCAGATGCCGCTGGCAGACTGGATTGGGACATTGCCCGTGGGGGCGCGGGAGCTGGCGGCGGAGGCGGCCATGGCGGAGGTGCCGGCAAGCCGGGAGGCTGTAAACGGATTGGCGTTGGCCTTGAGGCGGCGCCGGCAAGAGGAGCGTTGGCAGGAATTGAAGCGCCGGGCGGCAGCCGGACCCTTGGACCCGGATCTGGAGCGGGAAATCATGGCGCTGTGGCCGGAAATCCGTGAGGCCAAACAGTCGCCGCGAAAGGAGGGATGATCAATGGCTCAGCATCAGCAGGAGAGTTCACAGCCGGTTGCCGTGCAGGACGTCCTGCAGGGCCTGATCCAGCGCGCCAAGGAGCATGGGCGCAAGCTGTCGTATCAGACGATCATGGATTCGCTGCAAACCTTTGACCTCCCGCCCGAGCAGATTGATACCGCGTACGAGATGATCACGGATTCCGGCATTAAGCTGGTGGATGAGCGCGTCGCGGCCACCGAGGCGCCCGAAGCGTCCGACGGCGAGGATGAGGACGAAGACTCTGAGGAAGAGGAAGAGGAAGAGGCGGAGAGCGAAGAGAGCGGGCGCAGCAGCGAGAGTGCCTTCCAGGTGCCCGAAGGCGTGGCCATTGACGATCCCGTGCGCATGTACCTCAAGGAGATTGGTCGGGTCTCGCTCCTGACGGCGGCGGAAGAGGTGGAGCTGGCCAAGCGCATTGAGGCCGGGGACGAAGAGGCGAAAAAGCGTCTCGCCGAAGCCAATCTGCGCCTGGTGGTGTCCATTGCCAAGCGCTACGTGGGCCGAGGCATGCTGTTTTTGGACCTCATCCAGGAGGGCAACCTCGGTCTGATCAAAGCCGTGGAAAAGTTTGACTACCGCAAGGGGTACAAGTTCAGCACCTACGCCACCTGGTGGATCCGGCAGGCCATCACGCGGGCCATCGCCGACCAGGCGCGCACCATCAGAATCCCCGTGCACATGGTGGAGACCATCAACAAGCTGATTCGCGTGCAGCGGCAGCTGCTCCAGGAGAAGGGCCGCGATCCGACCCCGGAGGAAATCGCCGAGCAGATGGGCATCACGGTGGAGCGCGTCCGGGAGATTCAAAAGGTCGCGCAGGAGCCGGTCTCGCTGGAGACGCCCATCGGCGAAGAGGAAGACTCCCATTTGGGCGACTTCATCGAGGACGAGGATGCTCCGGCGCCGGCCGAGGCGGCCGGCTACCAGCTGTTGAAAGAGCAGTTGGAAGAAGTGCTGGATACGCTGACGAATCGGGAGGAGAAGGTGCTGCGGCTCCGCTTCGGCCTGTCCGACGGGCGTGCGCGGACGTTGGAAGAGGTGGGCCAGGTGTTCGGCGTCACACGCGAGCGCATCCGGCAGATTGAAGCCAAGGCGCTGCGCAAGTTGCGGCACCCCACCCGCAGCAAGAAACTCCGCGATTATCTCGACTGAGCCCAGCGCCGTCACGGTTCCCGGCGGGGAAGACGTCGGGCCCGGCGGCCGACCGCTCCGAGCCCTTGGGGCGGCTATCGGCGGTTTCTGCGGCCATGACCCCAGGGTTTCGGGCGGGAGCCGGCACGTCCGGGCTCGAGCGGTGGGGTGGCCTCGTCCTGTCTCGAAGGGACCGTACACAAACCCGCCGTGCGGCTTCCCGACATGGCTTTTCGGTGCCGCCGCGGGGCGTCTTTCCTGTCCCGACCACGCCCGGCAACGACCGGCGCAGTTGACCCCGGACCGGTGAGGCCGGCGGGCCTCCCGCCGGGCCCAGCCGCCCGAAATCCGGCCCGGGGTCCGACGGACGCGGCTTCGACGCACCGCGCGGGCGTGGCTCTCGCGTCAGTCGGACCGCTGAACCAGGGCGGCCGGGCCGTTCGGGGCCGCCTCGGGGCGCTCCGGCTCGGGCGCTTCCAGCCAGGCCCGTGTTTCCCAAAACCAGTCCGGGGCGGTCGCGGGCCGCGACAGGGCGGCGTCTTCGACGGAGAGCGGGGGTGATGGGGGTCGCATGAGCGTCATGGGCATCCTCCTGTGGACAACGAGTGGTCGGCGGACATTCGTCCGGGCGCCTCGGCCGGCTGCCGGCCGCGCTTCGGATGTTCTTATCTTGACTCCGGCCGGGCCAACGGCCGAGGGGCATCGGGTGAATGGTCGCAATGGGCCGGCGAGTGGTCGGGAACCCGGTATGGATTGCGATAGAATGAAAACGGGGCAGCGGGGGGATGGACCTGGACAGCTATCATCCGGCGGAGGAATCGCTCCAGCCGCTGGCGGCCTCCCTGGAAATAAGCCGCCAAGCGGCGCCGTACGCGCGGATGGGTCTCACCGCGGCCACGGCGCGGGAGATGGCGGCCATCATCTATCGCATCGCCCAGGTGGATGCCGTGGCCATCACCGACACCGAGGCGATTCTGGCCTATGTGGGCGACGGGTGTCCGCACATGCGGCCCGGCCATCGCATCCAGACGCTGGCCACACGGCGGGCCCTGGCCAGCGGGCACGTCACGACGGCTCGCGACAAGTTCGAACTGGATTGCCCCATTGAGGGCTGCCCCTGTCCGGTCCGGTCGGCCATCATCGCGCCGCTGCGCATCGGCGGGCAGACGGTGGGAACCGTCAAGCTCTACCGGCTGGTTGATGGCGAAATGCCTGACGCGGCCCGCCGCCTGGCGTTGGGGTTGTCGGAACTGCTGAGCCTTCAGTTGAATGTGGCCGAGGCGGAACATCAGCGGGAGCTTCTGGCCCAGGCGCGGGTGCAGGCCCTGGAAGCCCAGATCCGCCCGCACTTTCTGTTCAACACGTTGAACGCCGTGATTGCCACCAGTCGGCAGGACCCGGAGCAGGCGCGGCAAATGTTGACCGAGTTGGCGGGATGGCTCCGACATACGCTCTCACCGCGCCCGGCGCACATCCTGGTGGGGGACGAAGTGGAGCTGGTGCGCTGGTATCTCCACCTGGAACGGGCTCGCTTCGGCGACCGGGTGGCGGTGGAGTTTCGCATCGATCCGGCGGTGCTCGGGCGGCGGATGCCGACGTTGACGCTGGAACCCTTGGTGGAGAATGCGGTGGTGCACGGCTTGGCCCCCAAGGAGGGCCCCGGGCGCATGCTGGTGGCCGTGCAGCGGTGCGGGGCGGACATTCGCGTCATGGTCGGCGACGACGGCGTGGGCATGTCGCCGGCGCGGGTGCGGGAGATTCGAGCCGGAGGGCAGCCCGGCATTGGGCTGGCCAACGTGCGGGCGCGGCTGCACGGCCTGTTCGGCTCCCGGGCCCGCTTCCGCGTGCGCAGTCGGGAGGGGCGGGGCACATGGGTGTCTTTTCGCGTGCCGGGTGACGGATGGCCGGACGGCCGTTGACGCGGATGCGCGCCATCGTGGTGGATGACGAACCGCTGGCGCGGCAGGAGCTCCGGTATCAGCTGGAGAGGACCGGCCGCGTCGAGGTGGCGGCCGACGCCGGCAGTGTCCGGGAGGCGCGGGCACTGGTGGGCCGCGTGGCTTTGGATGTGGTGTTCCTGGACATCGAGATGCCGGGCGCCTCCGGCTTGGAGTGGGCCCAGGCTCTGCACGGCGGGCGCCTGGACCGGCCGCTGGTGGTGTTTGTCACGGCTCATGATCAATATGCCGTGGAGGCATACGGACTGGCGGCGGTCGACTATTGCCTCAAGCCGGTGGACCCGGCTCGTCTGGCGCGCACGGTGGAGCGACTGGAGAGCCTGCTGGCCGGGTCGGACGACACCGGTCCCCGCGCCCAGCTGCGGTTTGTGGCCGGGGTGGACGGCGAGCGGACCGTTCCGGTGCCGGTCGACCAGGTGAGTTACCTGGCGGCCGCCGAGGACGGCGTGGTGCTCCACACGGTGGATGGACGGCGCCTCCGCGTCAACAGCACGCTCGCCCGGCTGGAGGCGTCGCTGCCGGTGGGGGACTTCCTGCGCTGCCACCGCGGCTACGTCATCAACCTGCGTCATGTCCAGGATCTGCGGCCCTTTTTCAACGGTGCGTGGACGGTGCGCATGAAGGGGCGCGGTACGGTGGAGATTCCGGTCAGCCGACACCGCGCCTCCGCGCTGAAGGCGGCGCTGGGCGTGTCGTGACGGCCGTGGGCGGCCAGTCCTCGCGCATGACGCGAAGAATCAGGCTGAGCTTTTCCTCGGCGGCGCGAAGCTTCAACACGTGATAGTCGATGAAGGGTGCCTCCGCCCAGCGGAAATCTTCCCAGGCCTCGCGCCATTCGTTCAGAGCGGCCTGGTAGCTGGCCTGGTCCGACATCCCGGTCCCTCCCGCCTCAGGTTATGCGGGGCGGACGGCAAAAGACCATCAGAGCGACCCGGCCGGCCGGTCGCCGGGGGACGTTTCGGCATACAGGGCGGCGACGTCGGCGGCGAAGTGGTCCAACACCACGCGCAACTTGATCTTGAGCGACGGCGTCAGTTCGCCCGCCTCCTCGCTCAAAGCCCGCGGGAGCGCCGCCCAGCGCTTGGGCCGTTCAAAGTCGGCCAACGGGGCGGTCAATCGCCGCACCTCGGCGTCGATCGCCGCCCGGACCGCCGGAACGGCCAGGGCGTCGGCCCCGGACCGGGTCAGGCCCAACTGCCGGGCCAGTCGGTCCACCTCCTGAAAGTCCGGCACCAAGAGGGCCGCCAGGTATTTCCGGCCGTCGCCCACGAGCATGGCGGCCTCAATCAGGGGAGACGCGGCCAGGCGCTGTTCGATGGGGGCGGGGACCACTTTTTTGCCGGTGGACAGGACCAGGATGGCTTTTTTGCGATCCACCACGGCCAGCCGGCCCTCGCCGTCCCAGGCGCCAATGTCGCCGGTGTGGAACCATCCCCCGGCCAAGGCGGCCGCCGTCTCTTCCGGGCGACCCCAATAGCCCTGCATGACATTGGGACCGCGGCAGAGAATCTCCCCGTCCTCGGCCAGACGCACCTCCACCCCGGGCAGCGGACGGCCCACGGTGCCGAACCGGATGTCGTCGGGCCGATTGACGGCGATGACCGGGGATGTTTCGGTTAATCCGTAGCCCTCGCAGACCGGAATGCCGGCGCCCAGAAAAAAGCGGCCCAGCTCCGGGGACAGGGCCGCGCCGCCGGAGATGACGTAGCGCAGCCGGCCACCCAGCGCTTCGCGAATGCGGGCGTAGACCAGGCGATCGTAGAGGACGGCCGCGCATCGTTGACCCGGGCTTTCGGGCCGTCCGCCGGTGAGCGCTTCACCGCGGCGGACGGCGACCCGGCTGGCGGATCGAAACAGCCGGCGGCGCAACGGCGTGGTCGCCTGGGCCTGGACGCCGGCGTAGATGCGCTCGTAGATGCGGGGCACCGAGGCCAGGACGGTGGGCCGCACGACCTTCATGTCCTCCGCCAGGTAGCGCGCGTCGGAATAGTAGATGCGCACCCCGTGGGTGAGAAAGTACAGGTGCACCAGGCGCTCAAAAATATGGGAGAGGGGCAGGAAGGCCAGATCGCGGTCGTCCCGGCCCACGGCCATTCCGGGCGATGCCTGGGCCGCGGCATCCAAACTCCGGGCGTTGCCGAGCAAATTGCCGTGCGTCAGCATGGCCCCGCGCGAATTGGCCGTGGTGCCGGAGGTGTAGACGATGGTGGCGAGACTCTGCTCCGGCACCCGCCGCTCCACGTCCGCGGCCCATGCGGCCAGATCCGCGGAGGTGGGCGGCAGCGCGCCCGCCGCCTCCGCCCATCCGGCGTCGTCCATGACGAGAGCGGGCAGGCCGGCCGGCAGCTTGGCCCGGGCCGCCTCATCCTGCACGACGGCCAGCGAGGCGCCGCTGTCGTGGCAGATGTAGGCCACCTGATCGGCCGGCAGCGAGGGGAAAATGGGGACGGTCACCGCCCCCTCGGCCATGATGGCGAGGTCGGCGTGGACCCATTCCGGCCGCGTGGCGGCCAGCACCACCACGCGATCGCCCCCCTGGACGCCGGCCTGCCGGAGCCAGCCGGCCAGGCTCCATATCCGCTCCGCCGTTTGGCGGGCCGTGTAGGGCGCGAAGGTGCCGTCGGGCAGGCGGCGAAACTGGCAGGGATCCTGGGGATGCCCCTCCTGATAGCCAAGAAATCGTCCCGGTACCGTGGCCATGATGCGTCGGCCTCCGTGCATCGGCGGTGGGCGGCTTCGGTCCATCTCCGATCGTAATGTGGATTCCAGGCGTTCTTCCCGCCGGCTATATCGTATCCTAATAGGCAGGCGTCGAGTTCGCCGCGGGCGCGCCAAGAAATTCCCCGGCGGGGGCCGCGGGAATGCCGGGATGCCGCGCGGGCCTGCAACCCGAGCCGCCCCCGGGTCGTTCATGGAAAGGGAAGCCGGTCCGGCGGACGCCGGGGTGTTCCGACGCGGCGGTTGCGATGGGGCGTCGCCGCCAGGGACGCGAGGTTCCAGAGCACATCAAGCGGCGACCGGCGACGGGAGGGAACCGACTGAATGACCGCCAAAGCTGTTGCACGACGCGCGTATGCCATCGCGGTCATCCTGCTGCTGGCCGTGGGAGCCGTGGCGGGACGGCTTTGGTACCTGCAGGTGGACCGCGCCGCGCACTACCAGGCCCTGGCCCAGCAGGACTATCTGCGCACCGTTCCGATTCCGGCCCCGCGCGGCAAGATCGTGACCGCCGACGGCACGGTGCTGGCCGACGACGTGCCCGCCTGGGAACTGGAATACTTGGATCCGAACCCGGGCCAGCCGCTGCCGGCCAAGGAGGCGGCGGCGCTGAGCCGCCTGTTGGGCACGCCGGTTCACACGATCCAAAGCTTGGTGCTGAACTACTACAAAACCCAATACGCTTACGATCCCATCGTCCTGGATCCGAACCAAAGCTTGTCGCCCGCGCAGATCACCACCTACGAAGAGGAACGCAATCAATTTCCGAACCTGCACTTGTTTGCCGCCCCCCAACGCCAGTATCCCCAGGGCTCGGTGCTGGGAAACTTTGTGGGCTACCTGCGCCCCATCACCCAGGCGGAGTACAAGGCCCATCCCAACCAGGGATACAGCCTGAACTCCCTGTATGGCGCCACCGGTCTGGAGGCCTCTTACCAGCAATACCTGCACGGGCGCCCCGGCGAACAGTTCGTGCAGGTGGATCAGGCCGGCAACTTTGTGAAGGTCTATGGACAAAAGGCGCCGGTGGCCGGCGATACGCTCCATCTGACCATCAATTGGAACCTGGAGGAGACGGCGACCGCCGCTCTGGCCGAGGTCATGCACGCCATGCAGACCAGTCCCTCCCGTTACCCCGGGGGCCCGTATTCGCCCCAGGCCAACCAGGGGGCCGTCATCGTGATGGACCCGCAGAACGGCGACATCCTGGCGATTGCGAGCCTGCCGTCCTATAATCCCAACCAGTTGACCTACCCGATGTCCGCCAAGGCCTGGGCGCAGGTGAACGCCAACCATGAGCTGTTCATCAATGCCATTTCCGGTCAATTTGCCCCCGGCTCCATCTTCAAGCCCATCATCGCCGGCGGCGCCCTGGCGTCCGGCGTTGTGACGCCGTCCACGGTGATCTTCGATCCGGGCTATTTCACCAAGGATCCGGCCTTCACCAACTGGTACAAGCCGGGATTCGGCCCCGAGACCATGACGCAGGCCATCGAGCACTCCGACGACACCTACTTCTATTGGGTGGGGTATTGGATGGGCATTCAGCGGATGGACTATTACATCAAGCTGTACGGGCTCGACACCACGACCGGCATCGACGTGCCGGGCGAGGCCTCCAGCGTGATGCCCACGCCGCAGTTGCTGCAGCAGGTCGACCATGTGCCGTGGACCTACGGATGGAATCTGGAGACCGTGATTGGCCAGGGCCTGTCGGCCTACACCCTGATTGGTCTGGCTCGGGCCGAGTCCGCGGTGGCCAACGGCGGCACCTTGTACTGGCCCCATCTGGGCGCGTACATCACACACGACGGCAAGATGGTCAAGGTGATAGCCCCCAAGGTGCAGGGACGGACCGGACTCGCCCCTTGGATCTACGACGTGATTCACCAAGGCATGGAGATGTCCGCCCAGCGGCCGCGCGGAACCGGCTACGGCGCCATGGCGGGCATTCCCATGTACGTGGCCACCAAGACCGGCACGGCGCAGAAAGCCACCGGGAGCGTGAACGACGCCTTTTTCACCAGCTTTGCGCCCGCCAATCCCTACACCGACAGCGGCGCCTACCCGGCGCCCCAGCTGGATATCGTGGTCTGGATTCACGACGGAGTGTTCGGCGCATACTCCGGCTTCGTCGCGCGGGCCATTTACGATCAGTACTTCCATTTGGCGGACCCGTCGGCCAAGACGCTGTTTGACCAGGTGTACGGGGCCAACTATCCCTGGCCCTTCGGCTGGACCGGAAAGCCGCTATACTAACGGTAGGAGGCTTGCGGGGAGGCGGGGCATGCCGGTGGGGCAGGAGCGGGCGGCGGATCGTCCGGGCCGGGACAGCGGGGCGCCGCGCCGAACGGAGAAGAGGTTCCGGCGAGAACCGGCGCGCCGCGTCGGCTGGGCGTCGATCGTCCTCCCCTGGGCGGCCCCCGGCCGAGCCCGCATCCGCGCCGAAGGTTGGACGGCCGTGGTCCGTTTCCGGGCGGTGGCCCCATGACCTTTGGCATGGTGGGGACGGCCGTGGTGTTGTTGGGCGGGCTGGCGGCCGTTCTGTGGATCGGGCGCGCGCGCCGGCCCACGGGGCGAGACGGCTCCTTGCGGCCGGGGTTTCATCCCACGTCGGAAGTGCGCGTGGATCCCGCCAGCGGCCGCCGCCTGCGCGTGTTTGTCAACCCCACCACCGGTGAGCGGCAGTATCGCGACGATCCGGAGGACCCCCAATGAAGCGGCCGGCCGGACTCCGACCGGCGGGCCGCGCTCGTGGAGAACAGGAGGGTGAATGATGGCCAAGGGTGTGCTGATTGTCCCCGGCATGACCTGAGGAGGCTGCGCGTCTTCCGTGATGAAGGCGTTGCGGCAGGTGGACGGCGTGACGGATGTGGCGGCGGACTTTGAGACCAAGCGGGTCGATGTGGACTACGCGGAGGATCGCACGACGCTCGCGGCGCTCCAGAGTCATTTGGCCGAAGTCGGTTGGGAGGCGGAGTTGCCCGCCTGACCGAGCGGGGGTGACCGGCGGGAGCCCGAAGAGAACCGGAGCCGCGCGGCGACTCCGGTTCTCTTTGCCCATCAACCGCTCCTGCGTGCGGCGCCGCACGCGGGGACGGCCGTCCGGCCCGGATTCTAGGAGGCGGGAGCCGACGGGCTGACCGACCCGTACTGGATGTTGAATCCGTCAGTGTCGGAGTCGGGCACCGACGGGGTGGAGACCTGCTTGCCCTTTTGAATCATGACGCCCCCGTCGCTCGTGACCAAGCCGGGATTGCCTCCGTTGGCCGTGCCGGGGTTGAACGTGGTCTCGCCGTAGTTGGCCAGGGTGGCGATGTGGCCGCCCACGGTGGGCGCCTCCTGAATCCACTCGGCCGAGGCTCCGGGACCGCTGTAGGCTTGCTTGGTCGAGAAGGTCCAGCCTTCCGTGGTGTCCTTCAGCGTGATGGTCCATTCGCCGCCGCCGTCGTTGACGATGCTGGCCGACATGTGGTCGCCGGGCTGCACCGGCTCATTGATGACGGTCTCGGCGGCGGGGAGAATCTCCCACCAGGCCGAATACTGCGCGCCGCCCTGGGCGTAGTCCTGCTCGGTGCCGGTCTGGATCAGATCGCTGTTGTTGAAGCCGTCGATGCCGACCCAGCTGGCCGAATACGTTGGGCCCCGGCTGGGACTGACCGTGGGGACAATCCAGTTGCCGGTCACGCTGGTATACGGAGCTCCCGTGGTGATGGCGTAGCCGGACCAGTTGCTGGAGGACCAGCCGAAAGCGGGTCCGCCCGACTTTGGACCCTTGTGGTTGCCCCGAAGCGCGATGCGGGGCGTGTGGAAAATCACCGTGACGGGTGCGGCGCCGCCCGCCAAAGCCGCGGGCACCGAAACCATCGCCAGCGCGGCCAGGCTGGCCGCCGTACGACCCCAGGCACTCATGATTGCGCGTTCCTCCTTCATTTGCGTTCCTGTGCGTTCCGTCCCTCATGGGCTCCAGGGGGATCGGATGGCTTTGCCCTGCGCGTCCGGCCGGGCCAAGGCGCGCCCTTCGGAGAGAGCACGTCGACCGCCGGACAGCCACCATCCCCTCAACGCGACGTAAACTCAACCAACCGGGACCGCACGCGAACCCGGAACCGTCCGTTCGCCCATCGCCATTCGCCACCGACGTCAGGAATACCTTTCCGAGGCAAGAAAGATCTGGGGGCGCCGCCGGTCGGCAGGATTCGGGGGACGCGAAGCCGAAGCAACCGGATGAGGATCGGCGACGTTCATATTGACAGGGATCGGGTGCCGACATACTGTAAACGTGATCCGGGCCCGGACGGCGGAATGGCTTCAAGCCGGGGTTGTCGGGCTCTCCCGCCGGTCGTCCGTGAGATCACGGGCCGGCAGGTGCCGCGTCGGATGATGGGGAGACGTTGGTGGACGCGGTCGTTCATGCCCGAGCGGCCGGTTCGATATGGGGATGACTCAGAGCTGCGGCGCCACGTGCGCCGTGGGTGGTTATTGCATATACCGGTGAACCCGGCGGACACGGCAGCGAGATGCGGGCTCCGGCCCAGGATGGTTATAAATCGCGTGCGCCAGTCCCGTGGGAAGCGGTTTTGGGTTGGGTCCGGGTCGGGGCGGGGTGCTGGAGGTCGCTTCGCCGTCGTGATCACATAGGGCTATGGAGGTGTGTGTCTGATGTCTGCCGCCCCCGAGGTGCTTCCCGCCGGGAATGCGCCGGAAGACGTTACCCCCTCGCATTCGCGGCAGTGGCGACTGTTCTGGTCCAGTCCGCTGGCCGTCGCCGGGGTCGCCATGTTGGTGTTTGTGGTGCTGTTCAGTTGGGGCGGCCCTCTTATTGACCACGCGTCCATCGACGCCCCCAACTTGACCGACATTTTGGCGGCGCCCACCCTGGCTCACCCGCTGGGCACGGACGCCCTGGGCCGCGACGAATTGGTGCGGCTGATGGTGGGCGGCCAGGTTTCGCTCATTGTCGGCTTTGCCGCCGCCGTGGTCAGCATGTTCATCGGGGTGCTGTACGGGATGTTCTCCGGGCTGATTGGCGGACCGGTCGATGTGGTGCTCATGCGCATCGTCGATGTGCTGCTGGCCATCCCCACCCTTTTCTTGCTCCTGCTGCTGGACTCTTTGTTCACGCCGAGCGCTCTCCTGCTGACCATCATTTTAGCCACCACGTCCTGGTTCGGGGTCACCCGTCTGGTGCGCGGCGAGGTGCTGTCCATCAAGCAGCGCGACTATGTCGAGGCGGCGCGGGCCAGCGGGGCGGGAACGTCGCGCATCATGTGGCGACATATGCTCCCCAATATTATCGGGGTCGTGACCGTCACCACCACCTTCCAGGTCGGAGGCGTGATTCTGACCGTCGCCGCCCTGAGCTTCCTGGGCCTCGGCCTTCCGCCGCCGGCGCCGAACTGGGGCGAATTGCTGTCGGACAGCATGAGCTATATCTTCCAGGGCGCCTGGTGGCTCATGTATCCGCCCGGACTGATGATCGTGATTACCGAACTGGGTGTGAACTTCGTCGGAGATGCCATGCGGCAGGCGTTCGACCCGCGGCTAATGGGGGTGTAGGGCATGGGAGTCTTTGCAATCAAACGCATCATCCAGGCGATTCCGACGCTGATTGGCCTAACCCTGGTGAGCTTCCTGCTGGTGCACATCGTGCCCGGCGGGCCGGCCCAAGCCATGCTGGGCCCCAAGGCGACTCCCGCCCGGGTGGCCGCCATCAATCGGGAATTCGGCCTGAACAAGCCGCTGTACATTCAGTACTATCACTGGTTCGTGCAGCTGCTGCACGGCAACTTGGGCGTGTCGTACTTCTACAACCAGACGGTGTCGCAGCTGTTTGCCATTGACCTGCCGCGCACGCTGGCCATTGTCGGCTTGGCGCTGCTGTTCTCGCACATCATCTCCATCCTGCTGGGCAGCATTCAGGCCTACTGGCGGGACAGCTGGTTCGACCACGTGCTGACGACGATTGCCTACTTCTTCTACTCGATGCCCATCTTCTGGCTCGCCATCGTGGTGCTGGTGTTCTTCGCCATCAACCTGAACATGTTCCCGTCAGGCGGCATCAGCGATCCGACGGCGCCGCAGAACTTCGGCAACTGGGCGTCGCACGTCACGCTGCCGGTGGTGACCTTCGTCATCGCGAACGTGGCCGGGTGGGGCCGGTTCATGCGCACCACCATGATTGACTCGCTCGTGCAGGACTACATCCGGACGGCCCGGGCCAAAGGGGTCAAGGAGTTTCTGGTCGTGTTCAAGCACGCGCTGCGAAACTCCATCCTGCCGCTCATCACCTTGTTTGGCTACAATATCCCGACGCTGTTTGCGGGGGCACTGCTGATCGAGGTGGTGTTCAACTATCCGGGCATGGGTCTCCTGCTGTACAATGCCGCCATCAAGCGTGACTACCCCATTATCATGGCCGGCATCGTGGTGGCGGGAGCGCTCACCATCATCGGCAACTTGATTGCCGACCTGCTCTACGGGCTCGCCGACCCCCGCATTCGCTACGACTAGACGGCCACCGTCGAACGGTGCGGGTGAGCGAGCGGAACGACCGGACGCGGTTGCGGGCCGCTGAGATTCGAGCAGGGGCTTCGACGCTGCGGCGTCGAAGCCCCTGCGGGTACCCGGGCGGCGGGGGGTGCAGGAGCGTTTGGAGGGTAGCGTCCCTCAGTGAGACGCCGACGCGGCGGCCGCGCTCACGGGGTCAAATCGTCCTCTGGGGCTCAGGCGTCGTGACGGGAGCGCCGCGGCGACGAGACACCCTGCCGCCGCCAGGATTCCCACCGGCAGACCGAAGGCCGCCGCCACGGTTCCGATGCCCCAGGCCCCGAAGGCGCCCAGGGTGTTGCCCACGCCCATGGTGAGGCCCGACGCCAGGGCCGCCTGATCGGGGAACAGACTCTGTCCGTATACGAGCAAGGTGGCGCCGGCTCCGTTGGCGGAAAAGCCCCAGACGGCCACCAGAGCCCAAAATCCCCAGGCGCGCCGATGCCGAACGCCCAGGCCGTCGCGGCCAGGGCCGCCGCGAGAGGTGACACCAGCAAGACAGGCCACGGTCCCCGTCGATGCAAGACGCGTCCTCAGACCGGGTTGCCGGCCATGCCGGCTCCATAAACCAGGGTCAGCAGCAGGCCGCTGTCCGCCAGCGAGCCGCCCCGACTATGCCACAGAATGGGCAGCAGCGTGAGCAGACTGGCCGTTCCCAGATTGCGCAACACCACCACCAAAAAGAATGGCCGGGCGCGTCGTTGGGCTGTATTCCACAATCCGACCAAAGACGGCCCGGGACGCGGTGTGGGCCGGGGCAATCCGCGTGCCGAATCGTAGAGCAAGGCGGCCGCGATCAGCCCGGGAACGGCCAGAAGAGCTAATCCCGAGCTGCCTGGCCCAGTGCCAGAGCAGGACCACCGCCAAAGGCGCCAAGGCGTGGCCCACCATGCCGCTGACCCGCCATCCGCTCATCCGCCGTCCCGGTTGGGTGGGGTCCGCGCGCGTCACCAGAGCCGCCATGTGGGGATGAAAAGCCCATTGCCCAGGCCACCCACCATGAGCGCGGCGGCGAACACGGCGTACGAAGGGGCGACGCCAGTCCGAAGGAGGCGCCCAGGCTCCCGATGAGGAGTCCGCCGACAATGAACCAGGGACCGCCACGGCGGTCGGCCCACCAGCCCATCACGGGCTGCAGAGCTTGGGTGGACAGCGCCACCAAACCCGTGAGCAGGCCGGCTTGGCCGGCATTGAAATGCCAGCGCAGCATCAGCACCGGCAAGAGCGCCAGATACAGCGATGGATAGCCGTCGTTGACGGCATGGGAGACGGACCAAACGACGTCGGTCGCCCATGCCGGCCGCCGGCCCGCACCGGCGCCCAGCGCTTTAGACGCCATGGCCGGCGTGAGAGACGGGACGATCGACGTCATACCGCACGGCGATAAATCCTGCGTCTTCGATGGGGCGGGCGGTTCGACGCATACGCTCGCGGGTCCAGGCGGCGGCCTCTTGGTTAAATTCGTCGGGTCCCACGAACAGTCCCGCCCTCACGGCGGCCGGTGGCCGGTCAATCAGGGCGGCCAGTTCGGGCAAAGTCCAGAAATGGGCCGTGCGGTAGATCGAGAAGGGGTCCCGGCGGCGACGGTCAGCATAGTGCCGTGCCCAGGGACCGCCCCCCTGAATCAGGCCCAACACGAGCCGCCCCTGCGGCCGCAGCACCCGCAACGCCTCTCGGAGAACCTGAGCCGGGTCGGTCACAAATTCCAGGGTGACCTGGAGCAAGGCCGCATCAAAGACGCCGTCCGGCCAGGGCAACCGGCTGAGGTTGGCCCGGCGGCAGAGGATCGATCCGGCGGCAGGCGGGGGTTTCGCCCGCGCCCGCGCCAGCATGGCCGGGGACGCATCCACACCGACGACGAAGCACCCCCGCGTCGCCAGCCAGAGGGCGTACGACCCGGTGCCGCACCCCAGGTCGGCCACGCTCTCGCCCGCCCACGGCTCGAGCGTGGCCTCGATCAGCTCCCGTTCGACCGCATCGACGAAATGGCCGAGGGGCGTCTGGCAAAATGCGTCGTAGCGTCCGGCGACATCATCAAACCCCGGCATGGCGCCGACTCTTGACCCCAGGGCGCCGGACCCGGGTGACCGCCATCGCCGCCCGGGGCACGCCGCTCACATCGGGACCGTCTACCACCATTGTGCCCACCAGTGGCGTTCAAAGGCGACCTTGGCCGCGTGCCAGTGATGCCCCGGCCGGTAGGTGCGGACGTTGGGCGCCGGTTGCGCGTAAAAGTTCCCGCGGGCAAACCCGGCCACGCCGCCACCCATCTCAATGAAGCACTCTCCCTGACCGTCGAACACACCCACCGGGCCGGTGCCGGTGAGGCGATGCGCCACGGTCTGGGCGACGGCCTCTCCCTGGCGATGGGCAAAGATGCCGGCCTTGGGCAGCGGTTTGCCCACGACGAGCGGAATGCCGACCAGGTCGCCGATGGCGAACACATTGGCGAACGGTGTTTCCAACGTGCGGGCGTCTACGGACACCCATCCGTCCGCCGGCGCCAGTCCAGCCTCCACCACGACCGGCGGCACCCGGTGGGGTGGCACGTACGCCAGCAGATCGTAGGGGACTGCGGTCCCGTCGGTGAAGAGAAGGCGGTGCTCCGCGGCATCGACCCGGGAGACCTGCTGGCTGGGATGATAGGGCACATCATGTTGACGCAGGGCATCCACCACGGACTGGCTCACCACCGGGCCCGCAACGCCCATGGGCGAGGGTTCCGCCGCCCACACGGAGACGTCGACCCGCTCACGGCGGTGGCGCTTGCGAAGATAGCCGTCAATCAGCATGGCAGCCTCATAGGGGGCTGCCGGACACTTGAACGGGACGCGGCTGATGAGCACGACGACGTGACCGTGGTCGAGCGTCTGAAGCGCGCTCCACGTTGCCTCGGCGCCCGCGACGGTGTAGAAGTTGCCGGGTTCATCGGGCAGACCGGGGACCTGCGCGGGATCTAAGTCGGCGCCCAAGGCGAGAATCACCGCGTCGCCGGTCCATTCCCGGCCGCCGGCCGTGAGGATGCGCCGGCCGGGATCAAACGCCGCAACGGGCTCACTCACCACCGTGATGCCGCGTTCGCGCAGGTCGGCCAACGGGCGCCGAACCTGTTCGGCCCGCCGGGTACCGGTCATCAGCCACAGCAGGGAGGGCCAGAAGGTGTGAACGGTATCACGGTCAAACACCACGATCTCATCCTGCGGCAAAAGCCGTTTCCGGAGCGCGTGCGCCGCCTGCAGTCCGCCGACGCCCGCCCCGGCAATCAAGACTCTGTGCATGCCTGCCTCCTCACAATCTGTTCACCCGCCGGCGCCGCGTCACCGGATGCGTGAGAACACGGCGGCTGGGGCAGCGGGCATTGAGCGTCACGCTCCGACGACACGGGGTGGACGGCCCACGATCCGAACGGTGGCGCCCACCCACGCACAATCACGACATCGGCGGCCGCGTCCGGCACGCCGGTGTGGGAACCGGAGGGTCCGGCCGGCGTGCGGCGCGAAACCGGGAGGGGCCGTCTCAGTACACGAGCACCTTGTCCGCCTCCAGTGTCCACGCGGACAATTCATCCAGGGAACTTCGCTTGACGCCGGCCACCAGGTCTTCCTCCGTCAGCGCCCGCGCATCCATGCACGATCCGCACGCACCGCAGGAGCTGCCCTGCCGCACCGCGATGGTCAGCATCCGTTCCAGATTGTAGTAGCCGTTCGGAGTGGTCTGACCGCGGCGGGCCGCATGCACCGCGTCGGCCATCAGGAAGATTTTGACGGCGATATCCGGGAGCTTGGCCAGCGCCGTCGCGTGGCGGAGCGCGTTGTAGGCGCGCTCCGTGCCGTAGGGAGGGTCGTTGACCACAAACAAGATTTGCACGCGTCTCACTCCTTGCCACAAGATCACAAGGCGTCGTGTCGGCGAGGTTCTGGGGAGCGAAAGGACGGCGGCCGGACCGTCAGCCCTGAGCCATGGGCACACCCTGCGCGCGCCAGTCACTGACCCCTTCGACCAGCCGGGCGGCCTGGAATCCGGATTGGGTCAGCAGGTCCACCGCGTGCAGCGAGAGGACGCAGTACGGCCCGCGGCAATAGGCGACCACCATGCGGTCTCGGGGCAGCTCGGCCAAGTGCTCGGCCAAGGTTTCCAACGGCACCGAGAGGGCGCCCGGCCAGTGGCCCGACGCGTACTCGTCGGCCGGGCGCACATCCAGGAGCACCACGTCGTCGTCCTCCAACCGATGCTGAAGCGTGGCGAGGTCCACCGCCTCGAGGGCGGCGCGTTCGGCCAGGAACGTTTCGGTGATGTGGCGCATCTCGGCATAGTAGCGCTCCGCCACGGTGCGCAGCATGTGAAACAACGCGCAGGTGAGGTCGTCCTGCAGACGGTACACCACAAAGGTCCCGCGCCGTTCGCCCCGGACGAGCCGCGCTTCTTTCAGATGTTGCAGGTGTTGGGACGTGCTGCCGACGGATAGCGCGCTCTTTTGAGCCAGCTGCTCCACGGTGGCGGGTCCTTGGCAGAGGAGGTCCAGCAATTCGAGCCGACGCGGGTGGGAGACGGCTCGTCCTACCCGGGAAATCTGCTCGTAGATGGCGTCTTTGAAAGACCGGTCCGCGTCAGGCTCCGCCATGATCCCGTCTCCTTATCGGTTATTCTATTGAGAAATAGAACAGTGTAGCCGTGAAGTCAAGGGGCGCGGGAAAGGTGTCCCAGAGAGATTGGGAAGGGATATCGCGCGCCGGGATCCGGAGCTCGGCGCCGGGACGGGAGGGAAAGCGCCCTCTCCGTTCGTCCCGGCGGCGGAAGCGTGCGCCTCAGTGCGGCTCCGGGGCGCGGACGGGGACGCCGGCGCTGAGCTTGAGCTCGAGACGGCCGGCGAGGACCACGGAGACGTCACGGGCCGCCGTGAGCACCCAATGGCCGTGCTCGAACGCCGCGGACAGGTCCCCCGTGTCGATGCGCGCACGGGGCGCCGCGGGCGGGGCGATGCGATAGCGAGCGGGCGGGCGGCTCGGGTCGGGTACTTGGACGAGGCCTTCCGGATACATCGGGATGGCGGTCCCGGCCCGCTGAAAGAGCAGGATTTCCGACAGCGGCACGCCGTGCGCCTCGTGCCAGCGCGCTCCCGCCAGCGCCGGTCGGTCGGGGTGGAACCAGTCGTGCCAGCGTCCCGCCGGCAGGTAAAAGGCGCGGTCGCCGGCGTCGTTGAAGAGCGGCGCCACCACCAGGTTGTCACCCAACGCGTAGACGTCGTCGACCGACCACGTTTGGCGGTCACCCGGGTCCATCAGCAGCAGCGGCCGCGCCAAGGGTAGATGTTGCGCCAGAGAGCGCTCGGCCTGCTCCCAGAGATAGGGGAGCAGCTGATAGCGGAGATCGGCGAATCGACGCACCACAGCCTCCGCTTCGGGTCCGAACGCCCACGGCTCCCGCGGCGTGGTGCCGTGAAAGCGCGTGTGGGAAAACAACAGCGCCATGGCTGCCCAACGCATGTACACCGCAGGGGTGGGGGCGCCGAGAAAACCGCCCCCGTCAAACGCCGTGAAAATCCCGCCGGACAAGCCGTAGGACAGCGCCCCCCTCAGGCTGGTGGCCATATACTCGTACGTGACGCCCGAATCGCCGCCCCACTGCACCGGGAAACGTTGGCTGCCCGCGTAGCCGGACCGACCCCATACCATGGCGTCCGCGCGCGCGGCCCGGGTGGCGCGGTGAACAGACTGCTGATACAACAGCGCGTTCCAATTGTGGCCGGCGCGGCCGGCCATGCCGTTGTGATAGCGGACATCCTCGAAGGGAGCGGTTTCGCCGAAGTCGCTTTTGAACACCGACACGCCCATCTCCAGCAGGGGGGCGAGCTGGTTCTGGTACCAGGTTTGCGCCGCCGGATTGGTGAAATCCACCATGCCGCTCTCATCATCGAATCGCGGCACGCGGGCGGGTGCACCCGCCTCCGTCGTGACCAGGAAGCCGGCGGCCCGCGCCTCTTCGTAGACGCGGCTGCCCCGCGGCAGGAACGGATTGATCCACAGCGAAAGCCGGAAGCCCAGAGCGGTCAGTTCGCGAATCATGCCCCGGGGGTCGGGAAAGCTGTCGTGATCCCATTCGAATGGGCAGGTGTGCCCGTTCTTTTCCGTGAGCCAGTACGGATCCAAGTGCAGGACTTCGACGGGCACGGCATGCTCGCGCAGCTGATGCGCCACCTCCAGCAGTTCGTCCTGCGTGCGGTAGCCCCATCGACTCATCCACACCCCGTACGACCAAGCCGGGGGCGCCGCGGCCGGTCCGGTCAGGGCCTGATAGCGGGCCAGGATCTCGGCCGGCGATCCGCACCACAGGTAGGCCTCGAAAAACGGTTCGCTGAGGAGAATGCGCATCCGGCCGGGCAGACTCTCTCCCACGTCCCAGCGCGTGGGCGCCGCGGTGGGCAGGAAGACACCGTAGCCTCGGCTCGACAGGGCTAGCGGCACGGGGATGTAGGTTTCGTGGGCCGGCAGCCCGAACGCGTCCTCGGCCCAGAGCGTGAGCGACCGTCCGCGATGATTGAGCGAGCCGAACTGCTCGCCGAGCCCCCAGAGCGCCTCGCCCGGTTGGAGCGGAAGGTCGATCCAGGCCAACCGTCCCGGATCCACCCCCAGCGTCCGGTCCACGGTGGAGTCGAATCCCCCCGACTGCAGCGGAAAGGTGGTAAACCGCGCGCGCCCGTCGGCTCCGTACAGCGTGAAAAACGGCCCCGTCCGATCGAGCCGTACGGCGCCGTGAACGCTCCGACACCAGACCCCATCGGCATCCTCTTCGAACGACGCGGCGATGTAGCGTGGCGCCGCCGTCAACAGCGAATACGGGCGCACAGGCGCGGCGCCGATCCGCCAGTGAACGCCCCCGTCCGCGCACCAGCGCACGGTGACGGTCGCGGGGTGGCCCTCGCCGTCGGCGACCGTGACGGCGACGCCGTCGGGCAATGGCGCGGCACCGAGCCAGTGATCAAACACCTGCGGCCAGTGCGGCTCAAAGTAGCGATCAGGACAACTGGGCATGGGACCTCCTTCATCCGGGGGGAAATACAACAGCCGGGACGCGCCGCACCCGGCCGGATGCTCGTAGGCCTCTCGGCCGATGCGCGTGAGCGACCCCTTCAGTTTAACCTACCCGCGACCGGGCCGCGGGAGCGGCAGGGTGTGGCCGAGGGCCGGTCCACGTCGCGCCGGCCGGGACTCGGCTCATCCGGGCGAGTCCGGTTCGGCGCCCGCATCGGGCATGGACGGCCGGGCCTCGCCGGCCGTCTTTCGGCGCGACCTTGACCCGAGGCTCCGAGACCGGAACAATAAGAAGGTCGGGGGGTGGCCGAATGGGTGCGCCGGAGCGCGTGGAGCGCCAGGATTTGCGGGACCGGTTTTCCGGCCCCAACTTGGGATATCTGTTGGAACGCTTTCAGGCCTATGAAGACGAGCCGGGCCAATTGGATCCGGACGAGCGCATGTGGATGGAGCGGCACGCAGCCGAGCTGCGGGCGATCGCGCATGCGCCGGCGGTGGTCGCGAGCGCCGCGGACGGGGTGGATGCGGACCGCGTGGCCCGGGCGGTCGCGTTGGTCCGACAGCTGCGGCGGACCGGCCATCAGTCCGCGCGCTTTCGGCCGTTCGGCGAGCCGGCGGCGGCCGCCCCGGCGCTCAGCGCCGACTTGGCCCAGGTGCCGGTGTCGGCTGTGAACGCGGGGCTGGAGGCGCCGATTCGGGATGTCGGCGCGCTGGGCGCGGCGTGGCCCGATCTGCTGGCCCGATACGCGGGTCGCGTGGGCTTCGAGTTCGACCATCTCGATGATCCGGCCGAACGCCGGTGGCTCTACGAGGCCGTGGAGAGCGGGCGCTACGCCGCTCCCCTGTCCGCCGTGGAACAGCGCATCTTGCTGCGGCGGCTGGTGCAGGTGGAGGAGTTCGAACACTTTCTGCACGGGACGTTTCCGGGCCAGAAGCGGTTTTCCATTGAGGGCACCGACATGCTGGTGCCCATGATGGATGAGACGATTCGCCTCGCCGCGCAAGCCGGGGCGGGCGATGTGCTCATGGGCATGGCGCATCGCGGACGGCTCAACGTGCTGGCGCACGTGCTGGGCAAGCCGTACGAGACCATCATGGAAGAATTTCATGCCGCGCCCCGTCACGATTTGGGACTGTCCGAGGGATCCGCGCCGCTGTCGGCCGGGTGGACGGGCGACGTCAAGTACCATTTGGGATTGCGCCGCACCGTCGCCCAGAACGGCGGGCCCCGTCCCACCGTGCGGGTGACGCTGGCCAACAACCCGAGTCATCTGGAGTTTGTCAACCCGGTGGTGGAAGGGATGGCGCGGGCGGCGCAGGATCAGGTGGATCGGGCGGGCGCCGCGGGATGGGATCGGGATCAGGCCGCGGCCATCCTGGTGCATGGGGACGCCGCCTTTCCCGGTGAGGGCGTCGCGGCCGAAACCATGAATCTGGCCCGCCTGCCGGGCTATACGACCGGCGGCACGCTGCACATCATTGCGAACAACGAGATCGGGTTTACGACGGAGCCGGAGGAGGGGCGCTCCACCCGTTATGCCAGCGATTTGGCCAAAGGCTTTGATGTGCCGGTGGTCCACGTGTCGGCGGACGAGCCGGAGGATTGCATCATGGCCGTGCGCCTGGCGCACGCGTGGCGGCAGGCCTTCCACCGGGACTTCCTCATCGACCTGGTGGGATATCGGCGCTGGGGACACAACGAGGGGGACGATCCGGCCTACACGCAACCCGTCCTGTACCGATGGGTGAGTGAACATCCGACGGTGCGGCGGCTGTGGGGGGACCGCGTCATCGCGTCCGGGGCGGGGACGGCGGCGGAGGAACGCGCCATGGCCGCCGAGGTGGTGGGGGCGCTGCGGGCCGCGTATGACGCGGCGCGCGCCTCGACGCCCGAGCCGGTGCCGTCCGGGCCTCCCGACCCGATGCCGCAGCCGGAGTCGACCGCCGTGTCGGAGGAGGCTGTTCGCGCGTGGCACCGGGAGATTCTGACCCCGCCCACCGGTTTTCACGTCTATCCCAAGCTGGAGCGCCTGTTGGAGCGGTGGCGCCAAGCGTTGGACAAGCCGAACGCGATTGACTGGGCGCTGGCGGAAATGTTGGCTTGGGCCAGCGTTTTGGTGGACGGCGTGCCGGTGCGGGTTTCCGGCCAGGATACCGAGCGCGGCACGTTCAGCCAGCGCCACGGCGTCTGGCATGACGCCGACACCGGCGCCACCTACCGGCCCCTGCAGCACCTGTCCCAGGCCCGGGCTTCCTTCGCGCTGTACAACAGCCCCCTCTCCGAAGGCGGGGTGATGGGCTTCGAGTACGGCTACAGCGTCCAGCGCCCGGAGGCGCTGGTGTGCTGGGAAGCCCAGTTTGGCGACTTCGCCAACGCCGCCCAAGTCTATATCGACCAATTTCTGGCCGCCGGGCACGCCAAATGGCGGCAGGACGCCGGGCTGGTGCTGCTGTTGCCCCATGGATACGAGGGCCAGGGCGCCGAGCATTCCAGCGCTCGCTTGGAACGATTCTTGGAGCTCTCCGCCGAGCGCAATTGGCGAGTCGCGTATCCCACCACGGCCGCTCAGTACTTTCATCTGCTGCGGACCCAGGCGGGCGTGGGCCGACAGCACCCGATGCCCCTGGTGGTGATGACGCCGAAAAGTCTCCTGCGCCATCCCCGTGCCGCCTCCAGCCTGGAGGACCTGACGCGGGGCGGGTTTCAGCCGGTACTGGTCCGCCATCGCCCCCAGGGCGAGGTGCGGCGTTTGGTCCTGCTGGCGGGCAAACTGGCGGTGGACGTCTTGGCCGAGGTGGACCAGCACCCCGACGCCGACCATGTGTTGGTGGCCGCCGTCGAGCAGCTGTACCCTCTGCCGGAACAAGAGATTCAAGCGCTGATGCAAGAGGCGGGACCGCACGCGACCGTGGTGTGGGCGCAGGAGGAACCGGCCAACATGGGCAGTTGGCGGTACATTCGTTCGGCTCTCGAACAATGGGCGCCGGGCGGGCGGGTGCAGTACGCGGGGCGGCCGGAACGATCCAGCCCGGCCGAGGGCCTGCCCGACATGCACCTGGCCGAACAGGCGCGGATTGTGCGCGAAGCGCTGGGGAGCGCCGAACCGGTTCCCGTCACCGTAGGCGCGAAAGGAGCACGGCATGGCCGTTGACATTGTGGTGCCGCCGCTGGGGGAGTCGTTGATGGAGGCGACGGTCGGCGCGTGGCTGAAGAAAGTCGGCGATCCGGTGGCGATGGGTGAGGCGCTGCTGGAGTTGGAGACCGATAAAGTGAACCTGGAGGTGGCCGCCACCGAAGCCGGCGTGCTGGCCGAAATCACCCAACAGCCGGGTGCGGTCGTGGCGCCGGGAGACGTTTTGGGACGTCTGGCGGAAAGCGCCGCGGCGTCGGCTCCCGACGTCCCGGCCGCGCCGTCGACGGGGCCCGCGCCCGAGGCCGCGCCGGCGGAAGCGACCGGCGTCCGGGCCACACCGGCCGTGCGCCGTCTGGCCGAAGAGCGCGGCGTGGATTTGGGCGCGGTGGCGGCGACCGGCAGCCAGGGTCGTGTCCGGCGTGAGGATGTGGAGCGGGCCGCTGCGCCGGCGGCGGTGGCGGCCGTGCAGCCCGCGCCCGCACCCGTTCAGCCCGCATCTGCCCAGCCCGAGGCCGGCGCGCCGGGCGGCGCCGTGGAGCGGGTGCGCATGTCACGCCGCCGACTGACCATCGCGCGCCGGCTGGTGGAGACCAAGACTCGGGCGGCCATGCTCACCACCTTCAATGAAATTGACATGACGGCGGCCATGGACCTGCGCCGCCGCCGGCGCGAACAGTTCCAGGATCGCCACGGTGTGCGGCTTGGCTTCATGTCGTTCTTCACCCGGGCCGCCGTGGCCGCCCTGAAACAGTTTCCCCGCCTGAACGCCGAAATTGACGGCGACGACATGCTGCTCAAGCATTACTACCACATTGGGGTGGCGGTCGCGGCCGAAGGCGGGCTGGTGGTGCCGGTCGTCAAGAACGCCGACCGGCTGAGCTTCTACCAGATCGAGGCGGAGATTGCCCGGCTGGCGGACAAGGCCCGCACCAATACGCTGGCCATCGAGGACCTGGAGGATGGGACCTTCACCATCACCAACGGGGGCGTGTTTGGTTCGCTGTTCTCCACCCCCATCCTGAACGGACGGGAAGTGGCCATCCTCGGGATGCACGCCGTGCAGGAGCGCCCCGTGGCCATCGCCGGCGACGTGAAGATCCGGCCCATGATGTACGTGGCGCTCTCCTATGACCACCGTATTGTCGATGGGTCGGAGGCGGTGCGCTTTCTCGTCACGGTCAAGCAGTTGGTGGAAGATCCGGAGCTGCTGCTGCTGGAGGGCTGAGCATGCGCTGGACGGTCATCCGCGGCGACATCACGGTCCAGGCCGTCGACGCCATCGTCAATGCGGCCAACGCGGAACTGGCCGGCGGCGGGGGCGTCGACGGCGCGGTTCATCGCGCCGCCGGGCCTGAGATGATGGCGGCGCTGCGCCCGCTGGGCGGATGTCCGACCGGGTCGGCCGTGGTCACGCCGGGATTTCGCCTGCCGAGCCGCTGGGTCATTCACGCCGTGGGACCGGTGTGGCGGGGGGGCCGGAGCGGCGAGGCGCGTCTCTTGGCGTCGGCCTACGTCAGCGCGCTCGCCCGCGCGGAGGAGCTGGGCGCCCGGACGTTGGCGCTGGCCGCCCTCAGCACCGGCGTTTACGGCTACCCGCTGGACTCGGCGCTGGCCATCTCGGTGGCGGTCCTGGAGGCGTGGTCCCGCCGTCCGAGCAGCCTCCGGGAGGTGCGCGCGGTGGCGTTCAATGAGGCCGTGGAGGCGGGTTGGGTGGGCGCCTTCGGGGCCCGGGCGGGGGAATGGCCGGCGGGCTCTCCGGCCATGGCCTGACGGGTCGCCCACCGGCCCGGGTCAGGGGGCGCGCGTGAAGGTCAGGGAGGCGTGGGTCAATGGACCGACGCCCGTCCCCCATTCCACGGGAATCGTGAAGGCGTTGGGCACACGGACCCAGCCCTCGGCGACGGCCGTCCACCACAGGTGCGATCCCAGCAGCACAGCCTGAAAGCGGTAGCCGGGCGCGGCCGGCGGGCGCATGAGCAGGTGGGACGCGCTGGTCAGCAGCCCGTCCTGGATGGGAAGCCACCAGTCGCCGGGGGGCGCGGTGAGTCCCAGCGTTTCGATGCCGGAGGGATTCACGCCGGTATAGTCCAGGTTTAAGCTGCTGGCGATGCCGAGCGCGCCGCCCTGGCTCAGTAGGGGCGTGTTGAGGGGCACGGAATAGTTCAGGACCGGCGGCTGCATGCGTGTCGGAGACAGGCGGAGGCGGGCGCTCCAGACGGGCGTCCGGGCGGTCCACACCAGCCCGGCGGGAACGGCCGGGGGCGCATAGGGGCCCCACTGCACCAGACCGCGCCGGGTGGCGCCGTAGGCATACAGTCCGCCAAACGCCATGGCGCGCGGCTGGACGGTTGTGCGCGACAAGATCTCTCCCCCGAGGTTCATGGCCACGACCGTATTCGCCCTGCGGGCCAACACCACCGCGCCCCAGCTCACGAGCCCGAGCGCCCGTCCGTTTGGCAGCGCATGAAAGGAAAATCCGGCGGGCGCGCTCCAGGCGTGCACCGCGATGGCGGACGGGCGGCTCACCAGTTCGGCCTCCGGATCGACCGGGCCGGCCGGAAGCCATCGCGACGGGCCTTGGACCTGCCGGTTCCCCGGCAGGTCCAGGCCAATGACGTAGGGAACGGCGACCCCTCGCGGCGTGATCAAGACAAATCCCGGCCCGGCGTCGATGGGCGCCAGGTGGCTTCCGGCCAGAGGCCCGCCGGGTTCGCGCACCGTCCAAATACGGGATCCCCGGGGGCTCCACACAAACAGCGTGGAGCGGGTGGGAAGCCACGACACCAGTTCGCCCGGCCCAAGATTGTCCGACAGCCACAAGGCCCCGCTGCCGCCTGGCAGGCGGCCCCATACCCGCCCCCGCGGACCCACGATCCAGGTCGAATCGCGATCGCTGATCAGGAACCGCCCCGACGGCCCGCCGCGGATCCAAAAAGGCGCCGTCGACGCGCCGACCGCGTCCAGCGTCGTCCGGCCCAGCACATGACCCGCGGTCCCGACCAGGATGGCCGTCGTGCGACGGCCCCGGCGCACCACCAGGGCCGTGACGCCGTCCGCCTGTGCGCCGGCGGCCTCGATGCGGGAGGACGACGGGAGGTGCAACGTCCACAGGGGATGCGACAGGTGGCCGGCGCGGCGCACGCTGACGGCGGCGCCTTGGTACATCACGAGCCAGCCGTGCGTCAGCACGAGGCGGCTTTGACGTCCAAATCCCGCGGGCCACGAGAGCAGCGTCACCTGGGGCCGGAGGGCCGTCGCGGCGCCGGGACGAGTCGGCGCGTTCGGATTCAGCAGCAGGGCGATGGCCGCCGCGACGGCGAGGGCCGGCAGCCATGCCCAGCGGGAACGCTGCGGGCGCGACCGGCGGGGCGGCAGCAGGAGTCGTGCCGGCGCCGCCCAGGGCGGATACCGGCGCAGCAAAGCCTCTTCGTAGCGCCGAGCAAAGGGGCTCCGTCCGTCCGAGGTCATGGCGCGGTCTCCTTTCCGTCTTCCAAATCGTGAGCCAAGGCGCGGCGGGCGCGATGGAGGCGGCTTTTGACCGTGCCGACCGGGACCCGCAGGAGACGGGCCACTTCGTTCAGATCAAAACCGGCCCAATAGTGCAGCAAGATCGCATCCCGTTGGGGAGGCGGCAGCGCCCGAACGTGCTCCAGCAGGTCACCGGCGGCGGGATCCGGCGCGGCCGCCGTGGGCCTGGCGTCCCCGCCGGTCAGGATCACATGGCGCCACCATGCCCGGCGACGCTCGCTGCGGCAGCGCAGAACCACGCCGCGGGCGAGCCACGCCCAATTGACCGACTGGCCGCGCCGGAGCAGACGATAGGCGGCGTACAGGACGTCCTGCACCATCTCTTCGGCCGTGGCGCGATCCGGCATCTGCGCGGCCGCCAGTCCCAAGAGACGAAGTCCATAGCGCTCAACCAGCTGTTCCAAGGCCTCTTCAGGCAGACTCCGAATCGCCGCCACCCTCTCCCCGGACGCCTTGCGGCCTCCCTCGTTCAGCATAACGTGGGCAGACGGCCAAACGGTTCCCGTCGGCGTGCGCGCGCCGAGGCGAACACGGCATGGAAGGGATGGAGAGACGCCCGGGTCCAAAGCGCGCCCGCTGCCAGACGGGTTGACCCTGGGCAACCGGCCGGGGCGACCATCTCGCGGGCGGTGGGGCGAGGGCGGACGGCGGGGCGTGAGCGGGCTCGCCGACCAGATCAGAGGTTCTGTTCGGCGGACCGGGTCGCGTCCACACGCTGCCGCATGTCCGGGTTGGCTCCCAGGCGGTCGTAGACCAGATACACCAATCCCGCCCCGACAAAGATCGCGGCCATGACCAGAAAGAGACCGGATGGCGCGGTGGAGACATACAGGATGCCTCCCAGGAGCGGTCCCGCCATGCGGCCGACCGAGCCGGCCATGCTGATGAGGCCTTGGACGGTTCCGCGCCGGCCCGGCGGCGCCAGCTGGTCGGCGGCGGCCGGCACCGCCGGCCACACCAGCATCTCGCCCAGGGTGGAGAGGGCCATGGCCGCGACGTAGATGGGATAAGCCTGGCGCGCCGCCAGCAGCAGAAAGGCCAGCAGAAACAGCGAGTTGCCCACCAGAATCTGGGTTTTCACCCGCGCGAGACGGCGGACGACCGCGAGGATGAGGGGCTGTCCCAGCAGAATCAGCCCGCCGTTGATGGTCCAGAGCAGGCTGTACAGCGGGAGCGCGAGGCCCTCGGCCTGCATGTAATTGGGCGTGGTGCTCTGCCATTGCACGTAGGCCACCCAGTCCAGCATAAGACCGGCGGCCAGAAGCCACGTCGCGGAGCCGATGGCGGCGAGCGGCACCCGATCGGCTTGGGGCCGGCGGCTGGCCGCCGCCTCCGGGGCCGGCGGCCGGTCAAACGCCGCGCCCCGGTATTCCGTCGCAATCAGAACCCAAAAAGCCGCCAGCAGCACGGCGGCCGAAAAGAAGGTGAACTGAAAGCCGATGCTGGCGACGAGGCCACCCAGAATCGACCCGAAGGCGACCCCCGCGTTCTGGGCCACGTAGACCACGTTGAAGGCGTTGCGGCCGGCGCCCGGCCACAGTTGAGCCGCCAGGGCGTTTAGACAGGGGAACACCACCCCGACGCCCATGCCGGCCAGCGTGGCTCCCACGGCATACGCCCAAAAGTTGCGGTCCCAGCCAATCCAGGCCATCAGCATGACGTTGACGGCCACGGTGACCAGGAGCGGCCGGCGCGCGCCGAACCGGTCAAAGAGAATGCCGCCCCAGAAAGAGCCCAGCAGGCCCGCGCCGGCCTGGGCCGTCAGCAGAATGCCCACCACGGTCATGGGCTGGCCCAGGACACGATGGACGTAGATGGCGGTCAGCGGCCACATGAAGGCAAATCCGAGGCTGTTGACGGCCACGCCGGCCGCCAGAAGCCACATGCCGCGCGGAATTTGACGCATATCTCATCTTATCCGCTCGCCGGCCAAGACACCATGCGACTGTGGGCGGATTTCCCCCGGCCCCGATGCGGCCATCGGGCGGGGCCAATACTTTGATAGCGTGACGTAGTTTAGATCCATAAATAGATTGACGGCGTCGTATCAATCGCCTACACTGCCTCTGAATGAGGAGGATGGACGTGGAACACCACACGGATCCCGCATCATCGACCGGGCCGCGCCCCGAGGGGTCGCAACCCGAGGAGCAGGTGCTTCAGGGACTCCGGGCGCTGTTTCTGGCCGTGCAGGAACGGAGCCGGGACAGCTGGGCGGACTTGGACCTGTCCATGGCCCAGCTGCGCGCGTTCTTCGTGGTGGCGCGGAGCGCCAGCCTGTCGGTCGGGGCGGTGGGACGGGAGCTGGGGATAGGGCTTCCGGCGGCCAGCCACATCGTCGAGCGGTTGGTGCAGGCGGGCTTGGTGGAGCGGCGCGCGCATGCCGAGGACCGCCGCGTCACCATCTGCACGGTGTCGGAGGGCGGACGTCGGCTGTTGGAGCAGACCCAGCAGGGCGGTCCTCAGCTGGTGCGGGAGTGGCTCAGGCGGATGGACGCCGAGGATGTGCAGGCGCTGGCCCGTGGACTGGGCGCGCTGCGGCGGGTGATTGAGCGGGTCGAGCCGGTGGCGGCGACCGCGGGGGAAGGACGGGTTTCGTCATGACGGATGCGCCGGTCAGTGCGCGTGGACGTCGCGCCATCGTGGACTCGAGTCAGCCGCTCCGGGACCAGGTGAGTCAGCGGCAGCTGGTGCTGATTTTGGTGAGCGTGATGCTGGGGATGCTGCTGTCGGCCGTCGATCAGACGGTGGTGGGCACCGCCATGCCGCGCATCATCGCCGACCTGCACGGCTTGTCGGAGTATGCGTGGGTCACCACAAGCTATCTGTTGGCATCGACGGTCATGGTGCCGATTTACGGCAAGCTCTCCGACATTTACGGCCGCAAGCCCTTCTACCTGTTGGGCATGTCCGTCTTCCTGCTCGGCTCGGCGCTATCCGGCACCAGCCACAGCATGACCCAGCTGGTGTTGTATCGCGGCATTCAGGGGCTGGGCGCCGGAGCCATGCTGCCCATTGTGCAAGCCATCATCGGGGACATCTTCCCACCCGCGGAACGCGGCAAGTGGCAGGGGATGATGATGGCGGTGTTCGGCCTGGCCAGCATCATCGGCCCTTGGGCCGGCGGCACCATCACCGACACCTGGGGATGGCGGTACGTGTTTTACGTCAATATGCCGCTCGGCGCCTTGGCCCTCATCTTTTGCGCCGTGGCCCTGCCCGGCATCTACCAGCGCACCAACCACCTGATCGATTACATGGGCTCGGCGCTGCTGGTCCTGGCGGCGGTGCCCATGCTGCTGGGCTTCTCGTGGGCGGGCAATCAATACACCTGGACCGATTGGCACGTCCTCGGCGCCTTCGCCTTCTCGCTGGCGGCCTGGATCACCTTCGTCGTCTGGGAGCTGCACAGCCCGGAGCCGATTCTCTCGCCCAAGCTGTTCCGCAACGGCATTTTCACCATCAGTGTGGCGACGTCGTTTTTTGTCGCCCTGGGCATGTTCGGCGCCATCATGTACATCCCGCTCTTCGTGCAGGCGGTCATCGGGGACTCCGCCGCCAACTCCGGCATTGTGATCACGCCGATGATGCTCGGGTTCATGGTGTCCAGCATCGTGGGCGGCCAGATCATGTCGCGGACGGGCAAGTACAAGCTTTTGTCCATCATCAGCTTGGCGGTCGCCGTGTTCGGGATGTTCCTTCTGGGGCGCATGGGGGCCGACGCCACCAATGCGCTGGTCATTCGCGACATGGTCATCACCGGACTGGGCATGGGGACGATGATGAGCCTGTTCACCATCGTGGTGCAGAACGCCTTCCCGTTCCAGGAGATGGGCGTGGTGACGGCGAGCCTGCAGTTCTTCCGCTCCATCGGCGGCACTGTGGGCATCGCCATTCTGGGCTCGCTGCTGACCAGCCGGTTCACGCACGAACTGCCCCGGCACATCCCGGTGGCCATCCAGCGAGCCCTGCCGGCGGGGGCCCTGCACAACATCGCCAATCCCGCCGTGCTGTTGTCGCCGGCCGCCTTCAGTCAGCTGTCGCGGGTGTTCAGCCGCTTCGGACCGGCGGGGGTTGTCCTGGCCCGGGCGCTGCTGCACGGCGTCAAGGTGTCGCTGGCGTTGGCGACCCAGGAGGTGTTCATCGTCGGGTCGATTCTCCTGGGCGTGGCGCTGGTCATGTCGTTCTTCCTGAAGGAGATACCCCTCCGGCGGCAGTCGGGCCGATCCGCCTTCGATCTGGAAGGACACCCCCGGCATGAGGGCAAGGCCCTGTACGGCCGGCTGGGGGTCGCGCTCGGATTGCTGCTGCAGAGCCCCAATCTCCCCGCCGCGTGGCAGGACGTCGCCATGCAGGCGCGGCTTCGCCTCTTGGCGGAAGCCCTGCTGGAGCGCTATCTGGCCGAGGACGGCCAGGACGAGACGGCCACGGCTCTGGGGGGGATCGGCGGCGGCGAGTAGCCCCGGCACGATACGGGACCCGATGCTGAGCGGAGCGGCTGGTTGGTCAGACCAGCCGCTCCGCTCGTCCGGGAACCAGCCAGAAGTCTCCGGCATACGGCTGGGCGACCAGTTCGTACGCCGGCAGCGGGCCGGGGCCGCAGCTCGCGCTGCCGAGCCCGTGTTGAGCCAGATCAAGGTGCCAGTAGAGGCCGCCGCCGGCCGGGTCGACCAGGGTGTGGCGATGGGTGGCGGCGGTCAAGGCGGCGTCACTGTAGCGGCGAAGACTCCAGTCAAACGGGACGGCCGACGACGCGGTGAGGCCGAGCCCGTCCGAACGGTGCGCGCGCACCCAGCGGGTGGCGGTGTGATTGCCGCCCTCCTGCGGAAACACATAGGGGGTGAAGAGCTGGTCGACGGTGGCGGAAAACACGCCGAGCCGACCCTGCGCGCGGCTGTCGGCATAGGTTTCACCGGGACCGAGGCCGAGCCAGGCGGCTGCGGCGAACTCGTCGGGCAGCCGGAACAGCACGCCCACGCGGGGCAGGGTGCGCGGGCCTCCGTCCGCGGGGCGTAAAGCCATTTGCAGCCGGAGGCGGCCGTCCGGAAATAGGGAGAGGTCCATGGTCCAGGCGATGGACCAGGCCTGGGCCCTGGGCGCCAGCCGAAGCCGGCAGGACAGTGTGACGGCACCGTCGCCCGTCCGGGCGACATGCGTGGCCCCGACGCGCTGCTCCAGCGCATCGAGGCCGAACCGCCGCCATTCGCGGGCCACCTGGATGTCGTTGTCGACCGGAGCCCGCCACAACGCCGGTTCCGGACCCGAAAGAACCAGGCGGTCCCCGCCCAGGCGCCAATCCATCAGCGCGCCGCGCCGCCGATCCCAGATGAGGGTGGTGTCGCCGGCCCGCAGATGCAGCCGGGGACCGTCTTCGTCGATGCTCACCGGGTCGTGGGCGGGTCCACGCGCGGCCGGCGGCGGCGCCACCGGCGACGCCGGGTCCACCGCGTCGAAGAACGCCAACTCGTGCCCGGCCTCCGCCCAACGGTTGGGGGTGGGCAGGCGGAGGGAGAGGTGACACCACCGCAGATCGGCGGGAGGCGGTAAAGGTGGTAGGGGCAGGGTGACGGCGGCGGTGGCTCGCGGTGGCACCTCCGGCATGGAGAGCCGTCGTGCGGCCAGAATCCGCGACCCCTCGTGCACCTCGACCAGCAAGTCCAGTCCGCCCAGCGACTCGAAGTCCCAGCGATTGACGAGGCGCAGCCGACCGGTGTCCCACTCCAGGTCCAGCCCCCGCATGGGCTCCAGCGCCTTCTTGAGCGCCGTCAGACCCGGAGACGGTGTGCCGTCTGCAAACAACAGGCCGTCGATGACGAAATGGCCGTCGTGCGGCTCGTCGCCGAAATCTCCGCCGTAGAGATAGGCGTGGCCGCCGTCGCTGCCGATCCCGCGGAGCCCGTGATCCCGCCATTCCCAGACGAAGCCGCCCTGCAGGCGGCGATGGCGGTCGATGACGGCCCAGTAGTCCTCCAGTCCGCCGGGGCCATTGCCCATCGCATGGGCATACTCGCACAGGATGAGGGCCGGGCGCTCATCGTCCTCGCCGAGACGGTCCAGGTCCGGCACCGAGAGGTACATGCGGCTCAGAATGTCGGCCACCTCGCCCGCCCGGTCGCCTTCGTAATGGAGGAGGCGGGTTGCGTCGAGGGACCGGATGCGCCGCGCCATCGTGCGATGGTTGCGGCCGAACCCCGACTCGTTGCCCAGTGACCACAGGATCACCGACGGATGATTGCGGTCGCGCACCACCATCCGCACCGCGCGGTCCACGTACGCGTCTTGCCACTCGGGGTCGTCGGACAGGCGGTTGGGGTCGCCGACGGCCAAAAAGCCGTGGCACTCCAAGTCCGCCTCGTCAATCACATAGAGCCCGTAGCGGTCGCACAGCTCCAGAAATTCGGGGTGCGGCGGGTAGTGGGACGTGCGCACGGCGTTGATATTGTGCCGCTTCATCAGGAGGACGTCGGCGAGCATGGCGTCGGACGTCACCGCGCGCCCCCGGACGGGATCGAACTCATGCCGGTTGACGCCGCGAAACGTGAGGGGCACCCCGTTGACCGCGACCAGCCCTGCCTCCCGTGTCACCGTCCGGAATCCCACCGTGTGGCGCAGGCCCTCCACCGGAGCGCCGTCCGCCTGCAGTTCCAGCACCAGATCGTAGCAATGGGGCGTTTCCGCCGTCCACGGTCGGGCGGACTCGAGCGCCAGGACCGATCCGATCGGCTCCGTCGCTCCGGGCGCCAGGGTGGGCACACGGACGGTGGTCGCGGCGGCGCCAGACCCTTCGGCGTCGGTGAGGACGGCCTGCACGGTGAGTTGGTCGGCGGGCAACGGGCCGGTGTTGGTGATCCAGGCGGTCCACTCCAGCCGCCCTTCCCCCGTGACATCCCACCCCGTCTCCAGACGAATGTCGGCGATATGCGTGAGCGGACGAAACAGGAGCCACACGTCCCGGAAGATGCCGGAAAGCCACCACTGGTCCTGGTCCTCCAGATAACTGCCGTCGGACCACTGATACACGCGGACGGTCAGTGTATTCATTCCGTCAATAAGATAAGAGGTGATGTCGAACTCCGCCGGAAGGCGGCTCCCCTGGCTGTATCCGACCGCCTCCCCATTGACATGCACATGGTAGGCGCTGTCGACCCCTTCAAAGCGCAGAATCACGCGCCCGTCCGCCCAATCCGAGGGCAGAGTGAAGACGCGCCGATAGCAGCCGGTCGGGTTGTGGTCCGGCACGTGCGGCGGATCCACGGGGAAGGGATACAGGATGTTGGTGTAGTGCGGATGACCGAAGCCCTGCAGTTGCCAGTGGCCGGGCACCTCGATTGTCGCGGGGGACGGGCCGGCCCGGTCCCAGACGGCGGGCGCGTCCGCCGGGCAATCAACGTAGAGGAAGTCCCAGAGACCGTTCAGCGAAAGGACCCGACTGGATGAAAGCGCCGCCCCGCGCGCCTCGACGGCGCTGGCCGCGGGAAGAAAGTAGGCGCGGGGTGGCAATCGGTGACGCTCGAGACACTGTGGATTTTCCCAATCAGGTGGGGCGGTGGACTCCTCCGACATAACGATGGAAGCTCCCTTGGGTTGAACTGGCGGGTCCCGTCGCGGCACGTCGGCGAGCGGTTCCGTGTCCGACCCGCACCATGGCACCGTGGCGCCATGATAGCAAAGCATGCCCCGATGGACAACGCGCGGCGGCCGGTCGCGCATTTTGACCGGATGGAAAACAGGGGATTCCCGCAGCGGGCCGAAGACGCCCATACAGGGAGGAGCGTGAGACCCATGTGGGTCCTGCTGTATCTGGCGTTCTTTCTCTATTGGGCATATCTTTTGGTGATCTGGTGGCCCGCTTCCTTGAACCGCCGTGCGGGCAAGCGCGTGGTGGTCCTATCGACCCGCGTGAAGGTGCTGTGGACCGTCCTCTGCGTCGCGATTCCCCTCATCGGCGTCCTGGTGGTCACGCTGCAAATCCATCGCCTCCACCGTGCGTTGCCGGGGCCGATCTAGAACCGCTCCGGGAACGGACCCGGTGGGCCCGGGATGGGCCCCCGTGTCGGGGGCGCGACGCGGCGACGGGCTCGCCCGCTGGAGCCGGGCGAGCCGAGGTTTTCCGCCCGGCCGGGAGCCTTTGTCCCGGCTTGATGTCATGCCGCAAGGGCGATGGCCCGCCGTGCCGGGGTCTCGGACGAAGGTGGCGCCGGCTGGATGCCGCCGGGCATTCTGCGGATCCCCGGCTGCCCGAAGACCGCACCGAGTCCAGACGCGGGCGTTTCGGGCGCTCGGTGCGGCCACATGACCTCGCGGGCTTGCGAGTCCCCGCGGCTCGCCTCGTTCGGCAGCTCCACAGGACTCGGCACGGTCATAGGGGCCCCGGCCATCTGTTGTCCGCGAGGGATCGGCCGGGGATGCGCGCGTACGGCGGATGGGAGCGCCCGGGGAGGAGATGGCTCCGAGACTGCGAAAGATCCCGAGGGCCGTGCGAATCCGTGCGGAATCCTGCCTGCGGAAGGGAGCGAGCGAGGTGCCCCGGTGGTCGGACGGCGCGCCGAGCGCGGACAGGGTCGTCCCGGTGGACGGTGAGCCGGTTCGGCTGCTGGAATGGCCGGGCGAGGCGCCCGCGCTGCTGGCCTGGCCCGGTATGGGGAGCCGGGCCGAGTATTTTGGCCTCTTGGCGGAGCGGCTGCCGAATCACCTGTGGGCGGTGGATCCGCCGGGCGTGGGTCCGGTCAGCACGGGGCTTCCGACCGTGGAGCGCGCGCTGGCGATCTGGGAGCGGCTGTTGGCCGAGACCGGTGCGGCCGTCGTCGTCGGGCATTCGTGGGGGGCGTTTTTGGCGCGTCTCGCGCAAGGCGCGCTGGCGGCGACCGTGCGGGGCGCGGTCCTGCTGGACGGCGGCTACATGCCCTGGGTGAATCCGGGTGAATCGTTGGAGGCCGAAATCGCGGAGGGACTGGCGTTTCTGGGCAGACAGACGCACCGGCGCCTGGAGGATGCCGTGGCGACCGATCTGCAAGCGTACCGGGACCGGGGCCTGTCGGTGACGCCGACGCTGGTGCGGATGGTGAGGTCGGGCTGGATGCGGCGCGACGACGGAGCCTGGCACCCCGCCATGTCGCTCGCCGCTTTTGGGGCGGCGATGCGGAGCATGGCCGTCCTGCCGGAGGAAGCTTACCTGGCGGTGGCCGGCCGTGCGCTGCTGGTGACACCGGCCGACGAAGCGGGGGCGCAGGACGGGACGGCCGGCGGCGAGGCCGACCCGGCCGCCACGCAGCGCCGGGAGTGGTTCGGGGCGTTTGCCCGTCAGCCCGGCCACCGCGTGGTGACGTTGGCCGGCCTCACCCACGAACTGCTGCCGGAGGGCGGCGACGAAGTGGCTCGCGTCATTCGCGCCTGGCTGGCGGATCTTGCCTGATGGGCGGCCTCGGGCACCGAGGCCGCCCTCCACGCGCCTGCACGCGCTCTGGGACGTCGGCTAGGCGCGCCCGATCGGGGAGCGGGTCTGTCGATAGGCGAGGAGGCCCTCCGCCACCCGATCGAGGTCGTCGGCATTGTTGTAGTAATGCAGGCTGACACGGACCGCTTGTCCGCGCGGACTCACGATGACATGGCGGTCGGTCAGGAAGGCGGCGCAGGCTTCGGCGTCGTCCACCCGGACGGTGACCTGGGGTCCGCGAAAAGCCGGGTCGGTCGGCGAGAAGAGCGCAAAGCCTTCGCCCAGCAGCCGATCTTGAAGGCGTCCGGCCAGGTCCTGAACATGGGCAAAGACGGACGGCGTGTCAGTCTCATTGATGAGATCCAGCCCGGCGCGGCCGGCAAATGCGGCGGGGATGGCGGGTGTGCCGGTTTGGTAGCGGCGGGCGTCGACCGCATAATCAAGCCGCCGGGGGTTGAACGCGAAAGGCTCCTGCCGCGCGAACCATCCGGTCAAAATGGGATCGCGCGGGGCCGCGGCCGGTTCGCGCACGTAGAGAAAGGCGAGTCCCGGAGAGCCGAGGAGATACTTCAGGGTGCCGGCCACCAGGTAGTCGCAGTCCAAGGCTTCGACGTCGATCGGGAGCACGCCGGCCCCCTGGTACGCGTCGACAAACACGCGGGCTCCACGGGCGTGGGCCGTTCGAGCGATATCGGCCACGGGGAGCCGAAGCCCGTTGGCATAGGACACCAGCGGGACGGACACGAGCGCGGTTTGCTCCCCGATGCGCTCTATGTACTGCTGTGGGTCGACGAGGCCGTCGGTCTGGGGAATGAAGTCGACGACGGCGCCCTGCGCCCCGGCGGCAAGCCACACATGGGCGATGCTGGGGAACTCCAAATCGTTGGTGATAATCTGGCGGCGCTGCTGGAAATCAAGTCCCCAGGCCACCTGAAAAGCCCCTTCGGAGGCGCATGAGATGGCCGCCACCTGTTCCGGTGCGGCATGGATCAGGTGGGCGAAAGCCACCCGGGCATGGTCCAGCTCCTCCATCCAAAACTGCCACGGGGCCGCATGGATGCGCCAGCTGGTCATGAACTCGCTCATCGCCACGATGACTCGATCGGAGAGCGCTCCTTCACTGCAGCTGCAGAGATGGGCGGTGGTGTCAAAGATGGGAAAGTGACTCCGAAATTCCGGCGCGTTCACCCGCAAATTCCTCCTCCGCGACGTGTGACCAGCGTGGGTGCCTCCACCTGCCGCAAATCCGGCGGGATGGCGGCCGGCGGGTGTGTTCCCCGAGATGCCCGTCGTGTCCACCGTATCACACCTGTCCGGGTGCGGTGGCGGGAGTTCTGCGCGGCCGATGAGCGCGGTGCGGGTCTGCGTGGTCCGCCCCAGTCCCGGCGTGTCCGCCGCGGGGCGCCTGTCAAGGGTCGCGCGCCGATGAACGGCGGGAGCAACCGCTCCGCGGCGTAGCCGATGTGCATGAACACCTCCGGACGGAGCGAGTCAAAACTCACGGAGCGCCGAGTCTTTAGCGTCATTGACCTTGCCATGCGTTACGACACCCGCCAAGCCAAACCGGATGGATGAAGGGCAATGAGGAGAGGCCTGCGCCACAAACCACCGTTTGTGCGCTCGGCGCCTGACCGTCCCGCGACTTGGGTTCCGTGGCAGCGTAAGGACAACGCCACGCCCAGGAGCGACACCAGGCACCGCCACGCGCACGAAACCGGCGCCGACCGGATCACCGACGCTCTTGCAAGCCCGCTTTTCTGCCCGGGCTCCGTGCCCTGGCTGCCGGCGAAGGCGGTGGCGACTTTGTGCTCCGGAGTGGTTGGAACTTCTCCT
>DAHVOH010000050.1 GCA_027318915.1 Clostridiales bacterium
GCCCTTCATCAGCGGCTGGAGAACCTGTTCCAAGGCATCGTGGAGAAACGCGGTCTGATCTATCCCCGCCTGGCGCACGCGATGCCCGAATGCCCCTGGACGGGACTCGTCCCGTTCGGCTCGCGTCCTCGGTCTCGGCTCCTTCTTCGGACACCGAGCGGGCTGTGCGCTGTCTCGACAGTTTCTCCAGGACGCGCACGCGCTGGCCCTCTTTGACACTGCGGAACGGGACTCTCTTTCGCCGGGCCCTGTGGCCCCGATGCCGTCCGGCCAAGATGCTCCCCGGAGCGCTCCCGCTGAGGCCGCGTCGGAGCCGGCGCCGCACGGCCCGGTCTTAAGCCGTCAGGGGTGATATCGGTGTGCGGCCGCGACCGACCAGGCGGTTCGACCCGGTGCGGCCAGCGGCGGGCGCGTCTGGACGCCGCGCGATGTCGGTCGTGGTCTCTTCACTGGGCTTGTCACATACACGTGGACCGGGGGGATTCGGGTGCATCCGGGACCGGTCGCGCCGCGCGCCCAGCGGTGGCGACGCCTGACCGTGCAGACGGTCATCGCCTTCGGGTTGGGCTTGGGCGTTCTGGTGGCCGCCGTCGGAGCGGGTCGTCTGCCCGCGCGCGTCCGGGCCGACCTCCAGACCGCCCTGGGACCGGCGTGGAGTCGGGAGCCCGTCGTGGCGCGGGCCGCCAGTCAGCTGCGCCGATTTGTCGCGGCCCGTTCGTGGGGCGCCGTGCTCGCTATGCTGCCGAGCTCTCCGGCACCGAAGAGGCCGCTGCGCTTCTTGCCACCGGCGGACCCGGAGGTGGTGCTGTGGTCGTACGGATGGTATCGCGCCTCCCCCCAGCGCTATCGGTTCCATGCCGAGACGTTGCTGCGGGTTGACGCCGGGGCTCCGGTGCGTGCCCCCGCCGCCGCGACGGTCGTGCGCTGGGTGCCCGGGCGGGTGACACTCAGTGTCGGACACGGATGGGAGGTGACCTTGGCCGGTCTTGTCGGGGGACGACCAACGCGGCGCGTGCATCGGGGGCAGGTTTTGGGCACGGCTCTGCACGACCGCTTGGCGGTGTCGGCCGCGCAGGACGGGATACCGGTCAGTCCCTCGCTGTCTTTCCTGTATGGGTCCGCGCTGGCCGGCCCGTGACCGTCGGGCGGGTTCTCGGGGTTCCGGTGCGCGTCCATTGGACGCTCCTCTTGCTGTTGGCCGGATATGTGGCGAGCGGACACGGCGTCGAGACGGTGCTCGGTTTTCTCTGCGTGCTGGCCCACGAGCTGGCCCACGCGGCGGCGGCCGAGGGGATGGACGTGCGCGTCGCGGGGATCGAGCTGTGGCCGTTTGGGGGCCGCGCCGAATTGGCGGGATTGGACAGCCGGGAGCCTGCGGTCCAGGCGCTGGTGGCTCTGGCCGGACCGTTCTCCAGCGGCGTTTTGGCCCTGCTGGGCCAATCTCTGGGCCACGCCCTGGGAACCAATCCGGCCCTGCTGACGTTTTTTATTTGGATGAACGGGGGACTGGCCCTGTTCAATCTGTTGCCGGCGGCCCCTCTTGACGGCGGACGGCTGTGGCGGGCGCTCAGGGTGAATCGCGTCGGCTACCGTCAGGCGGAGCAGGAGGTGAGGAGCGCGGCCCGCGGGTTGGCCGTGGTGTTGGCGGCGGCAGCCCTGGGGGCGGCGGCGTTTGGCCGCTTGCTGTGGCCGTTGTGGGTCATGGCGGGGTTCCTGGTGTGGACGGGCCGTCAGCCGACGTTTGGCCGCTTGTGGCCGGTCCGGGATTTGGCCGTTCGAACGGCGGCGCTCGGGGCGCGGCCGGTGTGGCCGCTGGCCGACTTGGCGGTGCGCGAGGACGTCCGCTTGGCGGCCGTGCTGGAGGCGATGCGGCCTCGGCAATTCCACCGAGTGGCCGTTTTGGGACCCCATCAGGAGGTGCGGGGCATTCTCTGGGAACGCGACTTGCTGGCGGGACTCTCGGAGCTGGGGCCGCAAGTCGCCGTGGGCAGACTGGTTCGCTCCCGAAATTGACCGCACCCGGCGAAGACTTTATGATGAAGGATAACCAGGAACCAGAAGTTGGGAGACGCGCTCCGGGGACGGGAAGGGGGCTTGCCCGCGGGAGAGACGGGTTGTTAGACAACTGAATAGGGTTCACTCGCTGAATGACTACTCACAAGGAAGGGGCATCCAGATGGCACGGCGCAGACGACGCCGCTGGGGCATTCTTCCGGCCCTCCCCACCGCAGGTACGGCGGAAGCGGAAGCTGACGGAACCACGTCTCCTGAGGCGGAGGGTGCGGACCAGAACCCCGAAGAACCGAAACCTTTCAAAGAGCTTTTGCTGAATTTTGGTGCCCGGTACAGTCGATTGGCGATTTTGGAAGACGGCCAGCTGGTGGAGTTCTATATCGAGCGCGATGAGGGTGAGCAAGCCGCCGGCAACATCTACAAGGGCAGGGTCGAGAACGTGCTGCCCGGCATGCGGGCGGCTTTCGTGAATGTGGGGTTGGACAAGAACGCCTTTCTCTACGTCGATGACGCGGTCGCCGAAGACAAGGGCGCGCGTCACCGGCCCATTCAAGAAGTGCTCAAAGTCGGCCAGGAAGTCGTCGTGCAGGTGGTCAAGGAGCCCATCGGCACCAAGGGAGCCCGCATCACCACCAACATCAGTCTGCCCGGACGGTATCTGGTGCTGACGCCCTACTCGGAGACCGTGGGGGTGTCGCGGCGCATCGAGGACGGCGCGGAGCGGGACCGGCTGCGGGCCATCGCGGAGAAAATTCGTCCCCGGGGCATGGGGCTCATTGTCCGGACGGTGGCCATGGGGTCCAGCCAGCGCGCGCTCCAGCGCGATTTGGCTTACCTCCGCCGCCTCTGGGCGCGGGTCCGGCACCGGGCCAAGACCGTCCATGAACCCAGTGTGCTGCACCGCGAAGTGGGCCTCATCATGCGCACGGTGCGCGACCATCTCGACGCGACGGTCGACGCCTTCATCATCGACGACGAGCATGCGTTCGAACGCGCCCAGGATGTGGTGGCGTCGCTGTCGCCGCAGTTCAAGGATCGCGTGAAGCTCTGGCAGGAGCCGCGACCCCTGTTTGAGGCGCGCGGGGTCGAGGCGGAGTTGGACCGAGCCGTCAAACGCCGGATTTGGCTCAAGTGCGGCGGATATCTCGTGATTGACGAGACCGAGGCGCTGACGGTGATTGACGTGAACACGGGGAAAAACGTGGGCTCGACCGATCTCGCCGACACCGTCCTGGAAACCAATCGGGAAGCGGCGGTGGAGATTGCGCGTCAGCTCCGCCTGAGGGACATCAGCGGCATCATTCTGGTGGACTTCATCGACATGGAGAAGGAGGAGCACCAGACCGAGATCATTCGCACCTTCCAGCAGGCGCTGAAGTCGGATCGGACCCGGGTGACGGTGTTGGGATTGACCCGGCTGGGCCTCTTGGAAATGACGCGCAAGAAGGTGCATGAGAGCCTGCTGTCACAGCTCACCCGCATCTGCGGCGACTGCGAAGGCAAGGGACGGGTGCTGTCGGAGGAGGTGGTGGCGCAGCGGCTGCGCGAGCGCATTGCGGAGCGGCTGCGCGAGTCGGGGGCAGAAGCGGTCTTGGCCGAAACGCATCCGTCGGTGGCGTCGCATCTGATTGGCCCCGGCGGGGCCAACCTCCGCGAACTGGAAAAGAACCTCGGGCGCTCGGTGTACATCCGCGGCGCCGGTGACTGCGGACCCGAGGAGTTGAGGATTCGGGTGTTGGGCACTCGACAGGACGTGGAGCGTCAGGCGTTTCCGGTCCGTGAGGGCGAGCGCCTCAAGATCCTGGTGGAGGAGCGGCACGCCACCAACAGCAAAAACGGGATTGCGCGGGTGGAAGGCTACGTCATCGACGTTGAAGGCGGAGGCCCGCGCGTGGGCGAGCGGGTACTGGTGGAAGTCCAGCGCGCGCTGCGAACCTTCGCGACCGCCAAGTTGGTGGAGGAGCCGACCGAACAGTCGGAGCTGGCCGCGACCGGCAATCGGGCAGCGCGGCCGTGACGCTTGGGCCGGGTGCGGCTTAGGCCGGCGGCGTCGAGGATCCGGCCAGCGGCCAGAAGAGCTGGACTCGGGTTCCGGCGCCGGGCGCCGAGGTGACTTCGACGCGTCCCCCGTCCCGCGTGAGCAGGGCGCGCACCAGGGCGAGGCCCAGGCCGAATCCCTCGCCGGCGCGCGCGGCCTGACCACGGTAAAAGCGGTCAAAAATGTGCGGCTGGTCCTCGGGGGCGATGCCGGGCCCGGTGTCGGCGATGAGGACGCTCCCTTCCGGCCCGTTCTGCTGCACACACATCTCGACCCGCCCGCCGGCGGGCGTGTATTTGAGCGCATTGTCCACCACCGCCCAGAGCGCCCGCTCGGCATCCCACGGGGTCGCCGCAATCAATGCGGCGCCGCCGCCCATCCGGACGGTGAGCTGAGGCGCCAGCACCCGGGCATCTTCCGCGATCGCCCGCACCAGAGCCTCCAACGCCACCGCCTGCGGGGCGGGGCGGCCGGACGCCGCCCGTTCGATGCGCATGAGGTCGTCGACCAGCCGGCGCAGCCGCTCCAAGACGAGGCGGCTTTGGCGCACGCTGTCGGCGCGCACCTGAGGGTCCTGACCCCCCCAGTCCGCCAGCAGATCCAAGTTGCCCTGGAGCACCTGGAGCGGGGTGCGCAGCTCGTGGGCGGCATGGGCCAGCAGGTCGCGCTGGCGGGCTCCTTCCCGCTCCACCAAGGCCAACAGGCGGTTGAACGTGGCGGCCAAGCGCCGAAATTCGTCGTCCGCGTCGGACCATTCCGGCAGCCGGGTGACCTGGGCGTGCTCCACCATGTCGCTCACGCTGGTCAGCATGCGGTTGACCGGCACCAGCATGCGGGCCGTGGCCCAGCGGGCCAGGACGATGCCGGCCAGGCCCGCGGCCAGACCGGTCAGCAGCAGTACGACGAGCAGATCGCGCAGCAGATCGGCCACCGGCTCAAGGGGCCACGACACCAGCACGTGCACGTCCTGAAACGCCGCCTGCACCACAATCCGGGGGTTGGCGCCGAAGGGGCGGTCAAGCCCCGGAAGGGGGCGGGGTCCCACGGCATTGGCGCTCTGGAGGTGGCGCGCGCCGACGGTGATCCAGATGGCCGGCTGCCGGACGGTGCGATACTCGGCCAGATTGCGGGCGGCGGCGGGCGGCGCGGCGGCGATGTCGCCGGCCAAGCCCCGGGCCAGGCCGATGGCATCGGCTCGGCTCACGGCGTAGAAGTGGAGGGAGGTGGCGGTCCAGGTGATGGCTCCGAAGCCCACCACTAAGGCCACGACGGCCACCGCCGCCTGACGCGTGAGGCGCTGGCGCAGACTCAGCGGCACGCGAGCGATCCGGCGGCTTCCAGTCGATAGCCGACGCCCCGCACGGTCACTATCTCCGGGTCGGCCGGCGTGGGGTCGGGCACGGCCAGCTTCTGCCGCAGGTAGCCGATGTAGACGTCAACCACGTTGGATCCGCCGCCATAGCCATAACCCCACACGCGATCCAGGATCATGTCGCGCGTGAGCGTGAGCTCGGGGTTTTCCGCCAAGTACAGCAGCAGGTCGAACTCCCGCCGGGTCAGCTCCACCGCCTGTTGGCGCACGACCACCCGGCGGCGTCGGGGATAGATGCTCCAGCTGCCGACCACCACGGGCTGATCCGCGTTCGCCAGGGCCGGCGGCCGACGGCTCAGCGCCCGAGCCCGCGCCACCAGTTCCCGCGGCGCGAAGGGCTTGACCAGGTAGTCGTCGGCGCCCGCCTCCAGGCCCGTCACGCGGTCCTCGAGGCCGTCCCGCGCCGTCAGCATGAGGATACGGGCGGCGGAGACCGCCCGTATCGCCCGGCACACATCCATGCCGTCCATATCCGGCAGGCCGAGATCCAGGATGATGATGTCGTAGCGCTGGGTGAGCGCCTCCGCCACCCCGTCGCGGCCCGTGGACTCACGGCGCACCGGGAATCCCGCGTGCTCAAGCTCCAGCGCCACCACGCGCCCGACCTGGGCATCGTCCTCAATCAGCAGCACCTGCATCCTGGCCCTCCGTGTCTAATCGTCGGGGCGCGGCATCATCTCTGAGCGTACGGGTCCACAGCTCCAACATCAAGAGCGTGTACAATTGACGGCCGGCATCGGGGAGGCCGCGATCGAGCCGGTCCCACAGCGCGTCGAGGTCCTGGGGCGGCAGCCAGTCTTGGCCACCGAGCGTGTCGCGGGCGAGCGTGCGCAGGGGGCCTCGGATCCAGTCCGTGAGCGGCGTGGGAAAGCCGCGCTTGGGCCGGCGCGCCAAGGCCGGCGCCACCCGGGCGGCCGCCCGCCGAAGGACCATCTTGCCGAGCCCTCCATCCACCAGCAGAGAATCGGGCAGCGCCCAGGCCCATTCCACCAAGCGGTGGTCGACATAGGGCACGCGGACTTCCAATTGATGCTGCATGCCGATGCGGTCGCATTTGAGCAGCGCATCGTCGCCCAGGTACCAGAGGAGATCGAAGCCCAGCATCTGTTTGAGGCGGCTTTCCCCGGCCACCGCCTGCCAATACCGCTCCAGCAGCCGGTTGGGCTCTGGCTCGACGTCCCAGAAGGTGCCGCCCACCCCGGCGTAGTGACGGGACGTCGGCCGCAGGGCGGCGCTCAGGCGGCGGGCGCCCCTCCGACCGGACGCCATCCACGCGCGCGTGGGACCCCAAGACGAAAGACGCCGGGCCCAGGGCCGGAGCCGATCCAGCACCTGCGCCTCGCGGTAATGGGGGTAGCCGGCAAACACCTCGTCTGCGCCTTCGCCGCAGAGCATGACGGTCAGCCCGGCGTCTTTCGCCGCGCGCGCCACCTGATCGAATGTGATGACGGTGGGGTCGCCGATGGGTTCGTCCAAGCCGGCGGCCACCCGCAGCAGGTCCTCCGCCGTCGGGACGGTCAAGGGCACGCGCTCCAGGCGCAAGCCCCAGCGGGCGGCGGAATCGGCGGCCTGGTCCGCTTCGTCGTAGGCGGAGCCGAGACCCTGGCCATCCAGGGTCAGCGCCGGCATGCCCCGCGCTTCGGAACCCAGTGCCCAGGCGAGCCAGCCGGAATCGATCCCGCCGGACAGAAACAGGCCACGGGCGCGCTCCGCCCCGGCATGGTCGGCCACAATCCGCGGCCAAAGGACGGAGAGCTCATCGGCGGCTTCGGACAACGTGCGTGACGCCCGGCCTCTGTCCAGAACCGGGAGCGTCCACCACGGCTCCGATTCCCGGCGGGCGCCGCCGTCCAGCATGAGAAAGTGTCCGGGGGGAAGCTTGTCCACACCGCCCAGCAGGGTGTCCGGCGCCGGCACAAAGCGATAGCGGAGGTGCTGCCGCACGGCATCGGGACGGAGGGTGGGCGCGAAGTCGGGCCAGGCCAAAAAGGCCTTCAGTTCCGAAGCAAAGCGGAGACGGGCGCCCGCGGACCAGAGATAGAGGGGTTTGATGCCGAGGCGGTCGCGCGCCAGCAAGAGGGTGTGACGGCGCCGGTCGTAGACGGCCAAAGCAAACATGCCCACCAGCCGCGGCAGCATGGCGGCTCCCCACTCCTCGTAGAGATGCGGCAGCACGTCGCCGTCCGAGTCTCCCAGCATATGGTGCCCGCGCTGCATCATCTCCTGGCGCAGGGCACGAAAATTGTAAATCTCCCCGTTCAGCACGACGATCACCTGGCCGTCCTCGGATCGGTACGGCGGTGCGTGACCGAACGGATCCTGGATAGCGAGCCGCGTCATGCCGACGGCGGCTTCGGGTCCGGACACCAGGCCGCTGCCGTCGGGTCCGCGGTGATGCAACCGTCGGAGCATGGCGGCCACGTGGCGGGAGTCGGGTGCCGGCGACCGACCCGCATAGCCCGTCAACCTGGGCTGCCCCGTCCATTCCCCGGCGATGCCGCACATAGCGGTCCTTCTTTCATCACGTGATTGCGGCCAAAATAGCGGGAGGGAAGGAACGGTCCGGCCCGCCGCGTCTTGGGTCAATCATGCTGGCTCGGGGTGAGAGCGGCATGGGCGGCGGTTAAGGAGTTTCTCATCGCCGACCAAACCGCTTGGACCGGGGTTCCCGTCGCCTTGGCGTCGCCGCGCCCATGCCCGCCATGGGGACGGAGTGACCAGCGCGGTGGTCCACCCCCTGTCTCCTTTCGGGGTACCGGGTGTCATTCGCGGGCTCCGGCGACCCCATGGCTGCGGAGCCTGTGGCTCGCGGGGCTCGAGTCAACCAGCCGGATACGGGGTCTGCCCGGCGGCCGATGCCGGCCGGTTCCGTGCTTGCGGGCGGGATGCTTGACCGAATCCGCCCGCACGGAGTTTGACAAGGACCGGGGGCGGTGCTAGCATAGCGCGCGGAGTTTCTCTCGCATCCGGGAGGTTTTTCATGTACGCGGTGGTGGAAACCGGCGGCCGTCAATACAACGTGCAGCCGGGCAAACAGATTGTGGTGGAGAAATTGCCGGTGGCGGCCGGCACCATCATCGCCTTCGAGCGTCTGCTTTTGGTGGTGGATGATGCAGGCCAGGCTCACGTCGGTCAGCCCTACGTGCCGGGAGCGCGGGCGGTGGCCACCGTGGTGAGCCAGGAGCGGGCGAAAAAGATTCTGGTTTTCAAGTACAAGCCCAAGAAGAACTATCGCCGGCGCCAGGGCCATCGCCAGTCCCAGAGCCGGTTGCTCATCGACCGTATCGAGTTGCCCGCGTTGTCTTCCTGAGCGCCGGAAATGGTGCGCATTGGAGTGGTCTTTGACCACGGACAGACGCGCCGCCTGACCGTGAGCGGGCATGCCGGGCAAGCCGACCCGGGATTTGACATCGTGTGCGCCGGCGTTTCGGCTTTGGTGGAGACGTTGCGGGTGGGACTGGAGCAGGTGGCGCCCGGAGGCGCGCGGTGCACCGTCGCGCCCGGCCGCGCGGTGTTTGACATGGCGGCCGAGGCCTCGGCGGCGCAGCGGGCGGTGGTGGATACCATCGTGGCCGGGTTGCGGGATTTGGCCGGGAGTTATCCCAAGTTTGTCGCGTTTGAAGCGGGTCGCGGGGGAGAGGAAGACTGACATGGAACTTCAGCTGTTTGCGCACAAAAAGGGCGGCGGCAGTTCGCGCAACGGCCGCGACTCCAATCCGCAGTATCTCGGCGTGAAGCGTCACGACGGCCAGTGGGTGTCGGCCGGCAGCATCATTGTGCGCCAGCGGGGCACGCACTTTCATCCCGGCCGCAATGTCGGCTTGGGCCGCGACTATACGTTGTACGCCTTGGTGCCCGGGAAGGTTTCGTTCCACGGTGGGCGCCTGTCGCGCCGCTACGTCAGTGTGGAGGGTGACGAGGCCACCTAAAGCAGCCTTTGTCCCTCCGTTCGGCAGGGGGATGACATGCCGTCAACCGGCCGCCCCGTGGCCATTCCCGAGTCCCGCACCGCGACGCCCCGCGCAGCGGGGATGGCGGCGGGACTTCTTTGGCGTCGGCTGGTTGCCTGCCGCGGCGCCCGCCTGATTGGATATGAACGGCACCGCTACCAAAACTTCCTCCAGGTGGTGGGCGGATGGCTGGAGCTGGGCCATCCGGACCGGGCGGCCCAGTACTTGGTCGGTCTACTGGAAGACGAAGCGCGGCGGACGGCGGCGCTCCGGCAGGTGCCGCTCTGGGCACAACTAGAATTGGTGAATCTCGAAGCGCGGGCCGCCGAGCGGGGAGGCCGGATTCGCTGGAGCCTCGCCGGCACGCGGACGCGAACGCTGGTGGGGCTCCTGGTGACGGTGGGCACCGTGCTGGAATGGCACGCGCGCTGCGGCCGCGCCGTGGACCTGACGGCGGAGACCAGTCCGGCGGGGTTTCGGGTCGCGTGGCCCGGGCGGGGATGCTGCGAGGCGCCGCGGCCATGGCCGGGGTGCCGGGTGGCCTGTGAGGCCGACGTGACCAGCATAGGCTGGCGGTGGCAGGAGGAAGGGGTGGCGGATGTTCGTCGATGAGGCGCGCATCTATTTGGAAGCGGGCCGGGGCGGCGACGGCGCGGTGGCTTTTCGGCGCGAAAAGTATGTGCCCCAGGGCGGGCCCTCCGGCGGCGACGGCGGCCGGGGCGGCGACATCGTGCTGAGGGTGGACTCGGGGCTCAGCACGCTCATGGACTTTCGTCAGAAGACCCATTTTCGCGCCGCTCACGGCGAAGCGGGCGGGGCGTCCAACCGGTCCGGCCGCCACGGTCCCGACCTTATCATCGCGGTGCCGCCGGGCACGATGGTGCTGACGGAGGATGGGCGGCTGCTGGCGGACCTGACGGCGCCCGGCCAGGAAGAGGTGTTGGCCCGTGGCGGTCGCGGCGGCCGCGGGAACGCCCGATTTGCCAGTTCCACCCATCGCGTGCCGCGGATTGCCGAGCGCGGGCAGCCGGGCGAGCAGTTGTGGGTGCGGCTGGAGCTGACCCTGCTGGCCGACGTGGGCCTGGTGGGCTATCCCAACGCGGGCAAGTCCACGCTCATCAGTCGGGTGAGCCAATCACGGCCGCGCGTGGCCGATTATCCGTTCACCACGCTGGTTCCGAACCTGGGCGTGGTGGCCCAGTACGGGGCTCCCTTCGTCATCGCCGACGTGCCCGGCCTCATTGAAGGCGCCCATCGTGGAGCGGGCCTCGGCCATACCTTTCTCCGCCACCTCAAGCGCACGCGGCTGCTGCTGCACTTAGTTGACTGCTCCCCGCTCACGGGTCGGGATCCGGTGGCCGACTACCATGCCATTCGACGCGAGCTGGAGGCGTTCTCCGAAGAGCTGGCCGCCCGTCCGGAGATGGTGGTGGCCACCAAGCAGGATCTGACCGGCGCGGCGCAAGGATGGGAGGCGCTGGCAGAGCGGCTGGAGGTCCCCGTGTACGCCGTCTCCGCCGTCACCGGGCAGGGGGTGGCGGAGCTGATGGGGGCGGTGGCGACGCGCTTACAGGCCATGCCGCCACCCGCCGTGGAACGGCCGCTGCCGGTCATTCGCCCGCGGGTGCGGGGGCTCGAGCTGGCCCGAGAGGACGACGGAGCCTGGCGACTATTGGGCGATGCCGAGGAGCGCGCCGCCATGACCCAGTGGGGCAGTCGGGAGGCCGAAGAGTATCTCGCCGAGTATCTGCGCCGGCGGGGCGTGGGACCCATGCTGCGGCGGGCGGGCCTGGAGGATGGGACGACGGTGCGCATTGGGCCCGGCGTCCTGGTGTACGGCGAAGGCACGTTGTGGCCGCCGTCGCAGTGGGAGCGGGCACCGCATCTCGCGCCGCCGGGTGGATAAAATTTTCCAGCACTGTCAAGGGGATTTCGGCAGGAAATTTGCGGTATGTCGCGAATATGGGTCGGTGAAGATGGGAGCGAACAGTCGGGCGATCGGCTTGATGGGTGGGACGTTTAACCCCATTCATTACGGGCATCTGGTGGCGGCGGAAACGGCACGGGACGCGTTCGCGCTGGACCGGGTCATCTTTGTTCCCGCCGGACAACCGCCTCACAAATCGAGAACGGTCGCCGCGGCTGAGCACCGGTACTTGATGACATTCTTGGCGACGGCGTCCAACAGACGGTTCGACACGTCCCGGGTGGAAATCGAGCGGCCCGGCCCTTCGTACACCAGCGATACGCTGGCCCACTTTCATGCCTCAGACCCGGACGCGCGCTGGTATTTCATCACCGGGGCAGATGCGGTGATGGAGATTGCCGGGTGGCATGCGGCCGAGGATATCTTCCGATATGCCGAGGTGATAGCGGCGAGCCGTCCCGGATATGCGTTGCGGTTACAGGAGCTGGAGCCGGCCTTGGGCGAGAAACTCTGCAAAGTCCACCATTTGGAGGTTCCCGCGCTGGCCATCTCTTCCAGTGACATTCGTGCACGCGTGATGCAGGGCTTGTCAATCCGGTACCTGGTGCCGGAGGCGGTCGAAAACTATATCCGGAAGTGCGGTCTCTATCAGTCGCAACGGGAGGCGTGGCATCCCGAGCCGGGCGCATAGCGCCGGAGCGCGGGATATACTATACATCCAGAGTCAGGCTGTTTCCCAGTACTTCGGGTCCTTCATCTCCTGCGGGGATCGGTGACCGGGGCCTGGGTTCCTGGCCGGGTGCCTGAGGTATGCAACCCACAGGAGGTGGATGGATCTCAATGGCCCGGACCCTTTATGTTGGCAATCTCCCCTGGTCGACGACTGAGGATGATTTGGTGCAGGCGTTCTCGCAGCACGCGCAGGTCGTCTCCGCGCGAATCATCACCGACCGGGAGACTGGGCGGTCTCGGGGCTTCGGATTTGTCGAGGTGGCTGACGAGGATGCCGAGAAAGCCGTGGAGGCTTTGAACGGCACCAACTTGGGTGGCCGCGACATTATTGTGAACGAAGCGCGCCCCCGTCAGAGCCAGTACTGAGAAAAAGCCCCCGCGCTAGGGGGCTTTTTCTGTTTGTCGCCCGGCGTGCGGCTTGCCCGCCGGGGCCCAAGCCCCCGGAACCCGGGGCGGAGCCGGACCAAGCAAGGCAAGCGGAGACATGACCGGTCCGTCGGCTGCTCTGCCGCGTCCACCGGCAAACCACCCGGTCCGGCGCCCGTGGCGCAACCCCTTGGTACTGTCCTGGCGGCCCGCCGGGAATCGGACCGTGGGGTGTGGCGTCAGCGGGTTCCGCGGGGCGGGCGGGGCCGTCGACGGCCGCGCCGGTCTGTTCGCGGAAACATCCTCGTGGAGGAGTCGGCCCTGTTCCGTTGCCCGGCGTGCGCCGAGCGTTGGCCGCCGGATGGTTAGGTGCGCGCGAAGCCAAGCCTTACCCAGGTTTCAGCTTCGCCGGCGGCCGGTCGGCAGACCGCCCGCAGCACCAACTCGGCGTCCGTGTCGTTCCAGGGGTTGACGTGGACGGTGCCGGTCGGCACAACCACGGACTGGCCGACCGCCAGCACCCCTTCTTGGCCGGCCAGGGTATAGCGGGCCACACCCTTCAGCACCTGAAACTCCTGCGTCTGATCGGCGTGGCTGTGCTCCGGCAGCCGGCCCCCTCGGCCGGGCAGCGTCAGCTGATAGACCAAAATGCCGTCGGGCCGTCCGTCCCATGACTCCACCCGGATCCGCGCACCCGTCGGATGCACCAGCACATCACCCGCTTGAAACATGGGTCACCACATCCTTCTCTGAAAGTCGGGGCAGCGGGCATGGCCCGTTCCCAATCCCACCTTAGGCGTACCCGGGTCTCTCGGCGTTTCAATTTTGTGCCGTCTGTGTGCCAGTGGCGGCGCCCGGCGCGGATGGGTGGTCAGCGGGGTGAAGCCGCGTTCCGGGCCGAGGTTTCGGGCAGCCTGTGGGCCAGTTCGGTCCAGGCTTCCGCGAGTTGCTGCAGGCCGGCGCGGCGGTGACGATAGTAGGTGGTCCGGCTCATGTGGAGGGTCAGTGCGACGGCATCAACGCTGGAGCCGACGTGGAGAAACGTGGAGCGCAGCACCGCCTGGGTGTCTCGGGTCAGCGGCGCCGGGGGCGGGTCCTGTTCCAACAGCTGCTTCAGGCGCTGTTGGATGGTGGCGGGCGCCCAATGCAGCCCGTGGGAACGCGCCAGCCGGGACAGGCGCCGCGGTTGGTGCCAAGCGCGCAGCAGGGCCTCCAAAGTCGCGGGGTCCAGGCGCTGGACTAGGGATGCATGCGCTCTGCGCTCCAGAAACCGGGCGAGCGCCAGAAAACCCTGTCCGCGTTTGTCGGCCTCCAGGATTTCCGCTTCTCGACCGGTCTCGGGATCCCGGATGAGTCGCCGGGCCAGACCCAACTGGGACACCGTGGCTTTGAAGACCGGATCGGTGGAGCTGAGCCAGATGCGGACACCGCCGCCAACGCCGACCAACGCGTCAAATAACACCAAACCCGCCACATCTTCCGCTCGGTAGCGGGGAGGGGCGGCCCGGAAGCAGAAGAAAACGGTCAGACACGTGTCGGCTTCGGTTTCGGGCAAGGTCTCATAGCGCTGCCAGTCGTCGGGCCAGGCACGAACCCAGCCGGGCAGGTAGCGGTGAACCAGGGGCATGGTGGAGCGGGCGAGCCAGAGGGCGGCCCAGAATCCAATGGGCCGACCGTCCGCGCTGCGCACTACACGTATGCTGCCGGGCGCCTGTTCGGCCATGGCCTCCAAGAGCGGGTGGTGGTGTTCCGGGGCTAAAAACTCAATGTGCGGCGTGGCGGGCACCAGCGCATGGAGGGCGGGAAGGTCGCCCGGTCTCAACCCGGTGCCGCCGGACTGCTCGTCGACCGCTCGCCAGTCGAACCAGGGATACGCGGGAACCTGCTCACGGTACAAATCGAGGAAGAGCGCGGAGGTGCGCCGGCGTGTAGCCTCGTCGGCTCCCTCGCGTCGCCGGCCCAATACCTCGATCGCGGTTCGACGCAGTTGACGGAAGTGGTCCGGGTCACGCTGGCAGAGATCGCTCAACCAGACTTTGCGCACCGCGTCGTGCAGGCGTAGACCCAGCGGCCCGACCGACACGAACGACAGGGCCGCGAGCCGGTGATAGGTGAGGGCATCAAGCGGATGACCGGCGAGCTCGCTCAGGGTGGGCAAATCGGCCTCTTGCACCACCGCCAGAATATCCAGCCATTCGGCCCAGGATTCCGCCACCACCTCCCGAATCAGGCGGGCGGTCACTGCTTGAAACACCTCCGGCAACCGGTGCGGCTCGGAGCGCACCACGTCAGCGGCCATGGCCAGGCTCAAAGGATGGCCGCCCGATTGGCGATAGAGGGGATAGCTCCATCGGTCCCCGTCCACGCCGCGGCGGGTGAGGTATTCCTGCACCTCGCCGACGGTGAAGGAACTGAGGTGCCAGGTGTCAAAGCGGTCAAGCCACAGCGGATCGGTGGTCCATTCCCACCAGCCCTGACGCCGCGAGGCCAGCATCACCAGCAGGCGTGCGGAGCGGAGGCCGGGGAGGAAGGCCGTTCGGAGCCATTCCCCGGTCAGTGCCAGGTCTTCGGCATTGTCAATCAGCAAAAGGGACCGTCGGTTCGCAAATAGAGCATGGAGGGCGGCGCCGTCGAGCGGCGTCTGGGCGGTGACCGACGGCACGGCGGCTCCCTCCGCCAGAAACGTCAGATAATCGACAAAGGCTCGCGGCGTGTTGGTGTAGCGGCCGTCGACCAGCCATGCGGTCTGACCGGCTTGCCGGGCGTCCCGGGCCAGCTGGGCCAATAACGTGGTCTTGCCGACACCCGAAGGACCCTGGACCGCTACGATGCGGACCAATGGAACATCGCCGGCCAGCCAACCGGCCAGCCACCGGCGCTCGACCTGCCGGCCGACGACGAACCCGTCCTCACCCCGGTACAGACTGGTCACCTCCTTGGCGATCTTCTGCGCTCAACAGGTACCGGTACGCCTCCAGCATAGCAGAGGCGTCCTGGGGCCGACCGCGCAGATGACCGGGCGCAGCACGCGGGTTCAGCCCCGGTGCGGTATGCTGGCGAGAGCAGAGGAACGCGCCGACCCAGGAGGTGGGGCTGTGAAGAGGCCGCGGGATGAAAGCCGCGCGTCATCCTTTGATCAAACCGGCTGGATGGTGGCGGAATTGGAGGAGCGCTGGCCGGTCCTTTCGCCCCATCGCCGCGCGCACAGCCAGCGGGTCGCCGACTTGGCCGTGGAGTTGGCCGTCCGCCACGGATTGGCGCCGGGTCCCGCCTGGCAAGCGGGCCGCTATCACGACCTGGCTCGCGAATGGGGCCGTCCGGCCTTGCTGGCCGAGGCCGAAGGGCTGGGCTGGCCGGTGGACGTGTACGAACGGGCGGAGCCCATCTTGCTGCACGGGCCGGTGGTGAGCCTCTGGGCCCGGCGGCTGGGTGTGGAGCCCGACGTGGTCGAGGCAATGTGCTGGCACACCACGGCGGCTCCCGGACTCAAGGCCTTGGGCCGCATCATTTTCATCGCCGACGGGGTGGAACCGGGGCGACGGTACGCCGAGGCGGCCGCCCTGAGAGACTTGGCGCGCCGCGACCTGGCGCAAGCCTATGACGCGGTGCTGCTGGCCACCGTCCGCTATCTGGGCGAGCGCGGCTTGGCGGTCCATCCGCGCACGCAGGGCGCGCTGGCCGAGCGCGCCCTGCGGTGGACGGATCCGGCCCCGGACGGATAAAATAGGACCATCAGCAAAAGGGGGCAACAGCACGGACTCTCGCAAGGTGGCGGACATGGCTCTCGCGGTGGCGGACGAGCACAAGGGTGAAGAGCTGCTGCTGCTGGACATGCGCGACGTGACTCTGGTGGCCGACTACTTTGTGCTGGTGACCGGCGCCAACTACATTCACGTGGGGATGCTGGCCGACCGTCTGGAGGAGCGGCTGAAAGCCGCCGGCATCCGAATGCTGCACCGCGAGGGGGGCCGCCGCTCGCACTGGACACTTCTCGATTACGGCGACGTCGTCGTGCATATCTTCACCCCGGACGAGCGCCGTTACTACGATTTGGAACGGTTGTGGGGCGACGCCCGCATCATCGCCGGCCATCAGACCGGCTAGCGGCCCGTCCGCGGCCGGGTCAGCGAGCGCGGAAGGGCTCCCTTGATCCGGCGGACGCGTCCGGGTCGCTTCGGCGCGGCGCGCCGCGCGCCGTCATACGGGTGGGGCCGCCGAGCGCCGGACCGGTCCCGTGTCAGCCGTCGCCTTGGGCCAACATCTGCAGGGCCTTGGGGAGATCCTCGGGCCGCTCCACGGGCGGCGCGCAGCGCGTCCCCTGGCAGAGGTAGAGGGCGGCGGGGGCGTCATCCGCGATGCCCATTTCCGCTCGGTCCGGATCGCCCGCCTTCAGCACCCGCACCACGCGCTCCGGGTAATACAGCGAGAACGCCGCCTGTCGCAGCTCCAAACCGCCGCCCTCTTCCGGCAGGGCCAAGCGAATCTCCAGCGGCGGCACGGAAAAGCCCGTGGCGACCCATGCCCAGCCGGCGCCGAAAGCGCCGAATCGACGGGCCAGGGCCGCAAAGGCTCCGAGCCATCCGGCCGAACGGTCCACCAGGGCGAGATCGCGCGTCAAAAGACCAATGCGCCGCAGGAAGCGGGCGGCTTCGGCGTTCTCGTTCAGCGGCTTTTGGCGCACCGCCATCCGGCCCCGCTCGCCCGGCGCGGCCGGATGGTCAAAGTATCCGGGATGCGCGTCTTTCAAGGTGCGATCCATCAGGTGCAGGACATCTTGCGCCCGCTCGGCGTGCACGGGATCGCCCGTCAGTTCGAAGGCATCCAGCGTCGCGTGGCCCAGGGCGACCAGATCCCCGAGCCAGTTGAGCACCGCGCCCTCCCGGTTGTCATGGCGCAGTCCGTCCGCCGTCCACAGGTTGTCAAAGACGCTTTCCAGCGCCGTCAGGGCCGGAGCGCGAAAGCGGGGGTCCACGAGCGCGGAGGCCGACAGCAGGGCGGAGACGGCCAGCGCGTTGGGACCCGCGTAGGCCGTGGGGTCCACGGCCGGCGGCGGGCGGCGGCTCCGCTCCTCGGCCGTCAGGCGGTAGTACTCCTCATCGGCGTCCTGCGAGCCGCCAAACAGTCCGGACGACTGGAGCAGCCGCGTCTCCAGCCACGTGGCGAGGTGGCGGGCCAATTCCCGATAGGATTGGTCGCCGGTGACTTGAAAGGCGTGCAGATACAGGCTCAAGAGACGGGCGTTGTCGTCCAGCATCTTTTCAAAGTGGGGCACAGACCACTCCCGGTTGGTGGAGTAGCGGAAGAAGCCCCCTTCCGCGGAATCGTAGAGGGCGCCGCCCGCCATCACGTCCAGCGTGCGCACGGCCATGCCCCCGGCCCAGCTTTCACCCGCCAGCGAATAGCGCGCCAAGAGGAGTTCCCACACGTCGGGCATGGGAAACTTGGGCGCCGCGCCGATGCCCCCGTACGCCCGGTCATACTGGGTCTGGATGGCGGTGAGCACTTCGGCCACGCCTTCAGGGGGCGGCGGCACCGGGACCGGATCAGGCTCCAGGCGTTCGACCGGCGGCGCCTTCTGCCTCAATTCGTCTTCATGCTGCTGAAAGTAGGCCTCAGCCTGTGTCAGCAGGTCGCGAAGGCCCTCCGCAGGCAGGTAGGTCCCCCCGGTGAGCACCTCGCCATCCGGGGTTAGAACGGCCGTCGTCGGCCAGCCGCCCATGTTGTAGCGCAGGTTGATGTCGGGGCGCACATCGTTGTCCACGCGCACTGGGATAAAATGCTGGTTGATGAGGTCAATCACGCTCGGATCGGAGTATGTGGTCTCATCCATCACGTGGCACCAGTGGCACCAGACGGCGGACAGCGACAGCAGGACCGGCCGGTGGGCGGCCTGGGCCTCCTGGAAAGCCTCCTCGCCCCATGGCCGCCAGGCGATGTCGGCCGCCCGATTGGGGCGGGGAGAAAATCGAAACCGAGGGTGAATGTCCATGCGGCTCCTTTCTGGAAGGTCCCTGCGCCCGGTCGTATCCCGCCGGGCTGGTTGGACGCGCCGGCTCGGCCCCATGACCCCGGCCCCCTCCATCGTAGAAACCGGCGGGGATGGGGTCAAGTGAGCCCCGGGGACCGCTGGCTGATTCTCACCGGCGCCCGCTGTCCGACCGGACAAGCCATTGCGCGGGGCTGGCGCGCGCTGCCGGGTGGACGCGTTCTGGGCATCAGCCGCCAGCCGGATCTTCCGGGTGTGGACGCCGTGCTGGTCGGCGACCTGAGGCAGCCGGCGGCGGTGGCCGACCGGTTGGCCGAGTGGTTGACCGGGCTCCCGCACGGGCCCGCCGCGCTGGTTCACGCGGCCGGCCTGGTTTACGCCGACGCGGCGCTCGCCACCACCGCGGACGAGTGGGAGCAGACGCTGGCGGTGAACCTCCGCGCCGCGCTGACCGTGGCCCGGCCGGTGGTCGCGCGGATGGCGGGCGGGGGAGCCATCGTGCTGGTGAGCAGTGTGGATGCGGTCCGAGTGCCCCGGTCCGGACCCGATGCCGCGTACGCCGCCGCCAAGGCCGGCTTGGAGGCGCTGGGCCGGCATGCGGCGGTGGAATGGGGCCCGCGGGCCATCCGGGTGAACACGGTGCGTCTCGGGCCCCTGGAAGAGGGTGGGATGGGCGGCGGCGCTTCTCTGCGGGCGGGCCTGGGGGCTTTGACCGCGGATGGCGGCCTGGTGACCGCCGAAGAGGCGGCGGCGGCGGTCCTCTTTCTGCTGAGCGACCGGGCGTCGGGCATTACCGGCCAGACATTGGTCGTCGATCACGGCTTCGGATTGGCATATTGAGGAAGGAAATGCGGTCCGGAACCGCGAAGCATCCCCTATGAAGCCATTTACGTTTGTTCACGCCGCCGATCTCCACCTGGACAGCCCGATGAAGGGCATCGGCCGGACGGCGCCCTATGTGCAGGAGGCGCTGCGCGACGCCAGCCTGCACGCCTTCGACCGGTTGATCGCGCTGACCGAGGAGGTTGACGCCGCCGCGCTCCTCTGGGCCGGCGACGTGTTTGATCACGGGGCGCCCAGTCTGCGCGCCCAGTTTCGCCTGAAGGACGGGGCGGAGCGCCTGTTGGCGCGTGACATTCCCGTGTTCTGGGCCCACGGCAACCATGACCATCTGGGCAGTCTGGAGACGCGCATGAACTGGCCGCCCAATCTGATCCAGTTCCCGCCGGGCGAGGTCGCGTCCTACCCCCTGATGCGGGACGGGGTGCAGCTGGCGCAGGTCTACGGCATTTCGTACCCGACCGCCGCGGTGGTGGAGCCGTACTGGCAGCGGTTTCATCGCGATGACCGGGCGCCGTTCGCCATCGCCGTGCTGCATGCCAATGTGGGCGCGCAGGCGGACCACGACAACTACGCGCCCGCCCGCCTGGAGGATCTCTGCGGCGCCGGATTCGATTACTGGGCGCTGGGGCACATCCACCATCGCGCCGTCTTGGCCGAGGATCCGCCGGTCGTCTATCCGGGCAATCTGCAGGGGCGGCACGTGCGCGAGGACGGACGCAAGGGCGCGTATGTCGTGCAGGTGGACGAGTCGGGGCGGGTGGCGCTGGCCTTTCGGCCCCTCAATCCGCTGCGGTGGGAGACGGCGACGGTCGACTGCTCGGGTCTGGCAAGCGCCGACGCGGTGGAGGAGGCGGCCATGGCGCGGATGGCCGCCGTCACCTTGGACCCCGATGAGCAGGGCTGCCTCATTCGCCTGGTGTTGACCGGGCGGACGCCGCTGGCCGGCGGCGATCAGGATTGGGACTTTCTGGGCGACCGGCTGTCGGACCCCGAGCCGGGACCCGGGTTTCGGTGGGTGGAGGCGGTCGACGTTCGCTGGCGAAAGCCGGCGGAGCCCGGGCAACCCGAAGGACTCTGGGCCGAGGTGATTGCGGCGCTGGGCGCCCGAACGGCGTCGGAGTGGACACCGTCCCGGTTGGATCTGCCCTGGGATTTCGAGCAGGTGCGCGCCGACACGTTGACGCTGCTGGCGGACCTGCTGGACGAGGTGGAGCCCGATGCGCATTAGACGGGTGGTCAGCACGCGGTACAAAGCCCTGCCGGAGGGGTTGACGCTGGAATTTGCGGAGCGCGGGCTGCAGCCCATTGTGGGGCCGAACGAGGCGGGCAAGTCCTCGGTGCTGGACCTGATCCGTCGCGTGTTGTTTGCCGAAGCGCGCAACGGCTTTGAGGACGGCGTGGGCGGCCGGGTGGAATTGACGCTGGCCGACGGCGCCGAGTTGATCGTCGAGCGGTACGGGCGACGGCCGGTCCACGTCCGCGACCGCGAGGGCCGGGCGTGGACCACCAGTCAGCTGGAGGACCGGCTGGCCGCCACCGCGGGACTGTTTCGCAATATTTACGGGTTCGGGCTGGCGGAATTGGAGCAGCTCGACACCTTGGAAAAGGACCACGTCGGCACCCAGCTGGTCTCGGCGGGCTTGGGCCTGCGCGTCAACCTGGGTGACGTGCTCGACCGGCTCAAAAAACAGGCGGACGAGTTGTATCGGGAACGGGGCCACAAGCCGCCCCTCAACGCGGCGCTGAACGACATGCGGCGGCTCGCCGAGCGCATTCAGGCGCAGGAGGCTCAGCAGAGCCATTACGCGCAGTTGACCGAGGAACTGGCCGCCTGGGAGGAGGAAGGCGAGCGGCGGGCTCAGGAGGCCCGCCGGCGCGAGGCGGAGTTGGCCCGGCTGCAGCAGATGTACGCGGTGTGGCCCAAATGGGTGCAGCTCAAGGGACTGCAACAGGAGATGGCGGCCCTGGCGCATGCGGCCGCCGTTCCGGAAGAGGCGGCACCGCGGCTGGCGATGTGGCAGGAACGGCTGGACCATGATCGCCGCCGGCTTGACGATCTGACCGAACGGGCCCGGGAGCAGGAGCGCCAGCTCCCGGAGCCGACACGGCTGATGGCTCTGGAATCGGAGGCGATGGCGGGGGTGATGGAGCGGGCCGCCTCCATCACCCAGTGGATGACGGAGGAGCATCAGCACCGGGGACGCGTGGAGGAACTGGCCAGCGCCGTCGAAGCGGAGGCGAAGCGTTTGGGGCTTTCCCTGCCGCGATTGCGCGAGGGCATCCCGGCCAAGCTCCTGGCCCCGCGGGTCAGCCGGCTGGGTCAGGAACTGGCCCAGGCCGCCGCCGGCGTTGATCAGCAGCAACAGCTGGTGGACGAGCGGGCGCGCCAGGTGGAGAACGCCGGGGCGGCCCTGGAGGCGTTGGCGGACGTGCCCCGCCGAGGCGCCTGGGAGGCGCGCCGCGCGCAATTGAAGATGTTGGCCGACGCCCCCCGGCGCGGGACGCACTATGGGTCGGCGCTGCTGTGGCTCTTGGCGCTGGCGGCGGCCCTGACGGCCGCGGTCACGGGCCGCCACCCGGTGGCGGTGCTGTCCGCAGGCGTGGCGGCGGCCGCGGCCGCCGTCGGCCTCGGCTTGGTGCTCGCCGAGCGGCGGCGCACCGCGGCGCGGGATCTGGCCGAAGCGGGGCTCGCCTCTCCGCTCGGGGTGGCCGCCGCCCAGGCGGAATGGGAGCAGCTGGCGGCCCGCGTGGCCGAGCACGAGGCCCTGGAGGCGCGGCTGGCTCAAGCCCGCCGAGAGTTGGACGCCGCCAAAGACGAGCTGGTGCGGGCGCGAGAGCGGTTGGACGTCGCGCGGGCCGCCTGGCAGGCGTTCTTGGCCGATGAAGGTCTGCCGGCGCTGTCGCCGCCCGAGATGTTGGCCTGGCTGGCGGAGGTGGAGGGGGCTCTGGCGCAGGTGGCCCGGTGGGAGCGTGCCGAGGAGGCGCTGCGGCAGGTCCAGGAAACGGAGCGGGAGTTTTTGCGCTATGCCCACCAGACGGCCATCCAGGTCGGGCTGGAGGTTCGGGAGCGCGGCTCGTTGAACAGTTGGACCGCGCTGCGGGGGGAATGGCAGGAGGTTCCCGACATCCGGCGGCGGTGGAGCCAGACGATGCAGCTGGTGGAGGAGGCGGTGGGCAAAGTCCGGGAGTCGGAGGCGGGCCTGCAGGCGTTTCTGGACACGCTGGGCGTGGCCACGGTCGCGCAGGCCACTCGTCTGACCGAGGAGGCGGCGCGCCTGCGCTTCCTCCAGCGGGAGGCGCTGCGCCTAGACGCGGAGCTGTCGGCGCAGTCCGGGGGACAGGGGCTGGACGCCTACCGGCAGTGGGATGGGCGGGGGATCGAGGTCGGGCTGCAGGAGGCGCAGGACGCCTGCGACGGCGCGCGCGCCCGGAGGCGGGACGCCGAGAACCAGGCGGCCGCGCGTCGGGAGCAGCTCAAAGAACTGGAACGCTCCGGAACCCTGGCCGAGCTGCGCCTGGAACTGGAGGCGCGCCGGCAGGCCGCCGCGCAGTTGTATCACCGGTGGGCGGTCCGTCGCCTGGCGGCGGACGTGCTGCACCTGGCGCACGAGCGCTTTCAGCGGAAGCGCCAGCCCGAGGTGCTGCAGGCGGCTTCGAAGCTGTTTGATCGCTTCACGGCCGGACGGTATGTGCGGGTCATGGCGGCCGGCGACAGCATCAAGACGGTCAGCGTGGAGCGGGGAGACGGGGCGCTGTTTTCGCCCCCAGAGCTGTCCCGCGGGACTCGCGAGCAGCTGTATCTGGCCTTGCGGTTGGCCTGGATTGAAAGCCGGGAACGGCAGGCGGAACCCCTGCCGCTGATTTTCGACGACGTCCTGGTCAATTCCGACCCGGTGCGTCAAAAGGAGATGGCCCGCATTCTGGCCGCCCTGGGGCGTCGGCGGCAGCTGATTTATCTGACCTGCCACCCCGAAATGTCCAAGCTGCTCAAACAGGCCGGGGCCGCACCCGCCTTGAGCCTGGCCTAATACACCGGTCTCGGCGAGCCGCCGGCCGCCGCCCCGAGCCCGCAGGGGCTCCGGGTTTGGTGTGCCGGCCGAGCCGGATCCGGCAGGGATTTCCCCGCCCTCGGTGAAGGGCGTAATGCCTGGATTTTGCCGGGACGTCCCCAGACCGCGGGGGTCATGCCGAATGGCTTCGCGGGGTTCGAATCGTGCGGCCGGCGGCCCGGAGCCTGAGAGCCCTCAGGGCGACGGCGCGGCTTCTGGCAACAACGGAAGGAGTGCACCATGATTCCGGAGCCCAAGCTTTTGATACCCGGCCCGACGCCTGTGCCCCAAGCTATTTTTCAAGCCATGTTGACACCCATGACCAACCACCGCGGCGCTGAGGTGATGGCGCTCCGCCAGTCGCTGGTGGAGCGCTTGCAGAGACTGTGGTCCTCGACGGGGCCGGTCGGCCTCCTGGCCTCCAGCGGGACCGGCGGGCTCGAGGCGATTTTGACCAATGCGTGCGCCCGCGGAGACCGCGTCCTGGCGGTGTCGGCGGGAGCGTTCGGAGAACGCTTCGGGTCCGTCGCCGAACGGGCCGGATTGGACGTGGACTGGCTCCGACTCCCGTGGGGCGCGGCGGCTCAGCCGGATGAGATCGCGGCCAGGCTCCGGGGAGGAGATTTTCACGCGGTGCTCCTGATTCACAACGAAACCAGCACGGGGGTGCTGCACCCGATTGCGGAGATCGCGGCCGCCATCCGCGAGGATGTGCCGCTGATTCTGGTCGACTCCATCAGCGGCACGCCGTCCACGCCCGTGGACCTGGACGGCTGGGGCGTGGACGCGGTGGTGGCCAGCTCTCAAAAAGGTTTCATGATGCCTCCGGGGTTGGGCCTGGTCGGGTTGGGCGCGCACGCGCTGGAGCGCTTTCGTGGCCGGCCCAGCCTGTATTTTGACCTGAGCGGCGCGGCTCGGGGGGAGTGGTCGTACACGGCGCCCCTCTCGCTCGTGTTTGGGTTGGCGCGGAGCCTCGATCTCCTGGAGGAGGAGGGGGACGAGCGCCGGTATGGGCGCCACCGCCTGATGGCTGCCATGGTGCGGGCGGGCGCGGAGGCGCTGGGATTCGGCGTGCGGGCGCCGCGTGCGTATGCGTCGCCCACCGTGACCGTGGTGGAGCCGCCCGCCGGCGTGAGCAACCACGCCATCCGGGCGTGGTGCCAGGAGCACGGGGCCATCGTGGCCGGCGGCATCGGGCAGTGGCAGGATCAAGCCCTTCGGATTGGCCATGTGGGAGCGACCGGCCCGTTGGATATGCTGATGGCGCTCGACGTGATGGAACTGGCGTTGGCCGAGGTCGGCGGCATGGACGTGGACGGACGGGGCGCCCGGGCGGCGCTGGAGGTGTGGCGGCGAACGATTCGCGGCGCGTGACAGGGTCTGACCGCGCGGGTGGCCGGGGCGGGCTCGGCGCCCGCGGC
>DAHVOH010000051.1 GCA_027318915.1 Clostridiales bacterium
CGAAACCGCCCCGGCTGGCATCAACAGGGCGAAAGGATATCCCGAACGCGCGTGGCCCGGCGGCCCCTGTCGCGATCCTCCGGACCGCGTCCATCGGCACGCGCCCCGGGCCATCGCACCAGCCCCGTCCTGCCGGGACCACCCCGAGTCGCTGGCGGCGGCACGGCCTTTCAGCCGGCGGCAACGACGGCACCGGAACGTACGGCGACTCGGGTGAGGCGCGTGCGGTCTTGCTGTTGCCCGTGACGACCGGATCCTGATGAGGCCGACCAGGTTAGGATGACCCTGCAGGTCGCGGTCGACCGAGCGAGTGCGGTCGGCCGCGACGGATCCGAGCCTGGCTCCGCCGGCGTGGCGTCGGTCGACCTTGGGGTGCCATTGGCCGCGCGCCCATCTCCCGAGCGGCCGGTCGTGCGGCGCGATCTGTGCGCCGCCGTGTGATGGGGTGCCTGACCGTCCATCGCCAACGATCGGTGTCGCTCGCTCTTACGTGGATTTGTGGATGAGGTCCTTTCTCTGGGGTCCCCTGCCGGCCGGCTGGGGCGATGGAGGCGCGGCGCCGCACCGCGCAGAGGGGCGGCTTCCCGCGTCGCGCCGACCGTCACGTTCTCGGGAACCCCAGCCCGGATGCAGGCCGTCCGCGTAGAGGGAGACACCCGAACCTGACACACCAGGCGGCATGTTCCGATTCACCTACCCGATCTCTTCGGCTGGCCACCCGCACATGCCGGCAGCCGTCAGTCCGGCTGTCCCCAGACGACCGCCCGGTCCCGCTGCCCCCTTGGGAGTGTGCCGTCACCGTCTCTGCCCGGCGTCCGTCGCCCGATTCGCACCGGGAAGCACGTTGCCGTCGCCCCGGATCGTCGAGCCCTCGCCCGGCGGGATGACGCCCTTATCGCTCTCGTGTAGTCTAAGAAGTGCCTTTCCCACGGGCGCCAGGTTTCCCCAGGGAAGGTTGGTGGCTCCCGTCCCTTCATGAGTCCGTCACTCCAGCCGCGAAGGCGAGGAACTCCGCATGCGCGTTGGCACCTATCAATTCGCCGTCACACACGGGGACAAGCGACAGAATCTCGAGCGGGTGGCCGAGGCGACTCGCGACGCTTCCCTAGATCTTCTCGTTCTCCCTGAGCTCTTCACCACCGGCCTGTTGTTCGCCCACCCCGGCGAGGTGCGGGAACTGGCCGAGACGATTCCCGATGGGCCTACCTGTCGGACCCTCAGGGAGATCGCCGAAAACCTGGGCGGTGTGGTCGTGGGATCCATCCTCGAAGAGTCTACGGGCGTCGTGTACAACACGGCAGTCGCCATCGGCCCGCGCGGTCTGGTCGGGCGGCACCGAAAAGTGCATCTGCCTGACGACGAGGTCGGCTGGTTTCAGCCTGGGGAGGACATGGGGGTCATCACACTCGGAGCGGTGCGGGTGGGGATCTTGATCTGTTTCGAGTGCTGGGTGCCGGAGGCCGCCCGGTCGCTCGCGCTTCAAGGCGCTCAAATTATCGCGCAGCCGTCCAATGTGGTCCGCGAGACGGCCCTCCAGGTGATCGCGGTCCGCGCGATGGAAAACGGCGTGTTCTGGGTGTCGGGCGACCGCACGGGCACAGAGTCGGTCAGTGGAGTCGCCTACCGGTTTCTCGGCGAAAGCCGGGTGCTGGACCCGGAAGGGCGCGTCCTCGCGGCGTCGCACGGTCGAGACGAGCTCCTGATGGCGGAAATCGATCCCGACGTCGCCCATCCCGTGCAGATCGCCGCCTCGTCCCACCTGCGGCAGGAACTTCTGCGCTACAACAACTCCTGAGTCGGGCCCGCGCCGGGAGCCGCGCCATCCACCCCACCGGACAGCTCCCGCACCGGGCGCGATGGCGACAGTGGCCCCTGATGTTTGTGATCCCGCCTGGCTCTTTTCGATCCGTCCCCCGAGAGTCTTAGGGGCGTGCCTTCGCGCAGCGCCTCCACGGATTGCACCAAGCCCTCCTCATCCCGCCGCTGCCCGTGGTCAACGCGGGTGTGTGCCGTCGCGTGCCGAGGCTCGGTCCTTGACGCGTGCTTAGGCGGCACGGGGGCGTTGGAGGTCGTCAAGCGCGCGGAGCATCGGATCACGTTTCGGAAGTGGGCAAGCCATCCGGCCCATCCAGGGTGGCCATCAACCCGTTCAGGTCTCTCGACCCAGCGGCCCTCGGCGCCGCCGTCGTTTGGGCCGCCGCGACCCCGTACCGAACTGCGGGTCCATGAGTCGTTCCCACGCCGTGAGACGCGGTCGACGACACCATCACGAGCCACCGTACGCTCGATGGATGCAAGAACGCGCCGAGCGCATACCCACGCGCAACCCGGGTAGCCGGGGTGTTGGGGGCTCGCTTCCCCCGGTCGGGCGGGCCGTGGCGGAAGTCGTGCCCGGTATCGGCAGGCGGCTCGGCCAAGGACCGGGCCGGCGAAGTTTTCAAACCGTTCCGTCCCCCGCCGGTCCACCGCATGTCACTCAACTCTTGGAGGCAACCGATCCGGCCCGCCGGGCCAGGATGTGCGTGTGTCACATCGGGCCGGACATGCTCTGGCCCGCGACGGGCAGGATGGTCACCGGCACCGCCGTCGGCCGGGACGCGCGCGGGCGGTGGGCGGCTTCAACGACCGCAATCCGCATCTCACTTCGGATGGTCGGCCGCATTCCTGCGCCGTTCGCTCCGGCGGCTTCAAACAGATGGACCCCGCCTCCGAGAACGAGGGCGCCGGCCAGGATGGCGACCGTGGGAACATGCATCGCGCTCTCCCCTTTCTCCGCTCCTCCGCCGCATTGTTGCGCACTGGTTCAATTATCGCGCGGATGGACTTCCGTGACACAGCCGATTCGCACAATTCCGGCCATCCATTGAGGCGCCCGATTGGGGGCCCGGGAGGCCGGCCCTGGGCGACGTAGGCCCGAAGACCCGCCCGGTGTGCCGCGTTCCGGGAGAGGGGTCCTGTCCGATGCCGTGCCATTCGTCGCGCATTGTGCATCTTTTCGTGCATGGCCGTCGTTTACCATCACGAGAAGCTTGGGAGGTGCAGCCGTGCGCGGGCTTTTGGTAGCGGGTCTGGTCGCGGCGGCCCTGTTCCTGCTGGCCGGCTGTCGGCCTCTGCGGACGAGCCCGCCTGCTGCCGGGAGGTCTTCGGTCCCGCCGCCCCCCGCGGCAATTGACGTGAAGGACCAGGGCATCGCGGTCCCCGCGTATCCATTCGCGAGCCTCGTCCCTTGGGGCGGCCACGGCTTGGCCTATGCTTACAACAACATCGTGGCGATGAGCCCCGACGGCGGAGCCCACTGGCACACCACGACATTTTCGGCCTCCACGGAACTTCTTCGCCTCAGCTTTGCCAGCCGCTCCACCGGCTACGTGTTTGGTTACCACGTTTCGCCCGTGGCGTCCCTGCCGCTGGTATGGGTCACCCACGATGCCGGCCAAACGTGGACCTCCCACACCCTCGCCCAAGCCAACATCCCGTGGCTGACCAGCACTTTGGTGTTCAACGCCGCCGGCACCTTGGCCGTCGTCACCCCTTCTCCCGGATGGACGCCGTCGGGCGGTCCCGCATACTTGTTCAATGGGCAGACGTTCGCGCCCCTCCCTTTGCCGGGGGCTTTCGAAGCGTTCGACGGACTGTTTGACGGCTCGGCTCTCTACGTGGCCGGTCAGGAGGGTACCGGCGGAGCCGTTCTCGCCTCCTTTGACGGCGGGCGCCGTTTCATGCCGGTCCTGCGCACCGCCGTCCCCCTGACCGGCCTCGGCCTGAACGGAACGGCCATCACGGCGGTGGGCGGCGTCCACCAGCCCAAAGGATTGACCGCTCCTCTGGCCTCGGAGGTTCTGTACCAATCTTCCGACGGCGGGCACACCTGGCGTCTGGTGTATCAGGCGACGGACCAACAGGCCGCCTTGAGCCGGGTCTTTTGGACTCCCAGCGGCGTCGGCTACGCGCTGACCGGAACGACTCCCGAGGGGGCGAACGGCCAAGGCTACTCGGCTCTGCTGATGACCCTGAATGGCGGACGCACCTGGTCTCGCGTGCTCGGCTCCTCGGCCCCCACAGGCGGCATCGCCTCCTGCGTAAACCGCCAGGAGCAGGTGTGGTGTCTCGACAACGGCCTGCTGCTGGCGTCTCAAGACGGCAGCCGCCAATGGGTCTTGCACTGGGGCACGGCCGGAGCTCCCGTGCTGAGTGCCAATCTGTTCGGCGTCGACATGGCGAGCGGCGTTCTGACGGTCAACTTGGGCATGGGCGTGTACACCCTCCGCAAGACGACGGCGACCGGAGCCTGGAGGCTCGGCCCCGCGCCTCCAGCACCTTGGGCATCGCCCGATTTTGTCACCCTGGAGACGGGCTATGCGGTCACCGGCCAGACCCTGCTTCGCTCCACCGACGGCGGCCGTCACTACCATCTCGTCAAGCTGCCCGGGTCGCCCATTGCCGGCAGCTATGGCCCGAGCGATTTTGTCTCCACGCGTGTGGGATGGATGGTGGAGCAGGCTGGTCCCCGCAATGTGTTGTACCGGACGTCAAACGGCGGAGGCTCGTGGCAAGACGTGGCCGCCGTCCCCGCCCTCTTGGGGATCAATTTTCTAAACCCCCGCGACGGCCTGATCTGGTCGGGCAATCAATGGGCGGCCACCGTAGACGGTGGCCGCCGTTGGCACTGGCACCACGCGCCGTCCTCCGACATTGTGCAGGCGGCGGCCTGGAACCCGGACGGCTCCATATGGGTGGTCCTCGCCCATCCGCGGGTGAACGCGCCGAGCACGGCCCACATCCTCATCCAAGAAGCGGACGGGCAGATCGTCCGCGATGCCTTTCCGGCCAGCCTGGAAGTCAGCATGCTGCAGTTTCTGTCCGCCAACACGGGCTACATGGTGGCCAACGGCCAGTTGCTTCGCACCACCGACGGCGGCGCGGATTGGACGCCGGCGATTATTCGCCCCGCTCTGACCTTGTCGCTGCCGGCGCACGCCCCGTGGCCGCAGGGATAGGGTCGTCAGCGCCGGGGCGCACCACACGCTCAGGCCACGCACTCACCCGCCCCGAGCAAGCCGGCGTGCACATGGCGGGAGGGTCTGACAGCTCCCGAGCCAAACCCGGAGAGCCCCGCGTCCAAGACGGCTTGGACCCTGCGGGCAGCCCGCTTTATCGTCCGTCGAGCCGCGCCCATGGGGCCGGACGGACTCCCGCCACCGCCGGGCGCTTACCGTCGAAGCTCGTCCCGGCATCTCGATCACGAGGGACGAGCGGGCGTGCGGACGGTGAGGCCGCCGTGCGGCTCAGAGCGGACCGCACGCAATCGTCACGGCAGCAACGTGGCGGGGTGAGGCTCCACCTGCACGCCCTCCTCCTGCCGGGACACCCGATAGGCGCCGGCGCCCTCCCTTCCACTGACAATCCGGGCCAACGCGTCGTCCGCGTAATGCAGGCCGACCATCTCGTCCACGGCCCAGCCGGGATGCAAAATGCCATCCCGAACCAGGCTAAGGTACCGGTTTTGGCGCTCGGGCTCGCCGTCCCAATGAGGACAGAAACTGCCCGACCGCCACCCAAGGCAGGAAAGCGGCTCGTAGCCGGGTCCAAAGGAGTCGGTGAGCCCATCCTCATACCAGCAAAGGCCGCCCGCGCTGCTGCCGGCCAACACCACGCCGGTCTCCCACGCCTCGCGCAGAGCCGTGTCGACGCCCCACGCGGCCCAGAGCAAGAGCAGGTTGCGCGTGTTGCCTCCGCCCACCCAGATGAGGTCTTGTCCCAACAGAAATCCGCGGATATCCCGGGTATGCGGGTGGAACAGCGAAAGTTCCGACACCTCCGCGGCCAGGCCGTTCCACGCCGTTTTGAATTCCTCGAACCGGTCGGGTCGATCGCCCGACGCCGTGCCCACATAGCAGACCCGAGCGGCCGTCTTGCCGGTGAGTTCGAGACAGTAACGGTCCAAAGGGTTTCGGTGCTCGCGCGTGGCCAAGCTGCCGCCGCCAATGGCCACCAGGTGCCGCTCCTTCATCCAATCCCCCTCCTGACTCTCCACTGCGCGGGCAACCTCCGTGGCTCGCGCGGGCCGCTTCCCAGACGCGTTCCCCCGCTCGCCGGCTGCCCGTCCCCGTCGTCTCTCCTTCATCGCCCGCCGCAACCATTCCCGATGGACGGTGCCGCCGTTTGGGCCCCCAGGCGCGCCCGCATCCCGAGACAGCTTGACGCCGTCACGTGCGTCAGGCTCCGGCGACCGCGCGGCCCTGGTCCAGCGCCTCATTGACTTCACGGATGGCGTTGACGTCCATCTTCGGCGTTCGCTCAGACGTCAGGAGGCCATTGACTTCCTGCTCCACATCCGTCAGCTGCGTGTAGCAAAAGCCCTGGACCGGCGGGCACGCCGCCAGCGCGGTGACCAGTTCCCGGTAGCGGGCGGCCAAGGCGGTCCCCGACTCGGCCGATGAATAGCCCCAACCTCGGCCATCCGTGACATCCACGGCCACCCCGCCCATCTCCGTGACCAGTACCGGCTCACCCGCATAGTGGTGGCCCGGGGCGTACAGCACACGGCCGGCGGGCTGCGCGTTCAACACCGCGGACAACGTCCCGTAACGCTGCGCCAGTGCCGTGGCCTCGCCGGCATAGTCGTGGAGCGTGCAAAGATCCCCCTGGCCGTGCTCCCATCCGTCGTTGGACACCACCAATCGCGTGGAGTCCAGCGACTTGGTGAGATGGTAGAGCGCGTCCAGGTGCGCGCGCTGGCGGGAATCGCGCGACACATCCGGAATCCCCCAGCTCTCATTGATGGGCACCCAGGCCACGATGGCCGGATGGTTGTAATCACGCTCGATGACGGCCATCCATTCCCGCGTGATTCGACGGACGGACGCCGGCGAGAAGGCGAAGCTGTTGGCCATCTCCCCGAACACCAGCACCCCTAAACGATCGCACCAGGACAGCCAGACGGGATCTTCCACCTTCTGGTGCTTGCGGACACCGTTGAACCCCATCGCTTTGACCATTTCCACATCGCGGCGCAGGGCATCGCCTGTCGCCGCGGTGAGAACGCCGCCTGGAAAATAGCCCTGGTCCAGCACCATCTTGAGAAAGTAGGGTCGGCCGTTCAGCCAGAGGCGGCCGTCCCGCGCCTCGAAGCGCCGAAAGCCGAGGTAGCTTTCCACCTCGTCCACCAGCTCGTCCCCGCGCCAAAGCCGGAAGTGAACGTCGTAGAGATGCGGATCGTCGGGACTCCAGGCATGCGGAGGCCGCCCGTCGCGGTGGGCGGGCAGCCCGCACTCAAACTCCCGGGCCTCGACCGGCACGTCCACGGTCCCGTAGGGCCCTTCCGCATCGCTCACGGTGATGTTCAGGCGGAGCCCCGGTTCCTCGGGAACCATTCCTCCAAGGGCTAGGCGCCACTGCACGGACCCGTCGTCGAGGCACGGCGTGCCGCGAACGCTTTGAATATGCGCGGAGGCCACCGGCTCCAGCCATACGCTCTGCCAAATACCGGTCGTCCGGGTATAGAAGATGCCGTCCGAGTGCTCCTCCCAATACTGTTTGCCCCGGGGCTGGGTCCGGTCCTGCGCCCGATCTTCCGCGCGCACCACGATCGTGAGCCGAGTCGGCGCGGCCGGACTTTCCCGGCACCGTCCTACGTTAAAGGAAAACGGCGTCTGACCGCCCTGGTGACGGCCCACATGCGTGTCGTTGACCCATACGTCGGCAGAATAATCGACCGCGCCAAAGTGGAGGAGAACATGGTCGCCGGCCCAGTCGGCGGGAACCACCACGCTGCGCCGGTACCAGACCACGTCGTGGAACCCGGTGTCGCCGATCCCGCTCAGTTGACTCTCCACCGCAAACGGGACCACAATGCGCTCCGAGAAGCTCGACCGCCGATGCCAACCGGCCCTGCACCCCACATCGCCGGGATCTTGCTCAAATTCCCAGGGTCCGTTCAAGCTCAGCCAGCGTTTGCGCACGAACTGGGGTCGCGGATACTCGGCACGCGGCGGAACCCTGTCGCCGCATGAGCTCGATGCCTCCGTGGCTGGCACACTCCTTTCCCCGCCGGGCTGCGTTCGGTCCCTTCCCTCCTCGGCTAGCCCGGCGGACGCTCCCGAAACGACCCATAGCGCGGCTGGTAGCGGCCATAGCCGCGGCCGGTCCGAAAGGCCGCCGCCACCCGGTCCATGCGGGCAAACTCCACCCCCATCCCCGCCAGTTCATCCACCAGCCGCTCGTAGCCCAGGAGACGATGGCCCCGACCCGTAACCTCCGGGTGACAGGTCAACGTGACGACCCCGTCCTCAAAATCGCGCAGCATGTAGGCCACATCGTCGCGCCAGTTCTCAAAGACCAAGCGCGCATTGCCCAGAGCCCGTCCGCGGCCGTTGGTCTCGAAAGCCGGCCAGTCGTCGAGCGACCAGCTGATGGGCAGTTCAATCAGGGAGGACGGACTGCCGAGCGTCGACGCCCCATCCACACGGTGCCGGTCACCCTGGCGCACATAGTACGGCCGGTAGTCGTGCCCCATAAGGCTGGAGTCGTAGTCCAATTGCAGCTCGATGAGAATGTCGAGCGTCGCGGGCGACAAATCCCAGGACGGCGTGCGCGTGCCCTTCGGAGCCTCGCCGATCAATTGCGCGACGGTATCGTAGGCGCGGCGGGTGACCCGGCGCTCCTCCTCCGGGGTGAGTGCACTGTTGTTCTCGTGAGCGTACCCATGGAGCGCGATCTCGTGCCCGGCCCGCACAATGTCTCGGCAAAGGGTCGGATACGTGTCCACCGTATGACCGGGCACAAACCACGTGGCCAAAATCCCCCGGTGTTCCAGGAGGTTCAGGATGCGAGGCACCCCCACGGCGGCAAACTCTGCTCGGGACAGGTTGCCCGGCGACCCGCCGGGCAACTCACCGGAAAACGAGTCGAAATCGAACGTCAGGCACACCGTGCCGCTCACCCCAACCCCTCCTTGCTCCGGTCCCGTCCGCATCCCGGACGCGCCCGAGACCGCCGAACCCGCTCTGGCTGATCAAACCACAGTCGCCGCGAACACCCAAGCGGCTCACCCCGGGCCACCAATCCCGCGCCACCCCGAGCCGTCCGTCGTTTCCCCGGAGCCGTCGGTCCTGCCGCCGCGAGCGCCACGCCGAGGCGGCGTCGGATGAACCGGCTCACGGTCCGATCGTCTCTTCCCAAAGTCTCCGTTCCTCCGCGTCGGGGTCTTGTTCGACCCGCGTCTGTACGTTAAATAGCATCGTGGCCCGACGGTCGGCGTCGTAGGACGGCCAGTCCGGGAGCCCGTCTCCTTGGGGACGGCCCGTACGCACAAATCCGGTCCAGTACCCGTGCATACGGTGCGCCACCGCGGCCCGGGTGGGGATATCGCCAGTGACCTCCGTGACGCCGGGGGCCGCCAGCGTGTTGAACACAAAGGGAATCTCCAAGGCGTGGCACGCCTTCAACACGCCGCCGAACGCCCGGCTCTCCCAATCAAACCGATACAGCCAGGTCGGGGCGCGGACGCTGTGGACCGCCGCCATTTTCCACGTGGGAAACTGGAACACCCGCAGGGTGCCGATGCGCATCAGCGCGACAAACAGATCCTCTCCCGCCTTGTCGGCCAGATAATACTCGCGGATGGGAGGGGAAATCGTTCCCCATTCGGCTTCGAATCTCGCCACCATAGCCTGTGCATCCAGCTGCCTCCAGGTGGGATCGAGCGCGCCCCACAGCATCAGCTCGTCGTGATTGGACCCGGCCAGCACAGGAATGTGGTCGGTGGCCCCGGAAGCGAGGGCGTCCCAAAAGGAGTGCGGAACGCTGTTCCCATCCAAAACCGGCCACAACCGAAGACCGGACCCTTTGGGAAAGGTCTGGGCCGCCGCCAAGATGTCGGCGGCGGGCACGGTCTGCAGCTTGCCCACCTCATCGCGGCCGATGCCCAGTGTGTCGAGAACGTGACGCGCCGATTGCGCCGCCGCCTCCGCATCCAGAAAGGCCGGGATGCCGCTTTCGAAAATCGCCTGCCCAAATAGTCCGCTCGCGGCGGGCATGGTCATCAGCGCGCCGACACTCATGCTGCCGGCGGATTCGCCCGCGATGGTGACGCGCGCGGGGTCCCCCCCGAACGCCGCGATGTTGTCACGAACCCAGCGCAGCGCCGCGACTTGGTCCAAAAGTCCCGCGTTGCCGGATGCCGCGTAGGCCCCGCCGCCCGCCTCGACCAAGTGCAGGAAACCGAACGGGCCCAGGCGGTAATTGATGGTGACCACGACGATATCGCCCTGAGCGGCGAAGGCGGTCCCGTCATACCAAGGATTTTGTCCGCTGCCAAAAACGAAGGCGCCGCCATGAATCCACACCAACACCGGTCGCCGCATGCCATCCGCATCGGGAGACCAAATGTTGAGATGGAGGCAGTCTTCGCTCTGCGCCGCGGGAACATCCTGCACAAAAACGTGGTCGGTGATCTGCACGGCTGCGGGACCAAAGCGGGTTGCATCCCGAATCCCGGTCCAGGGAAGCGGGGGCTCGGGTGGCCGGAAGCGCAGCGGCCCCACCGGTGCCCGGGCATACGGGATTCCCCGCCAAATGCTGACGCCTCCTTCCCGAACGCCCTGCACTCTCCCATAGCGCGTATCCACCAGCGTGGATGCCATATTTTCACTCCCCCCAAGAGTCCCTTTCAAGACTTCATCGCGTCGGACGCCTTTGGCGTCGTGTCCCGTCTGCAAAGAGTCTACCGGTATTCCAGCGCCGTGGTGTGTGCGGTGTGCGGCCACAACCGCGCCCGCCGCCACGCGGAAAACCGCCAAAATCGGCCCCGAGGTGGGGCGGATCGGTCGATCTTCCCTGTCGGCTGCGCGGTTGATGGGGCCGCATGCACCCTGCCTTTCCCGTCACCCAAGCCCGTCCTGGTTGGCGAAACTTCCCCACGGCGACCGGCGGGCCGCCGACAGTCGGGACGGCACCCACATGACGACGACACGCCGTGCTTCAGCCCTGCACGGCCTGCCCGGACTCACAACGGAAAGCCGTGAGGGGTCGGACAGCGCCGGCGACTCCAGGCGCTCGGCATTGGTCCCGGGTCCGGATGGACATGTCCCCCCTCAACTCTTTCTAACCGAATCGGCGGACCATCCCGGCAGAGGGGATCCCTCCACCGCAGGCCGGAAGATGCGCTCCAACGTCGGCCGGAGGCGATCCAGCGACCACGGCGAGTCGCCGGCCACCACACGAATCACTTCGGGATTGCTGTACAGGAGGTACTCGTGTCCGCGCGCGCCCAGCACCCGGCCAGTCACCCATCCGGACTCCCGGCTGGCCAGAAAGCCCACCAGAACGGCCACGTGATCGGGATTCCGCTCTCGATCCATGGAAAATGTGCGCCGAGCTCCGGGAATTGACTCGATCATGCGGGTCGCGGCCGAAGGTGCCACGGCATTGGCGGTGACCCCGTACCGAGCTAAACCGTGCGCGCAGGAAAAGGTCAAGCCGACGATGCCCATCTTCGCGGCCGCATAGTTCGGCTGTCCCGGAGACCCAAACAGGCCGGCGCTGGAGGTGAAGTTGATGAGCCGGTAGTCGCCCTCGCGCCGGTCGCGCCAGTATTGCGAAGCAAAATGCGTGGTGTTGTACGTCCCCTTCCGGTGCACGTCAACGACCGCATCCCAGTCCGCCTCGCTCAAGTTGAAAATCATCCGATCACGCAGAATGCCGGCCACGTTCACCAGCACGTCGAGGCGCCCAAAGACCTCGATGGCCGTGTGAATCAAATGCTCCGCCTGGGCATGGTCGGCGACGTTATCGAAATGCGCCACCGCCTGACCCCCCTCCTGGCGTATCGCGGCAACCATCTCCGCCGCCGGACCGGTGTCCGCGCCGGTTCCGTCCAGAGCCACGCCCAAGTCATTGACCACCACCCGAGCTCCCTCGCGTGCAAACAACCGGGCGACGGATGCGCCTATGCCGCGCCCGGCGCCGGTCACCACCGCCACCCGTCCATCCAGCGTTCCCATCCCGCATTCCTCCTCTCACGTCTGCCCATCAATCGTCTGCGCCGCCGACCGGAGCGAACGCGGGCAGGGCGACTTCCCCCTCGTCCACCCACGACACTCGCACCCGCTGGCCCACCGAGACGGCTTGCGGGTCGCAGTTCACCACCTGGGTGAGCAGCCGAAATCCTTCATCCAAATCCACCAGCGCCACGACGTACGGCGCCATGTTCCGAAAGGCCGGATGCCCGTGCTGGCGGATGATCGTATACGTGTAGATACGCCCCAGACCTTGGGACTCGTGCCATGCAAGGTTTCCCCCGATGCAATGGGGGCAGTGGCTGCGCGGATAGAACACCAGACCTCCGCAGTCGTCACAGACCTGGTATCCCAGACGATGGGACCGAGTTAGTGCCCAGAACGGTTCGGTGTCCGGTTCCGGGAACCGTGGCAGCGGGCGCGTCGGCTCGATCACGCTAATCCCTCCCCAGAATGATGGTGGCGGCCGCATGACGCGTGCCCAGCTGCCCGCCGTTGCCATGCACCACCGCCAACCGGGCGTCTTGAACCTGCGCGGTCGACTGCCCGCGCAATTGTCGTGTGGCCTCAATCAGCAGAAAGATGCCCCGCATCCCGGGATGGTTGGAGGAAAGACCCCCGCCGTCCGTGTTCAGCGCCGGACCGCCGGGCCGGTCATACCGAAGGCGCCCTCCCTGCACGTAGGCTCCGCCCTCGCCCTTGGCGCAGAACCCGAGGTCCTCCAGAATGGTCAAGACGGTGATGGTGAACGAATCGTAAATCATGGCCACATCCATCTCGGCGGGTGTGAGTCCGGCTTCGGCAAAAGCCTCGGGGCCTGACTGCGCCGCGGCCGTCACCGTGATGTCGCGGCCGTTGTCCGGATATCCCAGGGCCTCCCCGCTCCCCAACAGCCACACCGGACGATGCCGCGTGTGGCGCGCCACCTCGGGCGCCGCCATCACGACGGCACCGCCCCCGTCGGAAATCATGCAGCAGTCCAGCAAATGCAACGGATCGGCGATGAGGCGCGACGCCAGAACATCTTCGCCGGAAATGTCGCGGATGTTATGAAACCCGAGGGCTTCCATAGCGGCGACCGCTTCCGGATTGCGCATGGCATGGTGCCGGGTGGTCACCGCAATCGCTGCCAACTCCTCCGCCGTGGTGCCGTACTGGTGCATGTGGCGGCGGGCCACCAGCGCATAGCTGCCAATGAGGGACAGCCCCCAAGGCGCTTCCATATTGTCCGTCGGGGACGGCCGGTCCTGCCCGGACCGGCCGTCGAGGCCGATGCTCTGCTGGTCGCTTTTGGCTGTGGATCCGTAAGTGAGGAGCGCCACCTGAATTTTGCCGGCCGCAATCGCGCGACGAGCGTGGGCGGCATGAAACTCGTAGGAACTCCCCCCCACAGACGTGCCATCCACCACCCGCGGCCGGACGTGGAGGTATTCCGCCATCACCGCGGCCGGCATGCCGCCTCCCGCCTCTCCGGCATCAAACAGCCCGTCCACGTCATCCCACGTCAACCCCGCATCTTCGAGTGCGCGGGCGGCGCAGACGGCCTTGATCTGCAGACTCGTCATACCGTCGACGCGCCGTTCGGGAAACTCGTGAATCCCCACGATGGCCGCGTTTCGCTCCCTCATCCGCCTGCCTCCTTGTGCTCTGCCGCCAGATGGCCAGCGCATCCATGATTTCCACGCCACGGTCCGGACCCAGAGCGGATTCAGCTTGAGCGGGTCCCCCTCCGCTTCCAGGCTTGACGCCGCGTCGGCCTTCGCGACGATGGCCCCCGCCACCCACCGGAGGTCGGCCGGGTCCCGTCCCCGTGCGCCCATGCCACGGCGGATCCTTCTCGCTCATCCAGCGTGGCTCCCCCCTCCGCCGCCGTGACCGGCGACCGGCGCCGGCTCCAACCACTCAGCACGTTCACGAAGCCGCCGCCCAACGCCCTCGCCAACACCCGACTTCGGGTCGGGTCGCGGGTCACGCCGACGAACGGCTCATGCCCGCGCAGGCGCTCAGGCGACACCGGGACTCCTTTCCCCCCGCGCCCTCGCTCTGGCCAGAGTCTGCGCCGTTCGGCTATCGGCACGAGCGGCGTCCTCCCGAGCGCCGATGTCGAACTCCACGCCGCCGTCGCTGTTTTGCAGAAGGTCCGGCGAGTCAATTGTCAGGACCGCCGGCCACCCCCTCGTGGCAGCCGGCGTTTCCACTTCTTTCGGATCGCGAACCAAGGGGCCCGGTGTCGCCGACCTGGCCGAGGTCTCCGGCAACTGGCGCGTCGCCCGCTCGCCCCACATCCGCATGGCCCCTGGGGCAGGGGCGCCCGGGACGCGTCCGGGCGGTCCACCGTGCCCAGAGTCCCACCCGGCGCCGATTCCCGATCGGCTGACGCCGTCTCGCCGCCCGTCAACTGGGCTGTCGCCTCGCTCGGGAGCGCCCGTCCCCGTTGTTGGGGCCCATCTTCCGATGGACGGCAGCGGGTGCGGCGGCAGACCTCACCGCGTGTCCCGCCATCACCGGGCCCCGAGTCATCGCTGCGCATGCCGCCGCGGCGCCGGAAGCGCCATCGGAACCGTGGACCTCCCTCGCCGGCCGGACAATGCGTGCCGCCGCGCCACCGGGGCGGCGGGCCGGCGATCGCCTGCGCGCCTGGATCTTTCGGCCGGGAGGTCGTGTTCCTCCGGGTGGGCCTCTGTTGACGCCACCCGCACGGCCAAGACTCGTCTCCTTTGCTCGACCAGGGGAGCGCATGCCTGCGGTCAGTGGACCGGGACGTCGGGCATGCGCTCCCGGTGAAACGTTCGCACCGCCGCGTCAAAGCCGGCGGGCCGCTCATACTGGCACCAATGGGCCGCTTCGTTCAGAACCACACATTCGGCGGATGGATTGGCGGCATGGCACGCTTCCGCCCACGCAGCCACCGTGGGTTGGCAAAAAGGATCGTGCGCTCCCCATACCAGCAGGAGCGGTACGTCCACCTGAGCCAGCACCGCCAGTGCCGGATCTCGCGGCCCTCCCTCGCTAAGCCGCGTGTAGCCCAGTCGTGTGCGCAGGATATTGTGGTAGGTCAGGGATACCGTCGCCGCATCGGCCGCTTGGGGGTCGGCCAGATGAATGCGCCGCAGATTGTCCGCCACCACGTCCAGGCGCTCTTGACGCGAGGGATGGGGCGGAAAGTGCCGCTCCTCCACCCGCCGATGCGATGTTGGATCGCCGGTGCGGCCGGTGAGAGCCACCAGCACGCCGGCCCGGGCCAGATGGGGATCCGCGCGCAGCAGGGCGGCGGCGAGATACGCGCCGAAGGAATACCCGCCCAACACCGCCAGATTCGGCACCATCGTGCGGATGGCGGCACCAACGGCGTCGCGGTAGTCTTCATGCCGAAAGCGACCGGGCCAGTCGTCGGATTCGCCGAACCCCGGCAGATCCAGCGCCCACACATCCAAAAACTGCGACAAGCCGGCCATGTTGTTGCGCCAGTGCGTCCAGCTGCCGTACGCCCCATGGAGCAGCAGGATGGACGCGCCGGGACCCGGACGGTGCACGGCGTGCAGAAAGAGGCTGCCCACCCCGACCACATGGTGTTCCACGGGATCCGTGCGCCAAGCCGCCTCCAGCTGGCGAACCATGTCGCCCGGCTCGCCGTCGGCCAGTCCCTCGCGAACCCGGACCGGCAAGCGTGCTTGCACATCGGCCAAGGTCTGTCCGTCATAGATTTGGGAGGCGACTGCAACCGCCCAGGCGAGATCCGTGCCGCCGCCATAAATCCCGACGATGTCTCCCCGTGCCGCCAACATGCTCACGCGCCGCGCCGCCGTCTCCAAAAGCGCATGACGAACGCCCGGCGCACCCTCGAGGGGAAAGTGCTCCATCGGCACCCCCGGCACACCGACGGCCCGCGCTCCGAGGTCAATCAGCCTCGTGGCCCCGACACCTATGAGCCGAGGGCCTTCGTGGGGCCCACCCACCCAGATCCGGTCACTGACCTGAACCATGCCTGCTCCCTTCGAAGGCGTGCCCAGGCTGTGGCCAGAGCCCATGCCCGGAACGCCGCGGGTGACGGCGCGAAATCACGCCCGCTCACGGTGCCGACCAAACCAACACCGCCTCGCCGGCCACCGCCGGCGGGTTCTCCTCGACAGCCAGCGCCACGTCAACCACGGCCCGGGCCTCGCCGGCCGATTCCTCCACGGACTTGACCGTGGCGCGAATGGTGACGGTCTCTCCGGGGCGAACCATGGCCCGGAACCGCACCCCATAGCGCTCGAGGCGCGCTCCGGGCGGTGCCGCCGCCAGCAGCATGCCGGCCATCAGGCCCATGTTGAGCATGCCGTGGGCGATGACCCCGGGCAGACCAAACTCCCGAGCCCGCTCTTCGTCATAGTGGATGGGATTGTAGTCCCCAGACGCCCCGGCGTAGCGCACCAACTGCTCACGCGTAATCGCGACCTGCCGGGGTGACAGCGTCTCGCCCGCTCGCCACATTCACCTCACCCCTTCGGTGACAATCAGCACCGACCGGGCTTGGAAGGCCATGACCCCATCCGGGTGGACGCCCTCGCTGGCCACCGTGACCAGCGTCAACGCGCCCCGGCCGCCCCGCCGAACCCGAACGTCCTCCAGCCAAGCGGTGACCGTGATGGTGTCGCCGGCGCAGATGGGCTTTCCGTACACGTACTCCTGCTCGCCATGAATGAGGCCAGCCTGCGGCAGGGTGAGTCCGGGCACCGGGCGGGGGCGGAGCGTCGCCGCAAATGTGGGCGGCGCCAACAGGCCGGAATATCCCCGCCGCGCCGCTTCGTTTTCGTCGAAGTAGACCGGGTCGGTCTCCCCCAGGGCTTCGGCGAAACGCCGAATGGCACCTTTTTCGACCTCGTGCACCTGAGGCACCGACCGTTCCCCAAGATGATGCGGATCGTAACTCACCACGGCATGCGGCCCCCGTCCCCCGACCAACTGGCCCGGCGGCCGCACCCCGAAAACCCTCGGACACTGTGCCGCGCGGCGCCCGGCGTCTGTACGGCCAGTATAGAAGAGTCACCCCACCGCCACAACACGATCCCGCTGACCCCAAAGCGGGAGGGGGACGGTCACGCATTCGGGCTGGTCGGACGGCGCCCCGGACCGGGAGACCCACCCCGCCTGATGAGCCCTTCACATCACCGCCGTCGCGACAACAGGAGGCATGTCGTGCACCCGTGGATGCGGTTATGATGACAAGGACGCCAAGACGTCCGTCCGGCGCTCAGCCGGTCGGACGGTTGGGGATTGTTGTTGGGGTGGGAGCAAGAACGATGCCGATGCGGGTGATGGTCAACACGTCTTGCGATCCGGCCTTCAACGTGGCGCTGGACTCCTGGTTGGTGCGGCACGCGGCGCCGGGGGAAGAATGGGTGATGCTGTGGCGAAACCGGCCCGCCGTGATTTTGGGGCGGTTTCAAAACACCTTCGAGGAGGTTGACCTGGAGTACGCCGCGCGTCAGGGCATCGCCGTCGTGCGCCGCATGTCCGGCGGCGGCGCCGTCTACCAGGATCTCGGCAACCTGAACTTCAGCTTTGTGGCCGACACCGGGCGACACGCCTTCAATGACTACCAGGCCTTCACCCGCCCGGTCATCGACACCCTGGCGGACTTCGGGGTAGCGGCCCAGCTTACGGGTCGCAACGACCTGACGATCGACGGAGCCAAGTTCTCGGGCAATGCCCAATTCCGGACCGGCACCCACATCCTGCACCATGGCACGGTTCTGTTCGACACCGACCTGGACGTCGTCTCGCGAGTGCTGACCGTCGCCCCGGACAAGATTGTCAGCAAAGGCATCAAGTCCGTTCGCAGCCGGGTGACAAACATTCGGCCCCACCTGCCCCCGGCCGTCACGTTCGACCAGTTCCAGGAGCGCTTGCTGGCCCATATCGGGCGTCACAACGGGGGGCTCCTCGACGAGCATCCGTTGACCAGCGAGGAGACGGCCGCTGTCGAGCGTGAAGTGCAGGCCCGCTTCGGTCAATGGGAATGGAATTACGGGGCCTCTCCCGCCTTCCAGTACGTGAACCGCGAACGGTTTCCCGCCGGCTCGCTGGAGGTGCGGCTGGAAGCCGCGCAGGGCCGGATCACCGCGGTGAAAATCTTTGGCGACTTTCTCGGTGACCGGAGCATCGCTCCCTTGGAAGAACGCTTGGCCGGGGCTCCCTTCGATCCGGCCCACCTCGCCAAACGCCTGGCCGAGTTTGACGTGCCCGGCTACCTGGGCGGCATTACCCGCGACCAGCTGCTGCAGGTGCTGGCCAATCTGAAGGGAGCCCAGGATCCGGCCACGCCATAGTCCCGGGGGCGCCGGGACCGATCACTGCCGATCGAGCCGGGAAGGGGGAGTCTACGCCGTTTTGGTTCCTTCGAAGAATGCCCGCGGGTTGTCGACCATGATTTTGGTGAGCGACTCTTGGTCCACGCCCCACTCGCGGAGCCGCGGCAGGACACGACGGGACAAAAACAGATATTCATCGGGGTTCATCCGGCGGCTCTCCTCCACCACCGAGGTGCGAAATCCCCCCAGCACCTGCCAGTCGTGGGAAAGCAGCAACCGATGTCCCCATCCTTGTTGGATCAAGCGAAAAATCACCTCGGTGCGCTGCTCCCAGTCGGGCCCAATGCGGCCGGGAAACCGGTCCAGTCCGAGGTAGCAGCCCGCGCGCAGGAGGCCCGTCAGATATTCCAGATCTGTCGTGTCGTTACTATGGCCAATGACCACCCGCGACAGGTCCATGTCCTCGTCGCGGAACACGGCCACCTGCTGGTCGCCCACGCGCCCCGGCGCGTACGAATGCGTGGCGATGGGAACGCCCGTGGCCTTGGCCGCCCGTGCGGCCGCACGCAAGATGACTTCGCCATGCGCCGTCACCCCCTCCGCATCGTTGGCCACTTTAATAATGCCGGCGCGAATAGCGGTGCCCTCGATACCCTCTTCGATCTCTCGGCGGAAGACGGCCGCCACTTGATCGGGCGTGCGCAGATAGAACGCGCGGGGGGCGTCCAGCCAGGCTCCTGTGGCGGCAATCACGGTCATCGCACTCTGTCGGGCCACCTCCGCCAGGAAGCGCACATTGCGTCCCAAATCCACCGTCGTCAAATCCACGATGGTATCAACGCCGCCTTCCCGGGCCCTCACCAGCGCCGCCACCGCCTCCGCTTGCAGCCGGTCGAGCGGACCCAGCAACTCGGGATAGGTCTGCCAGATGCCCGCCGAACCCGTGACCACGTGCTCGTGCATCAGGGTGTAGCCCAACCGGTCCGTACCCACCCTCCCCAGCACGGAGTTGACTTCCAGCACAACCACGCCTCCTCACTTCTCCCGGCCGCTCCGAGTCATCCTCGGGACGCGGCAGCGTCGGCCACCAGCCGTCTATGCCGTCGAAACACGTACCGGAACAACGGATGCCGGGTCAAGCGGTGCTCATGATCGCGCCGCGGCCAGCGCCCGCCGGCACAGTTCGCGATTTTGGACCGCGTGGCTGCGCCACGGCTCCGGCATCTCCGCATCGGCCAGAACCTGGTCACAGTATAAGAGAGACTCGGCCCAGGCCCCCTGATAGTACGCGGCGATGCTGTGCTCAAAGGGAACGCCCCAGCGGTACATCCAAGTTTCTACAAACAGGAGATCGTCGGGCACGGGCAGGACCACGCCCCGGCTGGTGGCCCAGTGGGCCGCGTTAAGCTGGCCGCGCTGCCGCCAGCCCACCGCCAGCTGATACAGCGGCTCCACCCGCCGCGGCCGGAAATCCCACGCCGCAATCAACGCCTCGACCGCGCGAGCCCAATCGCGCTCCGCCTCCAGGCATCCCACCTGATAGCGTGCGTAGAAGACTTCCTCGTCCCAGCCGCCCATGTCCGCCCGTCGCCGGTACCAGCGGATGGCCGCCTCGACGTCACCCAGATCGCGATGGGTCTGGGCCAGATAAAACACGGCCCGGGCGTTGTCCGGGTGCTCGCGCACCTCAGCCAGCAGCAGTTTTTGATCGCGGACGAACTTCTCCGCCCGGTGCCCGCCATCGGCGTGATGCTGGATGCGAAGGCCGGGAAGACGCTCGTGACTGTACGGGCCGTCGCGCGTGAGGTACTCATGGGTCACACCTTCAAAGCGCCATCCGGGCAGGTTCTTAATCAGGTACGGCATCCAATAGGTCATGGCGCCCACCACCGGCACAAAATACGCGTCGGCCGTAAGAGACTCCAAGGCTCCGGCATCCACGGCGACCGTCATGTCCGCATCCAGCAGGAGCAGATAGTCCGCTGTGCCGAACGCTTCCGCCAGCAGCTCGGTGCGGTTGGCCCCGAAGTTTCGCCAGGGCCGATGGAGCAGCCGGCCCGGCACAGCCCCAAGCGCGCGCTGCACACGGGTTGGGGTGTCATCGGTGGATCCGGTGTCGATGACGGTCCAGGCATCGATCCACGGACGAACCGAGGTGAGGCAGCGGTCGATCACGGCGCTCTCGTCCCGAACAATCATGGCAAGACCGATTCGCGCTCCCCTCGCCGACCCGTTGGACCCCCGCACACGATCCACCCTCCCCACCGGCATTGGCCACACTTGGCCATCCGCAAACGTTCGGCGTCCGCCGGCGGCTTCCTGCCGCCGCCAGTCCGGGGACTCGTCAAGCTCGGGTGGACCGACGACCCCAGGCGGCGCTGCGCGGCCACACCATGACCGCACCAGTCCGCGTCGCCATCCGGAACGACCCAACGCGGACGGGCCGCTGATGATGTCACCGCCAACGTGAATGTCGCGCGGCACGGCGCGCATGGTCAGGTCGGCGCAGACGTTGGCCAGAGTCCGGTTGCCACAATCCGCAAACACGTGAATCCCTACCCAAGAGTGGGGAGGGCCCGATGCGTCCGCAAGTTCGTTCACCGGAGTCTCAGAGCGGCCGGAGATTCTTCCTGTCCATTGTCTGACGAGCTTACTGCGGTGTGTCTGCCGAGGCGGCGGGGCCGAGAGCACCACGGCCGGAACCGATGTCATGGGCTGGGAGCCCTATGACGAACAAAGCGGTGTGCCCACTCCTTGGGGTGGAACTTGCGCTCGAACCCGACCTCGTTGGGCTCCCACAAGAGCTGCCACACATCCCCGGGATCCCGCCCCCGTTCCTGTTCGCGTCTTACTCCCTGCGCGGTGGCTTCGGCCAGCGGGACATCCAACCATAGACGATAATCCAGATAAGGGATGACATCCGGGTGGAACAAGCCGACGCCCTCGAGGATCAAGAAACGCTCGACCAGGAGATGCGTGGAAACGGTTGCCCAGGAGGCCCAGTCATGACAACTGTCGTATGATAGTTCGCGAACTCCCCGGTGCAAGGGCACGAGCACCTGTCTCAGCAGCCGCTTCCGATCAAATCTGTCCCAATCATCCGACCGGGTGAACACCGCGCGTGTGCCAAATTCATCCAGGGAGACCACGCTCGCAGACAATTGATCGGCCATTCCCTGGGCTAGGGTGGTCTTGCCGGATCCCCCATACCCCGAGATGCCGATGGTCACCGGGGATCCGGCAAGACTTCGGATAGGCTCGAGGATGTCATCGAGCGAGGGCTCCCACGGCCCACAGCGGTTGATCATAGGTCGCAGTGTACCAGAAGAACGCGGCCCTGGGCTTGGCCGTGATGGCGAGCTTCTCTTGGGCCGCAAGCCCAGAACCGGACGGACGGCGTTAACGCATCCGGATCCCCGAAACACTCGCCGAGAAATGTCCTGGCTGTCTCGTCGCTCGACGCGACGGGAGGTGGGAGCACGATTTCACGGTGAATCCGACTGTGCGCGCAGGCTTCACCGGCTTTGGCGTCGGAGCCAATGCCGCCACGCCCGATGAATTGCCATCGCGAGCCGCGTCAATACAGCTATCGCGACGCCCAGGTCAAACTGCTGGCAGAATCGGAACGCGCGGAGTCGTTGCGTCACGTCCTCTTTCCGCAGCGTGGGCGGCGCACGGCGATTGGTCTCCATTCATGGGTTCGTCGCGACGCAGAACGTCCGGACACACTCGGGGGTCGGGATGCGGACGAGCCGAGCATCTCCCTTCCGTGATGTGCGCATCAGGTGCCGGAACCCGCGAAAGTCAACCCGTTCCCGTATACGTGGCTGGGAGCGCGTGTGCGCCCCGACACGCCGTGCGCCAAAGCCTCCGTGGGTGCTCCCTGGCACCGGGGGCGAACGGTCCCGTCATGCAGCCAGACAGTCGCTCAAAGTGGCGGGGCGAGCCTCGATCAGGATGGCGCGTCGCTCGTCTTTGGTGACAAGGCAGACCCGCGTCTTTTGAACCCTCTGGTTGATAGATTCTTCGGGTCCGTGCACGCCCGCCACCGCGACTCCCTGCCCTTTTCCCGCCTCGTGCTCTCACAACACTGGCCGGGCCTCGGCCAGATGACGACGGCCATGCCGCCGTCATCCCGTGGTCACCCACGATGACGCGGTCCTGGCCCTCCATCCGTGCCGCGTGCGGTGTCTCACGGGCCTGAAGGCCAACCGTCCCCCAACAAACCGGGTCGGTATCGTGGTTCGACGTGGACTGGATCCCGTGTCCGACGCGGGCGCGAACGCCGCCGCGGACGCGGCATCAAGACCACCCTCGCGTGAGCTCGTACCCGTATTCGGCTGGCGGGAGACCGGCCCGCGACGCTCTCCGGCCGCACCGGTTCTGTTCCCTACTGCGCCGACGTCAAGCTCCCGGTCTTTTCTGCCGTCCGGCGGGCGATGCGCTCCAAACGCTCCACATACCGCCCGAGAGAGACGCGCTGATCGGCCACCGCGGGGCTCTCGGACTCCTCGAAGATTCCCCACCGGAGCAGCAAGGGCTTGAGCACCTGGTCCAAGTATTCCGGCAACCCGTATGCGCCATGCCGCGCCACCGTCCGCATCCGCCCGGCGAAGTCCGGCATGCCCGCGCCCGGCATGGAAAAGGCGGGCACCACCCGGCAGACGGCCTCAATACGGTTCGGATCGTCTTCCAAAAAGGCGGCCACCGCATCCCGATAAAAGGCGAAGTGCAGCGTCTCGTCCCTGGCCAACGCTCTTAGCACGCGCCCCAAATGGGCGTCCTGGGACGCGCTGACGCGGGCCAGATTTTGATAAAAGGTGCGTGTGGCCAACTCCTGGATGGTGGTGTACACCATGATGCCCAGGAAGTCATCGGTCGGCAGCTCCCAACCCTGGGCGAGCACGTGGCGGCGCAACTGGCTCCGGCGCACGGGGTCGCCGTTGCGCGTCAACAGCAAAAATACGTCCAGCACCCGCGCGTGTTGGTCCTCCTCGGCTGTCCACGTTTTCACGAACCGCTTCAAGGCGTCGGGCGCCTGCTCAAATCCCCGCGTGAGCCCCGACGTAAACCATGGCAGGTCGACCTCGGTCAAGAGCGCGGTCTCCACGGCCAGCGTGATTTCCGGGCTCAGCGTTCCCTGCCCCTCCGCCCAAGGCTTGGTGGCATAGCTCTGCCCAAGCTCCCAGGGCAGAAGATCGTGATAGCTCCAGTTGAGGCGCTCACTTTGAGACAAGTGGCGCTGATACAGGTCGTCCAACGTTGCAGACAGCATCGCGCGGCTCCTTTGGCGACAAGTTCGGACACAGGAACCGCTTTTAGATTGGACCGACCCACACGGCGGCCGGAGGATGGACGCATTCATCGGGCGACGGACAGAGATGTCTTGTCTATACCGTACCGCACTTCCGGGCATCGCACAACCGCGAGCGGGCCCGATGCTCGGCGCACACTCGGACCAAGGCGCAACGGACCGGCCCAGCCGACATCGCCCGGCTCGCAAGGGACGTCCCGTTGACAGGCGACCCCGGGATGGTGGGCATCCAGGCGGGGACGCGCGCCGGACCCGATCTGCCATTTCCCCGTCGAGCGTGCATCGCCTGGTCAAGACGCCTGAGCGAGCCGCACCCGGGGACCGGACAACAGAGGCTCGGCGGCGAACCCCGCCGATGAGACCGCACTGGGCCCTGGGGCGAACGGCGTCGAGGCGGCCATCCCCGCGCGACTGACTCATCCGACGTTTCTGGTGGCCGTTGGCATGCCGTGCACGCCTTCCATAAGAAGGACGCCATGCCCCGTGCTCATCGCGCGGTCACCCATCTTGTGCGCATGGGGGCAGGAGGAGGTCCGCTGCGCTCGAGCGACGTCGCCGCGATACGCCCCCCGGGGCGTTGACCGCACGGTGGCGGGTGGCTGACCGACCCATGGCGTCCACACGTTTGGTCTCATCCATGGGGTCGCCGCATCGCGGAGAGCTTGGAGCCGAATCGCCAAGGGTCAACCTCTTGCGGTCATGATGAGACCGCGGTCCGAGGTCGCCCAGCGCCCACCGACACCCGTCGCGTCATCGAGCGTTTCACCCGCCGGGTCGGCGGGTCTCTTGGCGCGTCTCCCCACCCGATGCCACCGGCGCGGGTGGACCGCGACCGGCGTCTTGGGGCCGCGGCGATAACGGAGCCGCGCTGCCGTTTGCCCCACCCGTTACAATGGAGCATCGGGACGGTGCGCGAAGCGCGTCCCGCCGGCCCGCGCCGTCAGCGCTGCCGGGGCCGGGCGACGAACTCGAGCATGCGAAGAGA
>DAHVOH010000052.1 GCA_027318915.1 Clostridiales bacterium
TTCGTCGCAATGCCGCGGGCGCGGGTGGCCGGCATCGGGCCGGCCACCCAATTCCTTCAATGGGGCACCGGCCGCCGCCTGCCGTGCTGAACGCGGGTCATGGGCCGATCGGCGCATGGCGGCGTTCCAGTGGTCGCGTGCGAACGTCCGATCGGCGGTGACGGTACGGACCCGATGGAGGCTTCATGTGACCACCTTCGCCCATGGGGCGCGCCGAGCCGAGAGCCTACTCTGAATGCAGAAACAGATTTTCCAGGAACTCATTGCAGGAGGGATGGCAGATGCGTTCAGCACTGGCATGGCGCGTAGTGGGAGGGGTCGTGGCGGCTGGCGTCATTGGCTTGGGCGTCGCCGGATGCGGCAGCAGCCCCAGCGCGACGGGCCCCAGTTCCACGGCGCCCCAAGTGGAGCACGTGGCGATGACGATAGAGACCGGAGCGATGATTCACAAGCCGGGGTGGCCGAAGTTCACGAATGCCTTTTGGAAGGCCAAGGCGGGGCAGACGGTGGTGTTGACCATCAAGTCGTACGACGACGGGACGGCGCCGCTCTCAGCGGACTCGCCTTACAATAAGGTCTTGGGCACCGTCAACGGCACGGAGCTGGTCAACGGCCAGCCGGTGAGTCAGTTTAGCGACAACGCCGTGGCTCACACCTTCACGGTCCCGGGCCTCGGATTGAACGTGGTGGTCCCGGCGGCGCCGACCGGCGGCACCGTCACCGTGCAGGCGACGTTCAAGGTTCCCAAGGCCGGCACCTACAACTGGCAGTGTGAGGCGCCGTGCGGCACGACGGCCAGCGGCTGGGGCGGTCCCATGGAGACCCCGGGATGGATGCAGGGCAGCATCACGATTGCGAGCTAACTCCGGGTTGGAGACGCAGCGACCGGAGATTCCGGTCGCTGCTTGATTTGTCGAGGCATGCTGACCGGTCCGACCGCCTGTGTGAGCGGGGGAGGAGACGGTCGCAGCGGCGGCGAACTTAGCTGCCTCCATCGGAGCGAACGGGCCGGACGGTCACAGGCGGCCCGAGAAACGGAGGAAACCATGGATCTGGAAAAGATTCGCGCGTACGTTTATCAGCACCTGCTGCACCACCATGACGGAGCTTCCCGGGATGCTCTTCATGACGGGCTGAAGAAGGAGCACAAGCTGTCCGAGGAGGAGGACCTGGAGGTGCATCGCCACCTGGATTGGCTGGCGGATGATATGGACCGGCGGGGCTACCTGGTGGACGGCGTCAACCTCTGGAAGCTCACACCCCGCGGACAAGACGCCGCGGAACGCTACCTGGATGAACACGGCTATCCCCGATGAACGGGATGGCCGTCTGACCAGGCGCACGGTCACGCTGGCGGGGCGCGAGGGGCCTCGGAAACGGGTTGCCAAACAACTCGGAAGGACCCTCCGCCCCCTCGCCGTCCGTCCCGGCAACGCGCTTGGGGGTCGACTCACAACCGTTGCGGCTATCGGTATACGAAAAGCGGGGGACGCCGGGATTCGCCGGTGGCGGGACGGTCGGCCGGAAGCGATGCGGCGACCCAGTCCAAAGACGTTTCTGCCCGACATCGGGCGACGGTGAAGATGGGCGGCGGGATCGATGGCCGGCGTCGGATGCGGGTCGGCGCGTTAGGGGCGGCGACCGACGCCCGGATCCATGCACCGCGCGCGTCGGCCCGGGCGCTGAACGCGGTGGGCGGTCCTTTCGGCGTGTCAGCGTGAAGAGCCGCTGGTGTCGGATCCCGGGAGTCGCGCGGCGTCCCGGGCGGAGAAAGACGGTGGGGGCGGACTCAGGGGAGCCTCCAGGGTGACGCGCGTCCCCTGTCCCGGGGCGCTGTCCCAGATGACGCGGCCCCCGAGCCGCTCGGCCCGCTGGGAGAGGTGCCTGAGACCGAAGTGCCCGGGCCGTTGCGCCTCGTCCAGCACAAAGCCGCGCCCGTTGTCGCGTACCGTGAGCCAGAACGTGCGGCCGTCGGCTCGCCAGGTCACATCCACCGCCGTGGCCTCGCCGTGGCGCAGGGCATTGCTGAGGGCTTCCCGGACAAATCCGGCCATCTGCTCCTGCTGAGGCTCCGTCACGCGTCGAAACTGCGCATCGGCCGTCTGCACGCGGACGCGCTCGCCGGCACCCAACTCGTCCACGATGGCGTGGATGGTGGTGACCAGATCGGCGGCGCGCTGATGAAGATCCTGGACCGTATGCCGAATGGATTGAGTAATGCCGGTCAGCCGATCGGCGACCTCGTCCAGCGCCGGACGCAATGCCGCATCGTTGGCCGGGCCCGCCAAGAGTCCATCCAGCGTGAGGATCACGCCGTACAGCGCCTGGAGCGTGCCGTCGTGCAATTCGAGACTCAACCGCTGTCGCTCCTCGGTGAGGACCAGCCGCTCCAGATCCTGCGCGAGGCGCGCGGTCCGAATCAATACGGCGGCGTGATTGGCCAGAAACCCCAGGACTTCTTCGTCTTCGGCCGAAAACGCCCCGTCGCGTTGATTGGTGCAGTAGAGGTGACCCACCACCGCGTCTTCGAACAGCATCGGCATGCCCAGGAAACTGGTCATGGACGGATGCGCGGCGGGCCAACCGCTGGAGGCGGGGTGTTGGCGGATGTCCAGCACCCGCAGCGGGCGCCGCGTCCGAATCACTTCGCCGAGGAGGCCGTCGCCGCGCGGCAGCGCGCCGATGGCCCGAGTCGCCTCGTCCGAGAGGCCGCGGGTGATGAAGGCGGCAATCCGGTCATGGGCATCCAGCACCGCCATGGCGGCGTACTCCGCCTGCGTCAGCTCGCGCGCCAAGTCGACCACGGCCGGCAACATGTCGTCGACGTGGGGGAGGGAGGCGAGGCGGGTCAAGCCCCGCACCATCTGCGTCAACTGGGCGCGGCGCTCCTGCTCGTGCCGGAGCGCCATCTGCAGGCTGAGCGTCGTGCGGACACCCTGCATCACCGGCTCCACCGCCCGGGGGTCAATCCAAAGACCGCCTTGGGCGACGGCGGCCAAGCCCTCGGCCGCCTGGGCCATGGTGGCGGGCATGATGAGTACCCCCGTCACGCCTGCTCCCAGTGCCTCTTGAATGACCGCCTCGGCATCGCTGGGCGACGCCAGCATGACCGGCAGCGACGGCCACCGACGCCGCACGCCGTGGGCGAAATCAAGCCCCGAGTCGGATTCGATCCGCAGACCGCACACCACCACATCGAACGGAGCCGACGCCAAAAGCCGTTGGCCCGCGACCACCGATGCCGCCGTGGCCACGCTGGCGGCCCCCAAGGCTTCCACACGGCCGTTCGCAAACACCCTGAGCGTCTCCGCATCATCGGCCACCACCGCCACTCGCCACCCAACTCCCATGGGACCTCCTCAATCTGGCCATTCCGTATGACCTCGGCGGTCATGCCGTCGGTGGCAGCGCCAGCCCGTCGGCAGGCGGCCCGGCCGCGCACCGCCGGAGTGTCAGTGCGCAGGACGTCTTTGGTTGGGATTAGGGTAGGATAATGGCAGGGGACTGGCAACCCCGGCGCGGGGGCCGGATCGATGAGGGCCGACGGCGTATACTGGAGACGGTGCCACGCGGTCCTGGCGGATGGGCGGTTCGGCCCCAAGCGGGATTGTGGGGGGCAGAGAGGCCCCGGCACGACCGGGACCGGGAGAGGAAGGCGAAAGGCTATGGCGGAGGCAGGAGACGCGACTTTGGGAAATTCGGCGGCTGTCGCCATCTATGACACCCATGAATTGGCCGACCATGCCGTGAAGGAATTGCAGCAGGCTGGATTTGACATGAAAAAGCTGTCAATCATCGGCAAGGGATATCATTCCGAAGAGCACCCCGTGGGTTATTACACGCTGGGCGCCAAGATGAAGGTCTGGGGCGGCTTCGGGGCGACCTGGGGGGCGATTTGGGGCGGATTCTGGGGCTTGTTGTTCGGCACGGGCCTGTTCATCATCCCCGGCGTGGGACCGCTGCTCGCCGCGGGGCCGCTGGTGGCGCTGCTGGTGGGGGCCCTGGAGGGCGGCGTGGTGGTCGGCGGCCTGAGCGCGTTGGGGGTGGCCCTGTTCAATATCGGCGTCCCCAAAGACAGCGTGGTGCGCTATGAGGAAGCGCTCAAGGCGGACAAGTATGTCCTCATCGTGCATGGATCGCCCGAAGAAGTTCAACGGGCCAAGGCGCTGATTGACCAGGCCCATGCGACGGACAGCGTCGTGTATTCCATGGGCTAAGTCCCGAAGACGGGAGCGGGTCAACGCCCGGTGCTCCTGCCATCGAGAGGAGCTGCGGCACCCGGACTCCCCAGTTGGGTCACGAGGCAAAGGGCTCGACGGAACAAGCAGGGCGCGGATGGATCCGCGCTCTGCTGGCTTGAGTCGGCCGAGCCACGACGCCGTTTGCCTTACGGTCGGACGTCGCCCGCCTGGCGGATCCCGACGCCCCCTATCTGCACGCCCCGACCGTTGGGCAGGATCATTACCGGATCCAACTCCAGTTGTCGGATGGACGGATGCCGGCCGGCCAGCCAGGCCAGGCGCAGAAGGACGTCTTGCATGGCCTCCCAATCGACCGGTGCGTGAACGTGGCTGGTCGCCCAGCGATCCCCCACCTCGTCCAGCATGGCGGCCGCATCGCGGTCGGTGAGCGGCAGGCCCCGGAACACCTGGTGCTGCAGGCCGGCCTCCGCCCGGCGGCGGAGGCCGCACCAGATCAGGCGGCCGAGGTCCGCCTCCGGAGCCAACCCCGCCGCACAGGCGATGCCCGCCTCGAGCGCCGCCTGCACCAAAAATCCGCCCGCGTGCGGCGATGTGCGGCGCGCCGAGAGCCGTTCCGGCAGCATGCGCGCGGCCCGCGTCACCGCGGCTGCTCCGGCTAGGTTCACGCGTGGTGCGCGGGCCGGACTGCCGTCCGTCCGGAGCGACAAGGTGACCCGGCCCCCCAGCGCATCGGCCGCGGCCCCCGCCTCTTCCGGTGTCTTCGCCGCCACCGGCTTGATCACGGGCACGCCGAGGGCGTGGAGAACGTCGAAGGCGGTGAGGACATCCAACCAGCCGTCGGAGTCGATGGGGCCCGCCTCCAGGAGGGTTCGGACCTGGCTTTCGTCAATCCCCTCCGGTTGGCTCGCACGACCCGGTTCAAGGCGGCGCCAACGGCCGTAGTGGGTGGCTGCGGACAGGGCTCGCGCCGCCGCCTCCGGCCAGAAATAGATGGGAATATTCACGTCGCGGTCGGCCAGCACGGTCCGCAAGCTCTGGTCAATCACGCAGGCCGCTAGCGTCTTGGCGCAGCCCTGCCGGCGCGCCGCCCGAGCCTCTATCCGGAGTGCTTCCAGGACGGCGGGAGAATCGGCCAGCACACGGGGAATGAACAGGGTCAGCACACTGTCGTAAGCGTCGGCGGCCAGAATCGCCCGGAGCGTGTGGCCATACTGCGCTGCCGTGGCGGCTTCGCCCAGGTCAAAGGGATTGTCGAGCAGAGCGTCTTTGGGCAGTCCGCGCGCCAGAGCGGCCCGAAGAGCCGGGGGCGGCGGGGGCACCTCGAGGTCGGCCGCCTGCAGCGTTTCGCGAGCGATCCCACCCGGCCCGTCCGCATTGGTGATCACCGCCACGCGGAGCCCGCCGGGCACCGGCTGGCGGGCCAACAGACTGGCCGCGTCCACCAAGTCTTCCACCGTGTCCACCCATATGACGCCGGTCTGGGCGGCCAGTCCGCTCCGGGCTGCGTCGAGCCCGGCCGGCAAAACGCCCCGGGGCACGGTCTCGTGGTCGGAGACAGGGAGGGGCGGTTTGAGCAGCACGATCGGTTTGAGGCGGCCTACGCGCCGTGCGACGGCGAAGAAGCGCCCGGCCTGCCCGAAGGATTCCATCTGGAGCGCGATGACGGCGGTGTTCCCGTCCCGGCCCCAGTACTGCAGCAGGTCGGTGGCGCTGACATCGGCCCCGAGGCCGAGATTGGCGAACAGGGAGACGCCGAGCCCGTGGCTTTCGGTAAATTGCAGCAACGAGAGCCCGAGCGGCCCGGTTTGCACCGCCAGCGCCACCGGGCCGGCGGGAGGCAGATCGGGGGCGAGGCTCGCGTTCAGGCGGACACCGGGAGCCGTGTTGATCACGGCGGCTCCCCCCGGTCCCATGAGGCGAAACCCCTCGCGACGGGCCACATCGCCCAGCGGCCCGAGTGCGGCGGGACCCGGCGGGCCGAGCTCGGCGGCGCCGTCCCCGGCGGCGACGACCGCCCGGACGTGGCGCCGGCCCAGCGCTTCAAGCACCGCCGGAACCGATTCGGGACGCAGCGCAATGAGGGCCAAATCGACGCCGTCGGGCAGCTGGTCTACGGCGGCCACGGCGGGGATGGGACCGATGCGGGTCGCATGGGGGTTGACGGGATAGATGAGACCCTCAAATCCAGCCTCGAGCAGGTGGTCGAAGAGACGCCGGCCCAGATGCCGCCGATTGCGGGACGCCCCCACCACGGCGATCCGTTCGGGCTCAAAAAACCGCCGCATGGACGCCACGGCAGCCGCCTCCTCACGGGCCGCAAACAGGGCGAGACTGGCCTCGGTGGGTACGATGACCAAGCGGACCGTGCGGCCGTCGCCCCCGGTTCCGGACGCGTGTGCAACGGTAAATCCGCTGTGGTCCAACACCTCCCGCATCGCCAGATTGTCGGCCAGCGTCTCTGCCCGGAACACGGTGACGCCGTGCCGGTAGGCGGCAGCCGCCAGCCGTTCCAGCAGGAGGGTCGCGAGGCCGCGACCCTCCCAGTCCCCATCCACCAGAAAAGCCACTTCCGCCTCGGAGTCCGGCCCACCCAGCGCGGTGTACGATCCCAGCGCCAGCATCTGCTCGGACTCGGCCGGGCCGGCGACAATCGCCAACGAGAGGGCGCGGCCCGGCGCGGATGCCTGTCCGGCCGCCAACAGGTCGGATACTTCCCGGTCGACGGCGGCCGCGCCCATGAAGCGGCGGTTCAGCCGCTCCGGCGCCTGGTGTCGCAAAAACCGTTCCAGCAGACCGCCGTCGTCCGGGCGCAGCGGCCGGATCCGGGCACTCCGGCCGTCCCGCAGCAGGATGGGGCCGGCTTGCGGCCCATCCTGATCGTCGGGGCCGTCCACGGCCATCACGGCCCCTCCTTTGCGGACGGATCCGGCGAAGCCGGCGAACTCCCGTCCGAGCCGCCGGTCGCCCCGGATTTGCCCGATCCGGCGGTGCGAACCGGATGGACCACCACCACCGGCACGGGGACGGTGCGGATGATCTGCTCGGCCACGCTGCCCATCACCAGCCGCCGCCAGCCACCCCGTCCGTGGGTCGAGAGCGCCACGAAGGTGGCGCCATGCTCCTGGACGGCGCTCAGTATCCCACCCGGCAGCCAATCTTCCCGCACATCCACCTGGACGCGCTCGGGAGCCGGCATCCGAGCGCGCACCGTCTCGAGATACCGGCGTGCATCCTCCGGGTCCTCCGCCGTCAGCGGGAAGATGGGATCCATGGGACCGACCGGCTCCCACCAGCCCTCCTCCATCACCGGCAGCAGGGCCTGGGGCGTCACTACGCGCACCAGGACCCACTCTGCTCCGAGCGCTTGGCCCAGCTCCACCGCGGTGGGCATGACCGCCTCCGCCAGTCCGGAACCGTCCAACGGCACCACAATCCGATGCATCGTGAGATCCTCCTTCGTGAATAACTCGTCGGCATCCGCCGCCGCCGCGCCGGGGGCGGATCGCTAGCGCACGCAATACAGGTGGTAGCGCATCCGGCTGCCTGCGCCGGACCGCACCACGCCCTGCACCTCGTTCTCAAAGCCGGGAAAGGCCTGCTCCCAGCGTTCAAACTCGCGCAGATAGGCGATCACGGCGCGGCCCGATGGGTTGGCGAACCGCTCGCCGGGGACGATGACGGGGATGCCGGGTGGATACACCACGGACAGCACGGCCGCCGTGCGCGGTTCCAGATGCTCCAGCGCCACCAGGTCCACCGCGCCGTCCATCAAGCGCTCAAAGGCCTCGGTGGGGGTCAGCGCCGGTTCGGGCAGGTCGGCATAAATCTGCTCCAACCGGGCGGCCATGTGGGCCGCGGTCAACTGGCGGTGCATGGCCTGCGCGAGGTCCTGCAGGCGCACGTCGCGGTAGCGGGCGGGAAACTCGGCGAACAGGTCCGGCAACACATCCTCCACCAGACGGTTGGCCTCGTAGTCCCGCCGGAAGTGATTGAGCGCCGCCAGCAGGGAGTCGGACTGACCGGGATTCACCGCCAGGGTGAACAGAAACAGGAGCGAGTAAAAGCCGGTCTTTTCCGCGACCACGCCGTGTTCGCGGAGATAGCGCGCGACGAGCGGGGCGGGGATGCCGAACGGCGCGGAACGCCCGGACGCGTCGACGCCGGGGGTCAGCACCGTCACCTTGGTGGGATCCAACAAGGCATAGTCCGCGTCGGGAATGTCGCGAAACCCGTGCCAGGGTGCGTCCGGGGCCATGGCCCACACGTCCGGATCCCGGGCCGTCCGCTCCTCGTCATCGTCCCCGGGCAGGGTGTCGGGCTGCCAGACGGTGAAGGACCAGGTGCCCGCGGCGCTCCGCTCCCCCGCGAGGCGGGTGACGGCCCGCCGAAACTCCACCGCTTCGCGGACGGCCTGATCCACCAGCTCCTCGCCGGCGGCGCCCGCCATCATGCGGACGGCCACGTCCAAGGAGGCCAGGAGGCTGTATTGGGGCGAGGTGGAGGTGTGGAGCAGGAACGCCTCATTGAAGCGATCATGCGGCACCGGCCGCCGGCCCTCGCGGATGTTGATGAGGGATCCCTGCGAGAGGGCCGTGAGCGTCTTGTGCAGCGAGGTGGTGCTGAAGACGGTCGGCCCGTTCTGCCCGGCGGTGGCGCGCATGGCCGACCCCACGGCCAGCAGGGGATGGAACGGCGCATACGAGATCCACGCCTCATCGGCCACGACCGCGTCGGTCGAGGCGCCGAGGCGGGCAATCGCCCGGCCGATGCGGTACAGCGTTCCGTCATAGGTGGAGTTGGTGAGCACGGCGGCCACGGGCCGGGCGTCATCGGCCAGGAGGGGGTGGGCTTGAATGCGGGCCCGGATGGTCTCCGGCTCCAACTCCCGAGCCTGAACCGGCCCGATGAGCCCTTGGCCGTTGCGGTTCGGTCGCATAAAGACCGGAATCCCGCCGGTCATGATGAGGGCGTTCAGAATCGACTTGTGACAGTTGCGGTCCACCAGCACCGCGTCCCCGCGCTTCACGAGGCTCCGTAGCACGATATGGTTGGATCCGGTGGTTCCGTTGGTGACGAAGTAGCTGCGGTCGGCGTGAAAGATCTGGGCCGCCTCGCGCTCGGCGTCCAGCAGGGCTCCCTCATGCTCCAGCACCGAACCCACCTCGGGCACGGAGCTGCAGATGTCGGCGCGAAACAGATTGGGCCCGTAGAAGGCGTGCAGGGCCCGGCCGGCCGGGTGCTTGAGCAGGGCTTCGCCCGCCAAGTGTCCGGGGGTGTGCCAGGCAAAGCGCCCATGCTCCGTGTAGTCCCGCAGGGCCCGGAAGAACGGGGGGACACTCTGCGCGCGGTATTCCGCCACCGCCGTGAGGAGGCGGTCCCGGACGGCGCCCGGCACCTCGGCCCCGGCCGAGAGCACGCCATCGACGGCATCCAGCCAGGCCTCGGGCAGATCGGCCACCAGACGCCGCTCGGCCAGGAGATAGGTGGGCAGTTCCGGCCAGTGCCGGTCGCGGAGCGCCAACAGTTCCGTCAGGGTCTCGGCGGCGGCGTCCGGCTGGCCCAGGGCGATCAGCAGCGCCCCGAGCAGGGCCGGGGTCGGGTCCGACAGGCGATCCCGCGTGTCGTCGGCGCCCAGCACGTCTGCGGGCGCGCCGGCGTCCACCAGTTCGCGTCGGATCGCCTCCAGGGTGGCCCGCACCTCGCGGGGAGGATCCCCCACGGGCAGCAGCACAATCTGATAGCCTTCTTCGGTGCTCGCTTCGGTGTTGCGTTCTCTCGACATGATTGGTGCCTCCTTTGATAGTCCATGACGGAGCCTGCCGCAGCGACCGGACCTGGCTAAGGGAGCCGGGATCCGGCTAGGACGGGTCGACCCGCTCCAGCGCCTCCAGCGTCTCGCGGGTGGCGCGGCCCGCCTCCGCCCAACGCGGCGAGCGGAGGGCATAGATGAGGAACGGGGGCAGCGCCAGCAGCAACGTGCCGCCGATCATCAGCACTTCGTAGAGGACGGGGTTGCCGGTGGGAATCTGCGAGGGGGGAAAGAAGTCTAGCAGGAAACCGTACGACACCCCGAAGAGACCGAGGCCGGCGACCACCCACAGGCCCACGGTGCCGCCCGGGATCTTGAACGGCCGGGGCACGTCCGGAGCCTTGTAGCGGAGCACGATGACGGCGACAAACATGAGCGCGTACATGATGATCAGCAGCTGCGTCGTGAGGGCGGAGAGAATCCAGTAGGACGTGCTCACGCTGGGCTCGAACAGGAAGAGGAACGCCAGCGCCGTGCTGATGACGGCTTGGATGGCCAGGACCCCCACCGGCGCCATGATCCGGTTGTGGCGCTGCCAGCCGCGGGCCGGGAAATCGCCTTCCACGGCGGCGCGAAAAAGCCCCTTCGCCGGCCCGTACACCCACGTGCTCAACAGCGCCAGACCGCCGATGACGATGAGGGCCGAGACCGGAGCCGTGAGCCAGCCCACGCCGAACGCCGTGAAGTAGTCCTGGAACGCTTGCATGATGCCGGCATTCAGATTGAGCTGGCGGAGCGGCACCACAAACATCACGGCCGCCGACCCCAGCACCGACAGGAGGACGATGATGAGGGTGGAGGAGAAGATGGCCTTGGGGAACGTGCGGCCGGGGTCCTTGGTCTCCCCCGCTTCAAAACCGCCCATCTCCAGGCCCGCGAAGGCCAGGATGATGCCGGCGAAGAACACCATGGAGTTGATGTTCATCTGGGGCAGCAGGCTGTGCCAGTGAAACGGCACCTGGATGGCCCGTCCCGACGCCAGCCACAGGCCGCCCAGCACCAGCAGCAGCACGCCGGGCAGAATGTTGCCGATCCAGGTGCCGATGCCGCTGACGGCCACGCTGACGCGGACGCCAAGAAAGTTGACGGCCGTGACGGCCCAGAACACCGCCAGCATCACCGCCACCAGGAGCCCTTTGTTGCTGGCCAGCGCCGGGTCGAACGTGTAGAAGATGGCGGCGGCGATGAACGACAGCACGGTGGGGAACCAGGCGACATTCTCGGCCCAGTCGGCCCAGATGGCCAAAAAGCCCCAACGCGGGCCGACCGCCTCCTCCACCCATTGGTAGATGCCGCCCGACTTGGGCCACGCGGAGGCCAGCTCGCCCGCCACATACGCGCAGGGCAGCATGAAGACGAGGATGGACAGGGCATAGTAGAACACCATCTGCCACCCCATGGCCGACATGGTGGGGAGATTGCGCAGACTGATCACAGCGGCGATTTCCACGCCGGCGATGGGTACCCACCCGAGGTAGCGGCGGCCCCCGGGGGGCGGCCCGCCGGGCGGGGTCTGGGCGCGGTGATGCAGACGGTGCAAACCATGATACCGGCTCGGCGACGGGCCGGCGGGGGGCGACGGCGCGGTTGGCGCCGCAGCGCCTGAACTATTCATAAAAGGGTCCCACCTTTCGCGATCCGGGTCCTGTTGGAGCGGGGGACATTCGGGGGCGGCGGACCGGCCGGCTTCCCCGAGATGTTCCGCGTCCTTCTCAGCGTAGAGCGGCCGCGGTGGGGCCGCGACGGCCGGAGGGGGCCGTCTCGTTCGGCCAAAGGATCCCGGGGGGATATTCCGGGTGAGCGGAGGGGCGCGCCGAAAGTTCGCGGAGACGGACCGACTGGGGCAAGAGGGGGGCCCGAACGGACCGGAGGGCACGCGTCGGCCGGCGCATGGGCGCTGGCCGGCTCGCCTCCGCGCGCACCGGGGCGAGTCGGCGCTGCTCGCGCGCGGCCCGCCCCCCCGTGCGCCCCATGCCTCCCGGCGGCCGCTCAGCTCACGGGCGTGTTCGTCTCGGCCCGCACGGTCAGCGTGCCGTCCTCGACCCCGACCGTGATGGTGGAACCGTCGGGGATGTCCTCGGCCAAAAGGGCGCGGGCGATACGGGTCTCTACTTCGTGCTGGATGAACCGGCGGAGCGGCCGGGCCCCATACACGGGATCGAATCCCTCCTGCGCAATGAACGTCCGCGCCGCTTCCGTGAGGTCGAGGGCGATGCGGCGCTCGGCCAAGCGCCCGCGCAGGTCCGCCACCAGAAGGTCGACGACCCGCTCGATCTCCGGCAGGGTGAGGGGCTTGAAGAGGACGATGTCGTCCACGCGGTTCAGGAACTCCGGGCGGAAGTGGCGGCGGAGCTCGGCCAACACCCGCTCGCGCGCCTGGGGCGCGATCTGACCGTCCGACCGGGCCCCCTCCAGTAGGAACTCCGAGCCGATGTTGGAGGTCATGATGACCACCGTGTTGCGAAAGTCCACCGTGCGGCCCTGGCCGTCGGTGAGCCGACCGTCGTCCAGCAGCTGCAGCAGGGCGTTGAACACGTCGGGGTGCGCTTTTTCAATCTCGTCGAACAGCACCACCGAGTAAGGCTTGCGGCGGACGGCCTCCGTGAGCTGGCCCCCCTCTTCGTAGCCCACGTAGCCGGGCGGGGCGCCCACCAACCGGGACACGGTGTGGCGTTCCTGGTACTCGCTCATATCCAGCCGCACCATGTTGTCTTCGGTGTCGAACAGCGCGGCGGCCAGCGCCTTGGCCAGCTCCGTCTTCCCCACCCCGGTCGGGCCGAGGAACACAAAGGAGCCGATGGGCCGGCGCGGGTCCTTGACGCCCGACCGCGCCCGGATGACGGCGTTGGCCACCAGCTCCACCGCCTCATCCTGGCCCACCACCCGTTCATGCAGAATTTCGTCGAGCCGCAGCAGCTTGGTGCGCTCGCCCTCCATGAGGCGCGACACGGGGATGCCGGTCCAGCGGCCCACAATTTCGGCAATCTCGGTCTCGGTGACCACTTCCCGCAGGAGACGGCGCCCTCCCAGCCGCTCATTCAGCAACTCTTCCTCGGCCGTCAGCCGACGCTGGATGTCCGGCAGGCGTCCGTGGCGCAGTTCGGCCGCCCGGTTCAGGTCATACGCCCGTTCGGCGTCCTCGGCGGCGATGCGGGTCTGTTCCAGCTCCTGGCGCAGGTCTTGGATTTTACGGATGGCTTGGCGTTCCGATTCCCACTGCGCCCGCAGCGCGTCGGCCTCCCGGCGCAGGTCGGCCAGTTCGCGGCGCAGCGTTTCCAGGCGGTCCCGCGAGGCGGCATCGGTCTCCTTGGCCAAAGCGGCCTCCTCGATCTCGAGCCGTGTCACCCGGCGCGTGGCTTCGTCCAAGCTGGCCGGCATGGAGTCAATCTCCGTGCGCAGCATGGAACAGGCTTCGTCCACCAGGTCTATGGCCTTGTCGGGGAGGAACCGGTCCGAGATGTAGCGGTGGCTGAGCGTCACGGCCGCGACAATGGCGGCGTCCTGAATCTTCACGCCGTGAAACACTTCGAATCGCTCGCGCAGCCCCCGCAGGATGGAGATGGCGTCCTCAACCGAGGGTTCGTCGACCAGCACCGGCTGGAACCTTCGCTCCAGGGCGGCGTCCTTTTCAATGTGCTTGCGATATTCGTCGACGGTGGTGGCGCCGATGAGGTGGAGCTCTCCCCGCGCCAGCATGGGCTTCAGCATGTTGCCGGCGTCCATCGCCCCTTCGGCGGCGCCGGCCCCCACGACCGTGTGCAGTTCATCAATGAAGAGGAGAATCCGGCCGGCGGCGGCCTTCACTTCATTCAGCACCGCCTTGAGGCGCTCTTCAAACTCGCCGCGGTACTTGGCGCCCGCCACCAGCGCTCCCATGTCCAACGCGAAGATGGTTTTGTCCTTCAGGCCTTCGGGGACGTCGCCGTGGAGGATGCGCTGGGCCAAGCCCTCGACAATGGCGGTCTTGCCGACGCCCGGGTCCCCAATCAACACGGGGTTGTTTTTGGTCTTCCGCGAGAGAATCTGCATCACCCGCCGGATTTCCGCGTCGCGGCCGATGACGGGGTCCAGCTTGCCGGTGCGGGCGTCGCCCACCAGGTCGCGCCCGTACTTCTCCAACGCCTCGTAGGATTCTTCGGGTGTGGCCGACACGACGCGCTGCGCCCCGCGAATCTTCACCAAGACCCCCAACAGCGCGTCGCGGGTGACGCCGAAGCTCGTCAGGATCCGCCCGGCCGCGCTTGCCGATCCCTCCTCGATGAGGGCCAACAGGAGGTGTTCGACGGAAACATATTCGTCCTTCAGGCGGCGGGCCTCCTCATCGGCGCTGTCCAAGAGCCGCCCGAGCCGCTGGGTCAAAAACACTTGACCCGGGGCCGCCGCCGGTCCGGTCACTTTGGGCCGGCGCTCCAACTCGGCCTCCACCGCCCGCCGCAGCCGATCCACATCCGTGCCCATCTGTCCCAGCAGGCGCGGGGCTAGACCGTCGGGCTGCTCCAGCAGCGCCAGCAGCAGATGTTCCCCGTCCACCTGCGTGTGGCCGAGACGAAGCGCCAACGTCTGGGCTTCCTGCAGGGCGGCCTGCGATTTTTGGGTCAAACGGTCGGCGTCCATCAGTCGTCTCCTCCTTCGGGCGCCACCGTCCGGCGGCGCTCCGCCTCCAATTGCTCAATACGGTCCAGCAGGTCGAGGACCAGTCCCAGCGCGGCATAGTTCAGCGCCAGATCACGCCGCAGACGCAACAGACGCTGGAGGCGCTCGATCTGGTCCACCCGAAACCACACTTCGTCATCCCGGCGCCCCGCCTGGGCCACCCCGCTCACAGGCTCCAGCAGCCCCAGCACAACGAGCCGGCGAACCAGCTCCGGGTGGACGCCGCAGCGGGCGGCGAGTCCGTCCAGCCTCAGATGTCGCTGTCGGACCAGCATCATACTCATACGGACCTCCTCGGATCAAAGCGGCTGGTCTTGGCCAGCTGCTCAAACAACCGCCGCTCCTCAGCGCTCAACTTGGGCGGCACCACGATGCGCACATCGAGGTACAAATCTCCCGGCTTGCCTTTCGGGTTGGGAAGGCCTTTGCCCCGCAGACGGAGCTTGGTGCCGCTGGAGGTGCCGGCCGGGATGGTCACGGAGAGCTTGCCCGACAGCGTGTCCACGTCGACGCGGGCGCCCAGCGCCGCTTCCCAGGGGGAGACGCGGACCGCCGTCGTCACATCGCGGCCCTGCACCTGATACCGGGCGTCGGGCCGGATGCGAATGACCAGGTAGAGGTCGCCGGACCGGGCCGCACCGGGCAAACCCTGGCCGGCCAAGCGAAGCCGCTGGCCGTCGGTGACCCCCGGCGGAATCGTCACGGTGAGCGACCGCGATCCCCCTGGGGCGCCCAGTGTGATGGTGCGGCTCCCACCGGCGTACGCCTCTTCGAGGGACAACTCCAAAGTCGCTTCTTGATCGGCGCCCGTATGCGCATGGGAACGGCCCGCCGCCGACCCCAATCCACCCAGGTGGGACAACAGCTCCTCCAAGCTGATGGCGTCTGCGGCGGCATACCCGCCTGGCGATCCGGCATCCGTCCACACCCAGGCATCGCCGCCGGCCGTCCGGGATCTTGCCCCGGCTGTCCGGGCCCACGCGGCCGGGTCGACGCCCTCGGGCACCTGGCGGAAGTCCGGGCCAAACGCGTCGTAGCGGCGACGCTGCTCGGGATCCGACAGGACCTGATACGCTTCCGCGATCTGCTTGAAGCGCTCGGAGGCGTCCGGTGCCCGGTTCACGTCGGGATGCCAGCGACGGGCCAGCTTGCGATAGGCCCGCTGAATTTCTTCCGCCGTGGCGGTGCGTGCGACGCCGAGGATGCTGTAGAAGTCCTCTGCCGAATCGGACCCTGGGGAACCCGCCATGCCATCGCCTCCCGGCCGTCGAGTCTTTGCGTGCTGCACCGTCCCCTGCCGCCGGACCGCACCCGGCTCTCACCGGGTGGCCGGTGGTGGGCGTCGCCCCGAGGCGGGGACGATTCCTCAGATTGCCCGGCCGGCCGACGCGGCTATGCTGCGCCGGCCGCGGCGAAACCGGTATCGCCCCCGACCTCCTCCGGTTCAGGACTTGTGGAAGTCGACGTCAATCACGTCGTCTCCCAATTCGGGCTCGGGTGATTCCGGCTCCGCTTCCAAGCCCTGCGCCACCTGGGCCAATTCCGCCGTGAGGGCACGGATCTGGGCCAAGTCCTCCCCCGACTGGGCAATCTGCTCGCGAGCCTGAGCAACCAGTAGTTCGGCCCGGGCCTTGACATGGACCGGCGCCGCGTCGCCCAGCTCGGTGAGCCGGCGTTCGACTTGGTGAGCAGCGGCGTCCAGTGAGTTGCGAGCGTCGATCAGCTGGCGGACCTTCTCATCCTCGTCCCGATGCTGCGCGGCCTCGCTGACCATCCGCTCCACTTCCGCCCGGTCCAAATTCGCACTGTTGCTGATGGTGATTTCCTGCGAGGCGCCGGTATCCTTGTCGCGGGCGCTGACCTGCAGGATGCCGTTGGCATCGATGTCGAACGTCACCTCAATCTGCGGCAGACCGCGGGCGGCGGGCCGGATGTTTTCCAAGCGAAAGCGGCCCAGCACGCGGTTGTCGGCCGCGCGCTCGCGCTCGCCCTGCAGGACGACCACGTCCACTGCCGACTGGTTGTCTTCCGCCGTCGAAAATACCTCGGTGCGGCGAGCGGGAATGGTGGTGTTGCGCTCGATCACTTTGGTCATCACGCCACCCAGCGTTTCCACCCCCAGCGAGAGCGGGGTCACGTCCAGCAGCAGCACATCCTTCATTTCGCCTTTCAGCACCGCCGCCTGCAGCGCCGCTCCCACCGCCACCACCTCATCCGGATTGACGGTCATGTTGGGATCGCGTCCGCCGGTCAGCCGTCGCACCAGACTTTGAATGGACGGCATGCGGGTCGATCCGCCGACCAGGATCACTTCGTCCAGATCGGCGGCCGTCACTTTGGCATCGGCCATGGCTTGCTGGACCGGGCCCAGGCACCGTTCCACCAAGTCCGCCGTAATGTGGTCGAACGTCGAGCGCATCAGGGTCTCGGTCAGGTGCTTGGGACCGGAGGCGTCCGCCGTAATGAACGGCAGGCTGATTTGGGTCTGGGTGACGGCCGACAACTCCACCTTGGCGTGTTCGGCCGCCTCCACGAGCCGCTGCAGCGCCTGCGGATCGGTGCGCAGATCGATGCCCTGCTCGCTCTTGAACTTGTCGGCCAGCCAATCGACAATCCGCTTGTCAAAGTCATCGCCGCCCAGGTGCGTGTCCCCCGACGTGGCCCGCACTTCCACCAGACCCTCGCCGACATCGAGGATGCTGACGTCAAAGGTGCCGCCGCCCAAGTCAAACACCAGCACCGTCTCCGACTGTTTCTTGTCCAGTCCGTAGGCGAGCGCGGCGGCCGTCGGCTCGTTGATGATGCGCAGCACGTTGAGGCCGGCAATCTTGCCGGCGTCTTTGGTCGCCTGCCGCTCCGCGTCATTGAAGTAGGCGGGCACGGTGATGACCGCCTCGGTGATGCGCTCGCCCAGCACTTTGGAGGCGTCATCCACCAGCTTGCGCAGGACCAGCGCGGAAATCTCCTCGGGGGCGTAGGCTTTGCCCCGAATCATGAAGCGCGCGCCGCCGTCGGGCCCCGCCACCACGTCATAGGACACATTGGCACTCTCCGCCGCGACTTCATCAAAACGCCGGCCGATGAAGCGCTTGGCCGAGGAGATGGTGCCCTTGGGATTCAAAACCGATTGGCGTTTGGCCATTTGCCCCACCAGCCGCTCGCCCTGCGCGGTGAACGCCACCACCGAGGGAGTCGTTCTGCCGCCCTCGGCATTGGGAATGACCGTTGTCTGATTGCCCTCCACCACCGCGATGACGGAATTCGTCGTACCCAAATCGATGCCCACAGCCTTTGCCATGCCCACTCACCCCTCTCAACCACGCGCCTGTCCTTGCCTGTCGTCCCCGATCCTACTCTGCCCCGCTTCTCTGCCTGGCCGTCATGCCCCGGAGCGGCCCGGGCGCCTGACCATCCACTACCTCAATCGTGCCACTTATGGGAGAAGATGTAACCCGCCAACCGGTCGCCTTCGCTCTTCCCCATCCGGCGTACGACGGGAGGACCATCGGGACCGGCCGTTCGGCGACGGTGAGACCCCGTTCGCGGGGGGGCGCCCCCGCCGCAGTGCGGGCTGTCAGTTCCCCGTCAGGGTCACGGTGTCTTTTTGGGGAACGGCGGCCGACCGCCGAGACCGTCGCCGATCCCGGGCCGAAGCGTGTGGGTCGGACCGTGCGCACCCGTTCGGACTCGGACCCTCGTCCCACGCGGACGCTCGAACGCACGGCCGACCGCCGCGACGGGTGTCGTGGGCGCGCAAGCGATTCGCCGCTCCCCACGCAGATCGGAGCCGTTCTTTGCACGCCGTGCGCGCCATCGGGGGCCTCTGGCGGAGACTCCCCCGGCGGCTGGTGTGGGCCCTGTGCCGGGGGGAACGCGCCGTTTAACCGGCGTCTCGGCCGAGGAGCGCGATGTGCCGGCGAAGGGGGCCGCCGGCCGACTGCGGCGGGCATGCTGGCGGGTGGGGAGAACGGGCCGAACCCAGCGTCTTGGCGAGCGGCCGCTTGACCGACCAATGTCTCAAATGGGCTCACGCGGTGGGGGGACCGGGCCGTTCGCCCGCCGGATCGGCGCCGCGACCGTGTCGGAGGTCGTGCGCTTGGGTCCAGGCTTCGGTGGCCACTTCACTGATCACTTCGTTCAAGGTGGGGTGCGCGTGAATGGCCGCGACCAGCGATTCGACGGTCCCATGATGGGTGATGGCATAGGTGGCTTCGGCCAGAAGCTCGCCGGCCTCGGCCCCGATCACCTGCAGCCCCTTCAAGGCACCGCTGTCCCGGTCCCAAATCAACTGGGCGTAGCCGGCGTCATCGCCGACGATGAGGGCTCGGGCATCCTGCGCGTAGGGCCAGCGAGTCAGGGTCCAGCGCGGATGGCGGGCCAGATCCCGGCTGTCGGCGCCGACGGCGGCGATTTCAGGCCACGTGAAGATGACATGCGGCACGACCAGCGCGGTGTGGAAAGTGGGTCGCCCCAGGATGTGCTGAGCGGCGATGAGCGACTGGCGCGTGGCGGCATGCGCCAGCATCACCTGGCCGTTGACGTCGCCCGGCGCGTAGATATGGGGGACGGCGGTTTGATACACGGCGTTCACGGGCACTTCCCCGCCGGGACCCAGGGTGATGCCGGCGCGTTCCCAATCCAAGGTGCCGGTGTTGGGCAGACGGCCCACGGCGACCAGCACCCGGTCCGCCTTCAGCCGGGCCGAGCTTCCGTCCGCCCGGCGGTATGTCACCTGCTTGGCTCCGGAAGTGTCCGCGACGTCCCCGATGGCGCGCAACTCGATGCCGGTTTCCACCGTGACGGAGGGCATGGCCTTCTCCCACACGGTTTGCAGATGGTGGGCTATCTGCGGGTCCTCCGAGGGCAGGATGGCGGGGGCCATTTCCAGGACATGGACCGTGCTCCCCAGGGCCTCGTACAGGGTGGCCAGTTCCATGCCGATGTAGCCGGCGCCGATGATGGCAAGACGGGCGGGAATCTCCGCCAATTCCAGGGCCTCGCGGCTCGTCCACAGACCGGACCCGTCGCCGCCCGGCACGCCCAGGGTCCGCGACGTGGATCCGGGCGCCAGGATGAGGATGTCGGCCTCCAGCACCACCGGGTCCGCATCCCCCGGGTGCACGAGCAACTGGTGCTCTCCCAAAAGCTCCGCGCGGCCCCGGAAGAGGGTGAGGCCCAGCTGACGGCTGACGCTCTGCGCACCGGCCACGCGCTGGGCCAGGATGGCGCGTTTGCGAGCCCGAAGCACGTCGAGCCGCACGGGCGTATCATTGAATTCCGGCAGTCCGAACTCGGATCCGGCGCGCATGGCCCGCCGCCGAGCGGCCGTCTCCAAAAAGATCTTGGAAGGAATGCACCCTTCAAATAGACAGGTGCCACCGAGACCTTCGCCTTGCTCCACGATCGCCACCCGGCGGCCGTGCCGAGCCAGATACTGAGCCCCGGGCGTTGCCCCGGGCCCGCCTCCGACCGCAATGACATCAAATCGCTGCACTTCCATGGTAGGCTTCCTTTCCAACCGGTTTCCGCGGGATCCCTCCGAGCGAGTGTCTCCAAAATCGCTCGCGCCGCTGTTGCATCTGCCTTGGCGCTCGACGGGCCCCTCGCGCAAGATACTGAGGCGGAGGGGACGGGTCACGCCGGCCCCTCCGCGTACACGTTGGCAACCCGATCAGACCGGGGCGATACGGGCCGGCCGATTGGACGGTCGCTCTCCCGCCGGATCGGCGGCGCGCCGTCTTAGAACTCGATCAGGGGCTTGAGCACCCCGTCCAGCTTCTTGTCCATGATCTCGAAGGCCCGGTCGGCCTCGGCAAACGGAAACCGGTGGGTCGTCATCAAGGTGGGATCCACGCGCCCCTGCTCAATCAGGCTGAGCAGCCGGCTCATCCGCAGACGCCCGCCCGGACACAGTCCGGTGCGAATGGTCTTCTCCGCCATGCCCACACCCCACTCCACGCGGGGAATGTGCACAAACTCGCCCTCGCCGTGATAGCCCACGTTGGAAATGGTGCCGCCCGGCTTGGTGACCTTGATCGCCTGCTGGAAGGTGATGTCGGCGCCCAAGGCTTCAATGGCGGAATCCACGCCTTCCCCGTCGGTCAGATCCAGGATGCGCTCCACGACGTCTTCGCGGGTGAAGTCGACCACCTCGTCCGCCCCGTACCGCCGCGCCAGCTCCTGCCGCGCCGGGACGGACTCCACCGCAAACACGCGGCCTGCGCCGCGCAGTCGGGCGCCCACGGTCGCCATCAGGCCGACGGCTCCTTGGGCAAACACCGCGACCGTCCCGCCCAGGGGAATATTGGCGTTCTCCGCCCCCATAAAGCCGGTCGACAGCATGTCCGCGCAATAAACGGCGGCTTCGTCCGCCACCCCGGCCGGGATGAGCGCCATGTTGGCGTCCGCCTCGTTGACATGAAAGTACTCCGCGAACACCCCGTCCTTGGTGTTGGAAAACTTCCAGCCGCCCAAGGGCTCGGACGACTGCGACGGATGCCCGGCCTGAGCGGCCAGAGAACCCCAGTCCGGCGTGATGGCGCCGACCACCACGCGGTCGCCCGGCTTGAAGAGGCGCACCTCGGAGCCGACGCGCTCCACGATGCCGACGGCCTCGTGGCCCAAGGTGAGATTGGTGCGCGGACCGATGGCGCCCCGGACGGTGTGCGAGTCCGAGGTGCACACCAAGGCCCGAGTGGTTCTGACAATGGCGTCAAGCGGCCCCGGTTCCGGCATGGGCTTGTCCATGAAGCCCACTTCGCCGATCTGCTTCATCACAAACGCTCTCATCTCATCGCTTCCTTTCCAAACCAAACCAAACCAACCAAACCAAAACACAAGCCAACCCAAGACAACCATCCGGGTTCGTCATTGCGCGTCCCCGAGTCCCCTCTGGCGGGGCGCTCCCGGGAACGCCCGGTTCCGCCGTCTCTCCGTCCGCCGAACGCGTCGGGCGGCGTGCCGATAAGGCGGCCGTCCCGCTCCGGTCTTTTTAGCCTAACGGACTCGGGGAAGGAGGGCGCCGGTCGATGTGCGCAAGATTCGGGGTCCGATGGCACTAAAAGAGAAGGCCCCTTGGGCCGGCCACTCGCCGCCGGGCGGAAAGACGGCAGCGGCTCAGGCGGATTCAGTGGAAGAAGGTCCGCCCGTTTTCGATGAGCATATAGACCGCGACGACGGCGATGACGCCGGCAAAGATGCGATTGAGCAGGCCTTTGGCGTAGCTCAGCTGAGTGGCCCAGCGCGCACCCAGCCAGCCTCCGGCCAGCCCCCCGACCAAGTATTCGCCCATGATGGGGAGGCTGACGAGGCCGGACAGCGCGTAGTTGGCGGCGGTGGTGAGTCCGAACGTGCCCACGGCGAAGAGAGAGCTTCCGATGGCGAAAATCATGGGCATGTCGGCCGAGAGCACCAGACCGGGGACGATGAGAAATCCGCCGCCGATGCCGAAGAACCCGGACAGCGCCCCCACCAAAAGGCCGGCGGCGCCCGCCCGCCAAAGCGGGGGCGGTGCGGCCGGCGGCGGTGCGCCCGGTGCCGGGGGGTCGGCCCGGTCCGGCGCCGGGTCCCGGGACGCCCGCCGCCACATGGCAGCCGCCACCACCAGCATCAGAACGGCAAAGAGCGCCAGCAGCTGCTGGCCATGCACCGCCTTGCCCAGCGTGGAGCCGAACCAGGCTCCCACGAGGCCCGGCCCGGTGAAGACAAAAACGGTTTTCCAGCGCACATGACCGGCGCGCCAGTGGGGATAGAGGTTGGCGTACGCGTTGAGCGCGACCGCCAACGCCGTGGTGCCGATGACCAGGTGCGGGTCGTGGACACCCACCACGTAAAGCAACAGCGGCACGGCCAGGATGGAGCCGCCTCCGCCCAACAGTCCGAGACTGAATCCCACCGCGGCCCCGGATAGGATGGTCAGCGCCAGCGTGAGCACGGACTGCCCCCTCTCCCTGTGAGCCGGTCGGCAAAACGTCCGCCGCCGCGCTCCCCGATCTCTCGTCCCATCATACCGGACAGCGGCCGAGCGCGTCTTTGCTACACTGAGCATGCATCACCGCGTCGGAAGGAGGAGCCCCATGCATGAGTGGACCACGCTCGCCTCGTTAGGGCTCAACTTTCTGTGGATTGGGGCGGTCGGCTTCGGCGGGGGCTTCGGGATGATCCCGTTGATGAAGTCGGCCGTCATCGCGCAGCATTGGCTCGGTCTGGCCGCCTTCGACCAAGCTATCGCGATGGGGCAGATCACTCCCGGCCCGGTCGCCATCAGCGCCACGTTCATCGGTGAGCGGGTGGCCGGGACCTGGGGCGCCCTGGTGGCGACCGTCGCCGTGTTTGCCCCCTCCCTGGTCATCGTGGTGCTCTTGACCTATGGCTATGAGCGGCTGCGAGCCGTGCCGGGGACGCGCAATGTCCTGTTGGCGACACTGGCCGGCGTGGTGGGGCTGATTGCCGCCGTCACGGTGGAGCTGGGCCGCTCCTTGGTGACGGGGCCGGTGGCGGTGGCGGTGGTGGCGGTGGTGCTGGTCGCGGCGCTGCGATGGAAAATTCCCTATTGGGCCATCATTCTGGGCGCGGGCGTTCTCGGCTCGCTGGCGCTGCGTCCCGGCTAGCCCGTCCGGGCGGATCCGGGGTGTTGCGGTTCGCGGCTTGGGCTTCAGAAAGACGAGGGGGGTTCGGTCACGACGACAGGGGACGGTGCTCTCGTCCGCCCGAGCCTCGGCGGATTGGTCCAGGTATACGGCAAAATCGGGATTCTGGGTTTTGGCGGTGGCTACGCCGTGTTGGCCTTCATTCGCAGCGAAACCGTCGAAGAGCGGCGCTGGCTGACGCCGGAACAGTTCGACCACATCCTGGAGATGACCTCCTTTGCCCCGGGGGCCACCACCGTCAACGTCATGGCGGCGATCGCCTATCGCCTGCGCGGATGGCCGGGGCTGTTGGCCGGCACGGTGGCCGTGCTGTGGCCGTCGTTCCTGATGATTCTGGCCCTGGCCCGCCTGACCGAGGCGCTTCATGACCCGTGGGTGCTGGGAGCGCTCAAAGGAGTCGAGGTGGCGGTGGTGGGCCTCCTGATTGACGTGGTGGTCACCTTGGCCAAAGAGGTGCCGCGTGCGGCCATCACCGTCGCCCTGGGCGTCCTGGCCGGCGTCCTGGTGCTGTTGGGCATCAACCCGGCCCTGACGCTGCTCCTGGTCGCGGCCATCGGCCTCGCCGACTATCTGATTCGGCGCCGTCCCCTGCCGGAGCGCCCCCGCCCGGGCGCTTCGCCGTCCACGGCGCGTCCGCGGCCCTGACCGGCGACCGTCCTCGGCCACCCCGGGCAGGGGATCGGCCCCGCGCCCGCGAAAGCTGTCTCAGGACACGACCATCCGGGTTGCCGCCAGGTCTCGCGAGGAGTGAGAAACATGCATCGGATTGTGGTGCCGTTGGATGGATCGGCATTGGCGGAGGCCGTGATGCCGACGGCTCTGGAGTTGGGACAGGCGCTGGCGGCGGAGTGGGTGCTGCTGCGCGTGGTGGCGCCGCCGACGGTGATGTGGGCCATGGAGGCCGGCGTGTGGGGTCCGGTCGCTCCTTGGGACCCGATGCTGCCGTTGACCGAGGAGGACAAAAGCCATGCCGCCGAGTATCTGGAGGCGGTACGAGCGAAGATGCCGGCGCCGGAACGGGTGACGGTGGATGCCCGCGAAGACCTGCTGCCGACCGGCATTTTAAAGGCGGTCGCGGAGCATGGGGCCACCTACATTGCCATGTCCACCCACGGGCGCGGAGGGTTCCACCGACTGGTGATGGGGAGCGTCACCGAGACGACCATTCGCCTGTCGCCGGTGCCGGTGGTGGTGGTGCGGCCGCCGACGGTGGGATAGGCGGAGGCGTTCAGGAAGGGAGGACCGGGCCGGGGGACGGCTCGGAC
>DAHVOH010000053.1 GCA_027318915.1 Clostridiales bacterium
TTACGCGGAACGGCATCACCTGGCCGTGGTGCCCATTGCCGACCTGGCCCGCGATCCCCATGACCGGGTACGGCGAGCGCTGGACCAGGTGCCGGTGACCGAGCCGGTTTATGTGTCGTGGGACATCGACGTGGTGGATCCCGCGTTCGCGATGGGCACCGGCACCCCGGAGGTGGGCGGGCTCACCAGTCGGGAAGCGTTGGACTGCATACGGGCGCTGGCCGGACATCGTCTGGTGGGAGCCGACGTGGTGGAGGTGTCTCCGCTGTACGACGGCCCCGGCGCCATCACGGCGCTGTTGGCCGCGAACCTCCTCTACGAGGTGCTCTCCGTCCTGGCCAAGAACGTGGAGGCCGACCTGCGCCCGTACGCCTAGGGCGGCGCGGCCCCCCGTGTCCGGCCGGGCAACCGGGAGGGTTCAGGCTCTATGGGACCTTGGTTGGTGGTCGGCGGCCGCCGGATGGCCCCACACTCCCCGACCACGCGGTGGCTGTGGGAAAGGGGACTTCGGTCCCCGCCGCCATGACAGCGGTCGCCGGATGGGGGGACGGCTGGTTGCACACGGAGGGTCTCGACATCTCCGTTCCCATCGAACACCCCTCCCCGCACGCCCGTCTTTGGGGACAAAAGCGGCAGGAAGGGATCCGGTGGGTGAGCCCGCAGGACTGGATATGCCGAGACCTGTGTTCCTAACCAGAGCACCGGGCCGGACCGCTCCGTATCGACTCCCAGGGGAGACCGGGCGCCGGACGCACGGGCCGAGCTGGCGCGGCGCCCGTGGTCGGAGAACCGGGACTCTAGAGCGCGACCCGAGAAACCTCCATCGCTACCCGTTAGGGTTATGGCGGGAGCGTTCATGAGATGGCGGATGCCTAGAGCGCACGGCCGCTTCCCGCCAAGCTTGCCGGCCACGCAGGGGGTGCCGGGCTCAAGATGGCGGTCGCGACGGTCTTGGGACGGTGGCCAGCCCGGTCGAGAGTGTGCCCAGCGCGGGTCCTCTTAGCCCCTGACGCTTCATTCGCCCGGGGGACGCGGGGTGATCGACGGGAGAGCCCTCATGGGATAGAACCGTGGGTGGCGAGCGAGTCGGCCGGAGCCGCCGCGGCGGTGTCGCCCGGGGATGGGATGGCTCGACCGGTTGGAAGGAGCCTGGTGATGTCGGTGATGAACGTCGACGAGCAACGCCTGGGATTGGCGCTCCGCCACTTCAGCACGTTCAGCGAACCGGCGCCGCAAGCGGGTGCGGTGTCCCGACTGCCCTGGACCGCTGAAGACCGTCGCGCCCTGACTTGGCTCGAACAGGAGATGGCCGAGCTCGGTCTGGCCACCTCGGTCGACCCCCTGGGCAACCTGTGGGGCCGTTGGGATACGGGTGCCGACACCAGCCTCGTCATGGGGTCGCACCGAGACAGTGTGCCCCGGGGCGGTGCGTTCGACGGGGCCCTGGGCGTACTGGCGGCGTTGGAGGTCGTGCGCGTGCTGCGGCGCGCCGGATATCGCCCGCAGCACAATATCGAGGTGGTCGCGTGGAACGACGAGGAAGGCGCTCGCTTCGGCACCACGCTGTTTGGCAGCCGGCTTTATGTGGGCGCCCTCGGTCGCGATCAGATCGACCGGGCGGTTGATTCCCGGGGCCGGTCGCTTGCGGAGGCCGTGCGCCATGCCGGCTTTTCATTGGAGGACATGCGGCCCACCACCAGCCTCCAGCGGATTCACGCCTATCTCGAGCTGCATATCGAGCAGGGCCCCATCTTGGAGCGCGAGGATTGCCAGATCGGCGTGGTGACCGGGGTGGGCGGGATTGTGCAAATCCAGGTCACCCTCACGGGGACACGGCTTCACGCCGCCTATTCAGGCGCAGACCGCCACGACCCGGTCCTGGTGGCGGGGCTCGCCCTTCAACATCTGGAGGGCCTCCAGCGTGCCGTCAACGGCGATGATTCTCAGGCTCGCGTGGGGATCACGGTGGGCCGTCTGGCGGCCACGTCCTCCCTCATCAACGTGGTGCCGGCCGCCATGTCCTTCACGGTTGACGTCCGTTCTCCGGATCCGCGCCTGGCGCTTGACTTGCTGCGAGATTTCGAGGCCGAATTGCAGGCAAACGCCACCAGCCGGGGCGTCCGTGCGGAAATGCGGGTGGTGAACGATCATACCACCCTGGCGGGGGCCGGACGGCGGGAGGAGCCGATTGCGTTCGATTCACGCCTCCGGGCACACATTCGTGCCGTCACGGCCGACCTGCACTACACGGCTCGAGACCTGCCCAGCTGGGCCGGTCATGACGCCATGGCACTGGCACCCCGCGTTCCGAGCGCCATGATTTTTGTGCCCAGCGCCGCGGGGATCAGCCACGCGCCCGGGGAATACACCTCCGACGGCGATGCGGCGCGGGGTGCCAATGTGCTCCTGCACACCGTGACGGCGGTGGACGACTCGGCCCGCTGAATCCCGCCTCGCCCGCCGGGGCCCGCATCCGTTCGGACAGTGAGTCCCGCTTAGGACCGTCCCCCCAAATCATAGACCGCCCCGCGCTGGGGAAGCCAACGCCGAACCCCGGGCGGAGGGATCATCCGATCGGGCTCCTGACTGTGGAGCGGGAACAGGATCGTCGGGTGGACAATCTCCACCAGCCGGGCCAAATCGTCCGGTGAGGCATGGCCGCCGGTCCCGATGGACCAAAACGGCACATGGAGGTATTGGAGCCATTCCTGCATCACGGCCCAGAGCGGATCGTAGGGCCCGAGCGGCTCACCGTTGGCGTGGAGATAGACGGAGCCGGGCCCCACCCCCCAATCCAGCAGCGCCGGCAAGGCGTGGCCGGACACTTGGACCACATAGTCCCCGGGATGACTCCGGATGGCGGCGGCCGCCACGCCGCCGTCGCCCCAGGCCGGAACGGGTTCTCGCAACCAGTCCGACAGGTACCGGGCTTCCTGCGCCGGCCACAAGAACTGCCGGCCTCTCCGCCGCGCCCGCTCCATAAAAGCCGTCGCCCGCTCGGCGTTGCGGGGATACAGGCTCACCATCACCAGCCCGGGAGTGGCGGCGAGGGCTTGGTCAAACAAGTCGTCCACGTCGGACTCGCGGCGCACCGGCTGGCGAAAGCCCATGGACAGCGTCGTGCCCTCAATGACCAGCGCGCGGCAGCCCGCAACCTGCGCGGCGAAATTCAGGCTCCGCTCGGGGTGGCGGCCATGCAGGCGGATGTCGCCGGTAAAGGCCAACACGCCGTCGTTTGTCTCGACGGCATAGCCGGACGCCCCCGGCACATCGTGGTCCACGTCGAACCGGCGCACCCGGAAGGGACCGGCCTCCACCGGCTCCCCCTCCTCCATGGGCTGCATGCGCGGGGTCCCTCCCTCCACCCGGTCACCCGCGCGATCTAAACACTCCAACAGACGAACGGTGTCTGGGCTGGCAAACAGGGGGACGCCCGGATCCACAAATCCGGTGAGACCCATGTGGTCCAGGTGGGCGTGGCTGATAAACAGGGTGGTCCGGCCGTCCGCGCCACCCGGGACGCCCGTGCCCTCCACCGCTTCGGGCCGATACACGTGGGGTAGGCGCGGCGCCGTGCCGGTGCGCAGCCGGTCGGCCAACTCCCGGCCGGGGCGGGGGTGCACGCCCGCGCGAAAGAGGCCCGATCCCGGGGTGTAATCGAGGCCAAAATCCAACAGAACGCGCCATTCGTCCTGCTCAATCAATATCTTGCTGGATCCGATGACGCCAACGCCGCCCCAGAAACTGACCTGTGCCATCACGCCTCGCTCCTTCGGGTTGATCCCACCGCCATCAGCCCGACGCCGTCCTGCGCCCGGGCTCGCCGACTCTCTACGCCGGGTACTGGGCGATGCGATCCACCCAAGCCTCCACGACCGGCAGCACATCTTCCAGCTGGCGTCCGCGGCAGGTGGCGGGCCCCGGAAAATATCCGCGGGGAGAAATGTGGGCCGTACGGTAGCCGGCCTCCACCGCCGGGGCGATGTCGTTCGCATAGTTGTCGCCGACGCTGTAGACCCTTCCGGGCGGCAACCGGTAGGCCTCCTCCAGTTCCTCGACCAGCGCCACCAGCCCGGCCGGTTTGGCGGCGGCGGGCCGCACGACATCAAACCAGTCTTCCAATCCCAGCTTGGCCAGCAGCGGAGCGGCCGCTTCCGGCGGACTGTTCGACGCCACGGCCAACAGCGCTCGCCCCTTCACCCGCCGGAGAAACCCGAACAACGATTCGGGCACCTCCAAACGGCAGGCGGCCGACATCATGTACTCGCGGGTTGCCAAGAACGCGTCCATCACCACCGTCGGGTCATCGGGCACACCGTCCCGCGCCAGTTTCACCACCGCTTCCCAATTGTCGCCGGCGACGATCCCCGCCTCGCCGGCCAGGTGGGCCCTCACCTGGCTGAGATAGCGACCGCGCTCCGGTTCGGCCATGTGGCCCGCAATCGCCTCCGCGTAGTACCGGAACGGATCGTCGCCGCGATACAGCGTCCCGTCAAAATCAAACAACACCAGACCCTGGAATCGTGTCTCCCTCACTAGCCCTTCAAACCCCCCGTCGCAGAACTCGCGCCCGCCATGAATTGACGTTGCGCCACCAAAAACAGCACCATGACCGGCAACGTCGTAAACACAACCGCCGCCGACAATCCGGTCCAGTCGGTGCCGTTGGTTCCCAGGAAGGTCGCCAAGCCCACTTCAATGGGCTGCACGGAAGGACTGGAGGTCATGATGTAGGGCCATAGGAAACTGTTCCAGGCCCCAAGGAATATGTACAGCGCGATGGTCACCAGCGCGGGCCGGGCGCTGGGAAGGGCAATTTGCCACAAGTACCGGGAGCGGCTGGCCCCGTCCAGCTGCGCCGCCTCCCACAGATCAACGGGAAGGCTGAGGAAAAACTGGCGTAGGAGAAAAATCCCGAAGACCGACGCCCCAAACGGAAAGATTTGGGCCCAGTACGTATTGAGCCACCCGATGTCCTTGAGGACGAGGTAGTCGGGGATCAGCAGAACCACGGACGGCACCATCATGATGCTCAGAAAACCGGCGAAAATGAGGTTCTTGCCCGGGAAACGCATCGTCCCGAAGGCGAATCCGGCCAGCACCGACGTCAGCAGAACCACAAAGGTTGTCGTCAGCGCGATGAAGACGGTGTTGGCGAAGTAACGGAGCCACGGCGCCTCACTCCAGGCGCGCCCGTAGTTGGAGAATACCCAGTGCGGCAGGAACGGGGGCGGAAATTGCAGCACCTGGTTCGGGCCGTTGAGCGACGTGATGACCACCCAATAAAAAGGGAACACAAACAGAATCAACAGGAGGGCAGCCAAAATCCCCCGCCAAATCGGACGGCCCCACCGGCGGCGGCTCCGCGCCACCGCCGGCCGAGCCGCGGGCCGTTCGGGAGGAGCCGCGACCGGCTTGGTCATCGCCTCGGCCATCGACCGCCCCTCCCTTCGGACCCTCTCCTGCCACTCTACCGCCTCGCGCTGTCCCGGACTACTGGGCCGTGGACAGGTCCTGCTGCGCCAAGGCGGCCTCGGTGGACAGCGTTTGACTGATGTTGGCGTTCTTCAGCAGCACCGTCTCGATCGCGTCGGCAATGGTCCCCACCGCCTCGGTGAATCCGGCCACCGCGGGCGTGGGCCGGGCATACTCCAATGACTCGGCGGCGATCTTCTGGTAGGGATGCGAGACGTAATAGCTGGCCATGAGCGGCAGGGCCTCTTTCGTCACCGGCAGGTAACCGGTGTGCGTCGCCCAGTACGCCGTCTGCGCCGGTTCAGTCAGCCACTTCATGAACGTCCACGCGGCATTCTGCTGGGCCGGCGTGGCGTCCGCGAACATGACGATGTTGGTTCCCTGCAGCACGTTGCCCTGTCCGGCCGGACCCGAAGGCAAAGGCGCCACGCCCATCGGGAACTTGCCGCCGATGGCTTCTTCGTTGTAGTAGTAGCTGGCGATGGTGGACAGGTCGAACTCCCCGTGCTCCGAGCCGAGCGCCGTCTGCCCGGGGTAGTTGGTGCCGAGCTTCATGGACCCGTTGTCGTACATGGTCTTCAACACTTGCATGGCGGCCACGCCGGCCGGGGAGTCGTACGCAATGCGGCCGTTCTTGAGCAAGTGGCCGCCGAAGGCCCGCAAGAGGGCCACATAGAGATAGGTGCCGTTGGCCGCCTCCGAGCTGGTGCCCGCGTCCATGCTGAAGCCCCAGTTGTCCATGCTCATCGACGTGACGGCCTTGGCGGTCTGTTCAAACTGGGACCACGTCTTGGGCACACTGAGGTGGTCCTGGGTCAGGCGCGCGGCATTGTAGTACATCACGAAGTCGCTCTTGTTGAACGGCCACATGTACAACTTGCCGTTGGGCAGGAACTGGTCCTTCCACACTCCGGGCCATATGCTGGCGATATAACTGGCCGAGACCCCGTTGGGTCCATGCACGAAGGAGCTGAGTGGGACGATGGCGGACGAGGCCGCGTACGTCGCCGCCCAATCCTCGTAGGCCTGCCCGATGGTCGGCGGATCGCCGGCGGCGATGGACGCCTCTTCCTTGGCTTCCAGAGTGCCATAGCTGGACTCCACGATCAGCTGCACCGTGATGTTGTGGTACTTGTGGTTGAACTCCTGGGTCAGGTGGTCCATGGCCTTGCTCAGCGTCCCCGAGGACATGGCCTCCATGAACGTGATGGTGACATGCTTCGGCGCGCTCGACGTGGGCGCCGTACTGGGGGCGGATCCACAACCGGCCGCGCCCAGCGCCAGCAATCCTGCCGTCGCGGCGATCGCGAGAGATTTTCTGTGCACGCGGTTCACACTCCCTTGCGTCATGCTGACTGAAACCGAAACTCCGGGACCGGACCGTGCCACTCCGTCGCACCCGTCACTGATAGAACGTCCGGCTCCGCGCCACCCCCATTTGAATCAGCGTCAACCCGCCGATGATGAGGAACAAAATGACCGCCAGCGCCGCGGCGTGGCCCGTGTGATAGAAGAGGAAGGCCAGCTCGTACAACAGGTAGCTGGTGGTCGTGGTGGCCGCCAACGGGCCGCCCGCCGTCATGGTGAAAAACTGTGTGAAGGCCTGCAGCGCCCCGATGGAGGTAATGACCAGCACGAAGAGGGTGATGGGGGTCAGGAGCGGCCACACCACCTTCCACAGCTCCTGCCACCGCGACGCGCCATCGATGCGGGCGGCCTCCCGGAGCTCGTTGGACACTCCCGTCAGCCCGGCGAGAAAGATGATGACGTTGAAGCCCAGACTGTGCCACAAGGTGAAGATGATGATGCCGATAAGCGCCCAGTGGGGAGATCCGAGCCACCCCAATTCGGGCAGGTGAAGGAAGTGCAGGACGGCGTTCAAGAGACCGAACTGCGGGTTGAAGATCCACACCCACACGATGGACGTGGCCACCACGGGCGTCACGTAAGGCGCAAAGACCGCCAGCCGCACCAACGCCCGCGCCGGGACTTTTTCCATCAGGAACAGCGCGATGAGGAGCGCCAACAGGACGCCAACCGGGACATCGCCCAGCAGAAAGTACACCGTCACCAGGATGCTGTGCCAGAATTGGCCGGATGTCAGGAGGTCGTGATAGTTGCCCAAGCCACGGTAGGTGGACAGCGAGGTGTTGAGAAAGTTCCAGTGGAAGAAGCTGATGTACAGCACAAACACCGCCGGGATGAGCGTAAAGATCAAGAACACCAGCGCGGCCGGACTGAGATAGCCGTATGCGGTGATGATTTCCCGCCATCGACGCCGCCCTGTATGCAAGACCTCGCCTCGGGTCATCCTGCCATCCTCCCGCCCGACGCTCACGTCGTCCCGAGCATTCCATCATACCAAAATTCCTATGGAAATCACGACGTGCAAAACTTAATTAGCCTAGGGTTTTTACCGACAGCATATCACGGGGCTGTTGGACGTCATGACGGGCACCACCCGGCCCACTGCCATCGGCACGCCAATACCGGCGTGGCGTGCTGTGGACCGCGGGCGGCGGCGAAGACCCGGCCCTCCCCGCCACGGCCAGTTCACGTAGCTCGCCGTCCGAGTGGGCGGTCGGGCAGGGGTTTCGCCCCCTCCCTGGCCCCCCTACGTTTCTGCAACCTCGCGACGCCGAAGTGAGGTTTGGTGTGCGCCGTGTTGGGTCCGCTCGAAAACCTGCGTGACCAACTGGATGTCCACAGAGGCTTCCCGCAGTCGTATCGAGGAGAATTTTGCCCCGATCCCAGCTCGCGGGGTTAAAACACCCGGCGAAGCGAACGTCACGAAGGAGGCTTCGGGAAACGGCAGAGACGGGCTGTTCGCACTCGGCTCGGCCGGCGTCAAACTGCCGGGACACGAACTGCAGGGAATCCACCACGTTGTCTGGCGACGATTGGGCAGGCGGGTCCTTCTACATTTTGCCGAACACCAGCACAACGCCGAGCCCGATGAATGCGACGCCCGCAGCCAAGTGAATGAAGGAGGTCGGCACCACGCGTGTGATGGCTTCACCAAAGGCCACACCCAACAGCGCAGACAGGGCCAATGCCCCCGCCGCACCCAGAAATACGGCGCGCGGCGCATCGGATTGAGCGGCGAGCATCATCGTAGTCAGTTGGGTCTTATCGCCGAGCTCCGCGACGAATATCAGGCCAAAGGTGCTCAACATGACTTTCCAGTCCAGCAGCATCGCCCCCCAGGAATCTATGGGGACGATGGCCAGGCTAGGACAGCGCGTCGTTGGTCGTCGGGGGCTCGCTGCAAGTATCCCCGGCATCACTCTGCCTTGTCACCCTGTCCGATCTCGGCATCCCGTACCGGGAGCCAGTGCCCGCAGACGGGGGATCGGCCCCAGGGGTGAGCCACCCGTTTCGGGGCCGGGCCCGGGCCCGGCCATGCGCCCAATGGCCCGACTGCCGCCAAGTGGCCGTCGCATGCCCGGCGGCGCGGGCCTGGTCCGCCATCATCGCCGCAGCCATTCGTTAGGGTTCGAGCTGGCGGGCAACGCGCGCAAGAGCTGCATCCGAGCCCGTAGAAGTTGGCCGGGCTATCAAGACAACCGGTAAGCGCGACGCCGGCACGACAGACTGCCATCACAGGCGGCGACGGAGGTCTGTGGGCTCTAACCTGAGGGGCAGTCCCACGGCCGGGGCCGCGGGGCCTTCGGCGGCCACCACCGCTCCCGCGGCTCTTGGGAGGATGAGCGTGTCGAGGTCGGTGGCCTTGTCGCGGGACCAGAGCAGGTGCGCCCGGCCGCAGGCAGCCTCCGCCACCAGGAGCGGGATGCCCTCCACCTCCACAACCTGGGCCAGCCCGTGAGACTGAGATCCAGCCTGTGGGGCCTGACCCAAAGGGAAGGGGCCGGCCAGCGCTGGCCCTGGGCGGTGAGCGCCTTGATGAACCTGTGGCCGATATCCACGGCGAGTTGCATGGCCGTCCCCCGCATTTCCATACAAAACAAAGGTCCGACGGTCCCGAGACCGTCGGACCAGGAGAATGCCTCCCGCATGACACGAGCGATGCGGACGGGGCCGGGCTAGCGCAGCCGCCGTTAGCGGCTCACGTCGGACCCATCCGCGTCCCGGGACCCCGCCTCCCGCTCCAGTGCGGCCAGCAGCTGGGTGCCCACGCCGACGATGCCGGCGGCCTTTTCGAGGGCCTCCCGAGCCTGCTCTGGGGAGAACCGTTCCCCGGGAATGCCGCCAGGCCAGGCATCCGGGTAGCGCGTCGTGATATAAAAAGCGTCCAGGAAGGTGGCGTCCTGCGGTTGGATGAGGTGTTGCAAGGCGGGCGACGCCTTCAGGGCCCCCAGGATGTCGTGGATGCGCTGATAGTTGCCGGTCTCTGCGATCGCAAAGGCGTTCGTGGCCTTCTCGGCCGCCTGCTGACCGAAAAAGCAGGCGGCATAGGGGTGCGTCTGCACGTTGTCTTCTGCCGTCTGGAGGTCCACGGCCGCCTGTGCCAGCCACCGTTTGGCCTCATCGAGGTCGCTCAAACAGTACCACCCCCTTGTGGGCCAGTTCGTCCCGGACGAAGCGTCGGGACGTCCGCAAGGCGTCCCATTCTTCCGGCGTGTAGATGAGCAGGTCGGTGCGCACCGCCGGGTTGAGCCACGCCAGGGCATCCGCCGTCCGTTGCGGGAACGGCACCGAGCCGACGCCCTCGAAGAGGGCGACCAGATCGATGTCACTGCTGAAGGAATCGGTCCCTTGAGCCACCGATCCGAAGAGGATCGCCTTGGCGGCACCATGAACCGCCAAGGCGGCCGCCAGCCGTTCCGCCTCCTGCCGGTGCAGCGCCTGGATGTGGGCCAGCCGCTGGCGATACGCCGTCATCTCCGGGAGCATGACCGCTCCTCCCTTTTCCACCGCCATCGTGAGGGTCAGCATATCACGCGTCGAGGCCGGCCGTGCACGAGGCTGGGCGGTATCCGTGCCGGTCCGCCCAGCCGGCCAGGCGTCCTAAGCCGTGGCTCCCAACCCTAGGCGTCCGGGCCGGTCGGCCGGCCCAGACCCGCCTGGGCGGCGTGCGGGACCTGATGCCGCAGGTATGGGATGCGGGCCAGAACGTTTTGAAAAACGTCCCCCTCCGGAGCACGCAGGTTAAAAAGGTCGCGGGATCGTCCGCCGACCGCGTGATGGTCGCTTCGGTCGTCGCGATGGCCGTCAAGCCTGCGGCCCGGTAGGCTGCTCTACGTGTTCTCGCGGCACGCCTTGGCGTTCGCCCGGCGACACGCCCAGTTTGGCTGCGAGATCTAACTGGGCCCGGAACCAGGCCTCCGCCATCGGAATCGCCAACGCCATATTCGTACCGTCGGAAGAGGCCCTCGCGCCACATGCCCCAGGCCGCGAGGAGTCGCTTTCGCGCGATCGCCACCTCCCGCCGTTTGTCGAGACGTATGCCCCTGGCCGCATACGGGGCCGCCCACGGCCCCTCCGCACGGCGGATCGCCCACCCCGCCACTTCGACCAAGAGACGGCGTCAGAGCAGCGAGCCTTGGCGACAGGTATGGCCCCGCTCATCGATCTCACCCGATTGAGGGATGGTTGGGTTGAGCTCGGCGGTGCGCGCCGCCTGTCGAGCCGCCCGAAAGCGCTGGAGGGCGCCGAGCGTCACCGCCACCCACGGCCCGGCGCCGCGTACACTCCAAAGCCAGGCCAACGGCGGCCGATCCGGGACGCGGCGGAGCCTCGCCCTCGGAGACAGTCGGCTTCGGCGGCCGCTGGCTCGGTCCAGGTCAGGGCCCGCGTCACCAGAATCCGGGTGGTGTCGTCCACCGCGAAGCCGGGCGCGGTAAGCCCGGTCGCCACCGGCGGCCGCGCCGGGACCGCCCACCGCTGTCGCCCGAGGCCGCTCTGCGCCCGGTTACGCCCTGCGCATGCCGGCCGACGGCAGACTGCGACCGGCTGCAACAGCGCGCACACCCGCCCACGCCTCGCGGCCGGAGGGACCCGGACCGTGGGTGGAGTGCCCAGGGTTACCGTCTGGGCCAACCGTCGGCGGCACGCTGCGGCTTCCTGCCCGTCCGCCGGGGACGCGGCGGGGTGGACGGTTCCCAACCCGATCCTCCGGCACTCTAACCCCAAAAACGGCACCCGTCGGCCCAGCTGACAGGTTTTGGCCAGCGAGTTGGCCCGCCACATCGCCCAACAGCCCGGATCGGTGGCGTGCCGATGTCCCGATTAGGACCCGTGGTCTTGACGGGGTGGGAAATCGCCTGGTAGGACAGACTCATGGTGAAGACGACACGGCTCGCATTCAAGGCTCTTGCGATGTTGCTCATGGTGGTGAGCGGCGGCATGATCCTGTCGGCCTGCGGCGTGACGGCCAGTCGACCGGCGAACGCCGCAGCGGGGCACTCCTCCTCCCCGCATCGCCGGGCTCCTCCCTCCCGTCCTCGCCATCCCTCCTGGCAAAGCGAGCTCGCCGCCTCGAGCGCCGAGCCGGTTCACCTCACCTGCCAGGGCCTCTACACCTATCCCGGAGTGCCGTTCGGGACCACCGTACACCTCGTGGAGGCTTTCGACCCGTTGAACCACGAAGTGCAGCAGCAGGACGAGATCACGGTAGCCGCCGGCAGCAGTTCGTCGACAACGGTGACGTCCGACTTGATCGCCATCGGCTCCCACGTGTGGGTCAAGTTGACGCCGCCCGGGGGATCGTGGCGGGAGGAGGTCATCGGTTCCCCCAGCAACCCCGCGTCTTTTTACCCGGATTTGACCCACATCCATCCGGTCCCGGGTATTGTCGTGGAGGGAAGGTCAACCACCGGCTGGGCCGCCACTCTCAACATCGCCGCGCTCACACGCCTCCTGCCCTCAGCTACCACGTCCGCAGAGAGCGGTGCCGGGATTACGACCGATTACACCTTTTACCTGGGACCCGCCGGTCACATCCGGGAGGTGGTAGTCACTGTGACGTCGGACCAAGGCCTCTCCCAGAAGTTGACCTGTGTCTACCAGCAATACGGGCTAGGGCTGAATCTCACCGCGCCCTGAGGATGAACGGCGTCCGGAGAATCGCGGTCGCGGACCCACTATTCCGGAGAACTTTGCGGAGGGAGGAGCGTCCGGACGCGCACGTGTTTTTTTACCGTGCCATCCCCGACGCCATCGAACCCGGGCGCTCGGCAATCTGTGAGATCCGCCCACTCCTCGACCGTGGCGGTCCACCGGATAGGTGTCGCCGACGCCGGCAACACCGTCCCAAACATGCCACGTCAGAACGCCTATGGTATACCCCTCGCGTCCTCACCCACGCGCGCCACCGCTCTGCCATGGGCAAACCGCCATACGCGCGCAGTCGCCCACCGTGTATAGGTCCGGATGGCTCATCGGACCACGGCCGCCGACAACGATACCGTACCCGTCGGTCATCACGCCAGCCGACACCGCCCGCTTCAGGCTGACTCGGATGCCACCACGTCGATCTCCGGACGAGACCCCTGGGCGGTCTCGACGTCAAACTGGGCCCTCGACAAGGCGATACCACCGACCGGCTCGTCGGCCCGCACGCGAACACCGTCTGGGCGACAGTGCTCGGTGAGCCGCCGGGACAGATCGGGCGGCACCAGCCGCCCCCGGATCCCCCGTCCGCGACACACCACCGTGACCCGAAAGGGCTGTCGGCAAAACGCCGGTGCCGGCTCAGCACCGATGAAGCCGTTGCCCCCGATACGCTGTCGGCGCTGCGGAGGCGCTCGGCACACGACGAGGTAATCGTTCAACATAAGAACGTACACGAGTGGCGCGGGTCAGGGAGCGAGGCGAACGGGCGACCCGCGGTTGCGAGCAGCAGTTTCTCAGACCCCTACCGCCGCCCGATGTGGGTCACCGCCACCCGCTCTTTCGGGTTTTACGGAGGCAACGGGACACGTCTAGTGTTCCTCCCCGACGCCCAGCAAACCCGGGTCGGTCAGCCGGACGTGTTCAAGCCGCCGTGCGGGATTCCATAACCCCTTACTCAACGGCGGCCACGCGTACGGGAGGTAGCGGTCGGCCGACCAGAAGCCGATGGGGCGCCTGGGGTCGACACCCCGAATACCCCGTGTGGCGGCCCATCCCGCCGACCCGCACACACCGGCAAGACGGCCTGGGAGTCACTCCCCTGCGCTTCCCCGCCGACTCCGCGGTGACTTGGTCACCCGCGCTACCGTTCCACGCTGGTCCAGGGAACGCCCACCGTGCGCGCTAGATAATCCGCCAGGATCGGCACTTGACTGTGCGCCACGTCTCGGGTCGCCGTGACCAGGGCGACCGGTCGCGCCCGCACCAAGGCGAGCAAGTGCTGGAGCGGCGCGGCGCCCGGCTCCGCCGCCAGCTCTTGTTCGTAGCGGGCGCGAAATTCCGCGTAACGGGCCACATCGTGGCCGTACCACCGACGCAGCGCCACGCTCGGCGCGACGGCGGGCAGCCACTCCTCCCAGGGAGCCGTTTCCTTGCGCACGCCCCGCGGCCAGAGCCGGTCCACCAGCACGCGATAACCCTCGCCGGGGAGCGCTTCACCGATGCGCGCCACCAGAATTCCCACGAGGCCACCTCCCTTCGCCGTTCAACCAGCCGCCACCGACGTGGACAGCGCTTCCACCGTGACGGGCTGCTCTGTCCTCATCACGGTGGCGCGGAACGCGGAACCCGGTCACCACGGATCGCCCCCTCCGTACCACGACCACCGTGGGCAGGCGACCCGAGGTGGGCCGCATGATGCGCGCGGGCGGGCAACACACGCCAAAGTCTCTATCCGAACCCCCACCACCGCATTGCACCGGGACGCGAGCCGCCTCTCATGGCGCCAGCGGGCCGGCAAATCCTGCACGGGGCTCGCCGAGGCGCCGATGACCACGGACTCTTGCACATCTGCCGCCGCCTCGACCGGGGAGGCAAACGCTTCCCAATCCCACCGCCTGCCGGGTGCCTAGTTCGGGTTCCATGTCCCCCAGTGCCGTCTGCCCCCGTGGACCCCACACATGGCGCAACTCACGTATCCATTCGCCGAACGGTCGTACCAGGTACCGGGTGCCGGCAGCCTCGACAGCGCTCCACACGGCCCCGGAACGAGCCCACCACGGAGGGCATCGTCAACGTTGCACGCACCCCGACGGTGACCTTGGCCCACTTGTATCCGCTCCCCGGAGTCCGCCCGCCGCGCCGACTCGAGGTCTACCGTGGCTTCCGACCGACCTAATCCCAGTTTTCGAGGATTCGGCCGCGACATCGGCGCGGCGATCGCGGTCGTGCGGACCAAGCTGGCACAGCCCGCTTGAGGAAGCGTTGACGCGTCACCCAGACCGCTCGGGACCCGGTCCGGATGAGCGGGCCCGGGCAGCTTGTAGGCGCTGTCCCAACAGCGCGACCTGGACCGCCACGACCGTCACCACCAGCCCGCCGCTGAAAGCGATGAAGGTCGGGTCGTGACCGACTATGCCCGCCACCACGGCTGCCGAGGCCAAGACCATGAGCGATGCGGTCACGGGAGGTGCCATGGTGGACCCCAGGCTGCGGGCCATGAAGAACGCTCGGTGCGGTGGGCCGGGAAGCCGGCGCGACACCGCTACCGCCGCCACAAACGGCACAATGCGACTTTGGTAGCCCAGGATAAAGGTGACGGCCCCAAAGAACGCCAAGGCCACCGCCGGGGCGGGATGCTCGGCGGCCAATCCGGCGGCCGCGAGCCACAGGATCCAGCCCACCGCCGCCGGGACCAAGACCGGATCGGTCGTGGGGGCTTTCCCCTGGCGGTGCAGCGCCACCAGTTGGTACAGGGAGGCGATCGCCGCCACCACCCAGAAGGTACTGGGCACCCATGGCGGGAAGCCCAACGCTCCCCGCAGCCAAACGGCAGCCAGACCGGCCCATAGAGCGGCCACCGGCACCGGCGCCAACGTCCTTCGGGTCACCCGCGACATGGTGAACATGGGAATCAGTTTCAGTTGCACCGTAGCCACCAGCGTCCCCACCCAGCCGACCAGCCCGGTGGCGATGTGGAGATTCAGCGTGGTCGGCCACCCGGAGCCAAACGCCATCAGGAGTCCCAGCACCCAGGTGGTCGTCACCCCGACCAAGGCGAAACTGAGGCCCACGGTGACGGTATCCGCGCGGCGTCCGGAACGGAGCACGCGTTGGGCGATAAGAGCGGCCCAGAAGATCAGTGAGATCGCCAACAACACGCCGCCTATTGCCACGAGTCTGTTGTCGCCGGCCGCCCAACCCACCAGAAACAGCACTAAGCCCGTCGTATAGACGGCCCCTTCACTCCAAGACCAGGTGCGCGGGACGGCGGCGACGTCAAACACCACCGGCACCCACTGATACAGGAGGCCGGTCATCGTCATGGTCAGGAACCCGAGCGTGACGACATGCACGGTCAGCACCACGGCCGGCAGCGCCCAGGCCCCGGCAGCCAGGGCGTCCCGTAGGTCCACCATCCGCACGCCGGCCACCGTCAACGCGACCAGACCACCGAGAATAAACGGCATCGGCACCAGAAAAGGAGGCGCCTGGCCAATGTTCACCGTCGGCCGGTAGCTTTCCGCGATGCGTCCGAGCACGGCGTCAGGCGGAGTTCCTGCGCCACCCGCATCCTGCGATGCCCCCACCCTGCCGCTCACAGACGTCTCCCTCCCCCATGCCTCACCAGGGTCACCTGCTGCTTCCCGAACGGGCACCTAGCCCTGGAGCCGGCGGATGGCTCAGGCGAGCCATGCGCGCAGCCCCGAGAACCAATCCGCCCCACGCCGCGGCCTCAGCCAGCGCTCCCGTTGTCACCAGCCACGGCTCGGTCGACACGAACCCGGCCGTCAGGACCACAAACCCGGCGACAGCCACGGCCGAAACGTGCCAGCTCCACGACGCCGGCCAGAGCGCGGGGAGATGAGGGGCCCGCCGCCAGCGACGACTGGCGGCGAGCCAGGTCATAAAGGGAAGGATGCGCTGGAGATAAGCCAGCATCGGCAGCGAAATGCCCCCGATCAGCACCAGGATCACGCCGTCGAGCCAACGACCCGCAAGCCAACACCGGACCCCGGCGGCAAGGCTCGCCACCAGCGCCGGCGGTGCCGCCGCCATCAACCCCTTCGCCCCGTCCAGAGCCGCGTCGCGGGGGCGCCGCCACCATACGCCGGCGATGCGGAACAGCCACACGGCCAGGGCGGCCGCTCCCATCGCCGCCCCGGCCATTTCCAAGGGCACGACGTCGCCGAAGACGCCGACGGCGCCGAAGCCGATGCCGGCCACCCCAGCCGCCCAGGCGGGGAACAAACCGGCCATGCGGGGTTTCACGCCCCAAAACAGGGGGAACAGCCGCCAAGAGACCCCGATCAGGGTCATGCCCAACCACCCGCCCACGGCGAAAATCAGGTGGACCGGCAGAATGCGCGCCGGCGCAACCGTGGCGGACATCCCCGCCAGCGGCAGCGCCATGGCGGCGCCAGCCACCGCCGCCAGCGCCAAAGTCGCCAATCCGGTGGCCACGAACCGAAGGGATGCGGGACGGGGCCAGGCACTCGCCGCCATCGTTTCTCCCATATTCACCAGAAAGAACATGATGCCCACCACCAGCAACAAACCACCGGCGGCCACCGCCCATGGCGTTGTCGTGGCGAGACCGGCGACGAACCAGCCAACGCCGAGGCCGTGCAGAACGCCGTGTATCCACGCCCATCGCTCGTGGGCCAAAGCTTGACCGGTAATGACCGGCACCCACTGATAGAGGGCCCCCATCATCACGCTGGTCAAAAAGCCCAGGGTGAGCAGATGGATGGTGGCCACGGTTTCCGGCGCCAGAGCCGGTCCCAGCACCAAAGGCTTCGCCCGGACAGCCACCGCGACGAAGGCCAACACGCCGAATCCCGCGCCCCCGGTGACAAAGGCGCGCGGGGCGTTCCCTCTCGGGGCGCGGTGCGTGTTCGGCCGGCCGGGAACCGGCTCGGCTGACCGGGCTCGGATCATACCCAGCCCAATTTCCGGAGCGCCTCCTCATGCATCATGGCGGGTTCCCACGGTGGGTCAAACGTCAAGGCGACCTCCACGTCACCGATGTCGGGCAGGTCCCGCAGCATCCGCTCCACCCCTTCGGCGAGCGACCCGTGCATGGGACAGCCTGGCGTGGTCAGCGTCATGCGCACCGCCACGTTATGGGCTTCGTCGACGTCGACGTCGTAAATCAGCCCCATTTCCACCACATTGAGTCCGACTTCCGGGTCATAGACGGCGGTGAGCTGGCGCTCAATGGCCTCTCGCGTCCACACCACCCCGCATCCCTTCCTCCCGTCGCGGATTTGCCAGCAACATACCCGCGACGCACCGACGCAACCGTGACGGCGATCACAGACGGCCCCCATCTCCTCCGGCTTGATCGTTCTGAACCCCTTCGACCCCACCGGGAGGCGGCATGGACAAGACGCTCGATGTCCGCGGGCTGCTGCCCCCGGAACCGTTGATGGCGACGCTGGCGCTGTTGACCCGGCTCCACGATGGGGCTCTGCTCGCGATCTACGACCGCTACCCGTCGCTCTTGTTTCCGGAGCTGGATGCACGCGGATGCGACTATGTCGTGAAGACCCAGCCGGACGGGGTCTACGTCCATATCAGCCGGCGCCCGATGGCCGGCAACGGGCCCCGACGCTAAAATGGAAACACCTGACGGTCCTGCCCCAGGGCCCCGAGCGGAGGAATAGACGTGGCTCCGGAAGATGTGCCGCTCTTTGTCGGCATCCCGCCCGACCGGCTTCGATCCGCCATCGTCGTCCGCGACTTTCCCGCCGGCACGCCCATTTTTCGCCAAGACGACCCGACCACCGGCCTCTGGGCCATCTTGTCGGGGCGAGTCGCGGTCGAGCGGCTGGGCCCGGACGGCGGCGTGTACACGACCGGCGTATGGCAGCCGGGGGAAGTGATCGGCATTGCCGGACTGTGGGACGGTTCCGGGTACCCCGCGTCGGCCCGGTCCCTGGACAATCCCACCACGCTGCTGTGGATGGAACGCCGGCGATTTCTCACCCTCCACCGGGAAGTGCCCGCGTTTGCCGAAGCCGTGAGCCGGGCGCTGGCCTCTCGGCTCCGCTACATCCAGGAAACAGTGGCCGACACACGGGGGCGCCCGACCGCCGTGCAGCTGGCCGTGATTCTCTCCACCCTGTGCGAGCGCACCGGCTCCGACATCGCCCTCACCCACGAAGACTTGGCCCACATGGTGGGGGCCAAGCGCGAGACCGTGACCCGCTGCCTTACCGAATTTCGTCACCAAGGATGGGTAGATTCTCACTACGGACGGCTCACCGTCCGGGATCCCGGCGCCTTGCGCCGATTCGCCGCCGAAGGCGGGATCTGAGCAAGGCACAGCGGCAACCCCGTCGGCTCGCTTCAGTCGTCGGTCAATCGTCCCTCAGTCGTCCCCCAGCAGGCCGGTCCACACCCGCCCGCCTCGCATCGCGACCGGAAACACCTCGATGGGTGCGACCGGAGGGAGGCGGACAGCCGTCCCGGTCCGAATGTCAAATGGCCCGCCGTGCCGCGGACAGGTCACGATGTCCCCGTCCTGCCGGCCTTCCGACAACGCCGCCTCCCTGTGGGAGCAGAGGTCGTCGGTGGCATACACGACGTCCCCGACGCGGTACCAAGCGATGGCCTGTCCGTCCACGGACACCCCCACCGGCCAACCGGGATGAAGGTCCGCCAAGGCGCCGCCTCCCCCCAGCGCCGATGGTCGGTGCGACCTGATGCCGCCACCCCGCATCTCCTGTCCTGGTCCCCGTGACTCAGACCGTGTGGTTGACTCTCCCCCGGCCTCGGCGCCTACGGCTGCAACCGGGTGACCCGCACCACGTAATCGGTCGGACCCGACTCCACGTATTCAAACCCGAACACGTCCGCGCGCTCCGCTTTCAATTGATAAATCAGGGGTTTCGGATCATGGTCGTTGACCAGCAAGGCGGAAGCGTTGACGGGCATCGCCTCGAACACGTCGAAAATCATCTGATGGCGAACCGGCGGCGGCAAAACCGAGGCGTAAATGACGACGGCCGGATGGGGGGATGTCGATTCGGCAGCCATGTGATCACCGTCCTCCTAGACTGGGGCACCCTGTGGGGGGCGCTCCACCCGCATCATCGCCCCCCACCGCAGCCGGCACGGTGACTCGGATCACCCTCTCTCCGCGCCTTCGTGATCGGGATCACCATGCCCGTACGGCCACAGGCGCATCCTGGGCATGCACTTGAACCGTGCGAGCCGCCGACCAGGGCTGCACGGAGTCGGATGAGGAGGCGGTGCGGTGAAGCGGCTGGATGTTCGCCCGATCTTGACTGCCGGGGGCGAGCCGTTGGAAGCCATATTGGCGTTCGTCAATCGGCTGGAGCCGGGAGAAAGTTTTGAGCTGGTGGCGACGTTTCGCCCCGACCCGCTCATCGGCCTGCTGTCGGGGCGCGGGTACCAAGCGGCCAGCGAAGCGTGGCCCGATGGGTCCTGGTGCGTGACGTTTCGCCCGGCCTGAACGGGGAGCTGTCAGCGATGTGTGCCGTACGCGGTGAGCGATGACCCCGCGGAAACGAAGGAGGTTCCCATGGCCGTCGGATTCAGGCCGGCGACGGACACCGCCCCGCCGTTGGCTTTGCCCCTCACGTTCATGCTGAGCGGGCTCGGAGGATTGCTGGCCGCGCTCCTGGACCTGGTCACGCATCTTTCCGCGCTGCTGGGTTTTGCGTATGGCGATCCGGCCATTCTGGCGGCCACCCATTTTCTCACGTTGGGTTTCGTCTCCATGGTGATGATGGGGGCGCTGTATCAACTGGTGCCGGTGGTGTTGAACGTCCGCTTGGCCAGCGTACGGCTTGGCGCGCTGCACTATGCCCTGTTCCTGCCGGGCGTGGCGCTGCTGGTCTCGGGGTTTTGGGGCGCCGGCCTCCCCGTCCTCATCACGGGCGGAAGCTTGGTGGTCGTGAGCGTGGGCGTGTTCCTCTACAACATGGGGCGCACGCTCCGCCGGGCGCGCCGCTGGGATCTCCCCGGCTGGTACGTGGCCACCTCGCTCGGCTATCTGGCCCTCACCGTGATTTTGGGCTGGCTTCTGGCGTTCAATTTTGTCCATCCGTTCTTGCCGGTTCTATCCGCTCTGCCGGTGCACCTGACCGTGGGCGGCATCGGGTGGTTTACCCTCACTTTGATGGGGGTCTCATACAAGCTGCTGCCGATGTTTTCGCTCACCCACGCCAAACCCCGGTACGGTTGGCATGCCTATACCGCCATCAACGTCGCGGTTTGGGCCATGGGCGTCGGATCGTGGTGGTCCGAGCTGTTTGTGGTCGGGGCGGTGCTGAGCGCCTTTCTCGGTTTGTCATGGTACCTCATGGACATGCGGCGGCTATGGGCGAAGCGCCTTCGCCGAAAAGCCGACCCACCCGTCTATCTGGCCTTGACCGGCGCGGTCATGGGCCTGGTAACGGCGGTTTTGGTCGCCGTCACCGGACTGACGGGCTGGATGCCGATCTTGCCCTTTTTTCTCTTCTTCTTCGGGTGGCTGGGCCTCTCCATCCTGGGCTACCTCCAAAAAATCATCCCCTTTTTGGTGTGGCTCCATCGGTACGCCGCCGACATCGGGACACGGCCGGTTCCCCACATGCGGGACATCTGGCCCGAGACGTGGTCCTGGCGCATCGGGGCCGTCTATCTGGCCGGCTTGCTGACCGCTGGCGCCGGTCTGGCGACCACCGTCCCCATGCTCTCCGCGATCGGACTCGTCCTCATGATGGGCGGCGTTATCACGCTGGTCGCCGTCGTCGTTCGCCTCTTGACGTCAGCGGACGCAGCTCCGGCCCATCATCCTGCCGAGGGTGTGTCCTAACCCGCGGCCAGGACGCCGGCGGAACCCCGCGCGTGACCCCCTTTCAGCGGGTCTGATGCGAACGGATTCGCTGGCCCGATCGGGCTACGGGTGTCCCGGGGGATCGTGACCGTGATCACGGTGGGCGGCGCGGTTCTCCCGCAGCGTCCTCCTGGTCGGGTGCCGGCGGTCCCGCCGAAGATCCCGACAAACGGGTGTCGAGCGAGCCTCGTGCCCGGTCTGGTGGACCTGCGCCGACCCACTTTGGCCCGTGGGAAGGAGGAGACCTGTGACTCCTCGCATCGCCATCGCCGCGTCGCCCCCGACGTGGCCCAGGCCGTCTCGGCCAGGGAGCGGGTCTTGGAACGCTCGCCGATTGAACCACAGCTCCGTGAGCTGATGAAGGTGCGGGCCTCGCAGATCAATGGGTGCGGATATTGTCTCGACATGCATGCGGAGGCGGCGCGGGCATAGGGGGAACCGGAGCAAAGGCTATACGCGCTGTCTCCGTGGCACGAGTCTCCGTTCTTCACCGACCGCGAGCGGGCTGCCTTGGCGTGGACCGAAGCGGTGACGGATCTCACCGTTCGGGTGCCGGACACGGTCTACGACTTGGTGCGTACCCATTTCTCCGCAGCGGAGGTTGTCTATCTGACGCTGGCCGTGATGGCCATCAACGCGTGGAACCGGTTGGCCGTCAGCCTGCGTACGGTGCCCGGGTCCCATCGACACGAGTCGTCCGGTCGGGAGACATGACAGTGAGCAAAGGGACGGGATTGCCGGCGTTCACCCCCCAGCGGCAGGTTTGCCGCTCCGATCGGCCGAAGACGCGTCCCGCTTCATCGACTCTGGCCCTGTGGCCCGTGCCGCGCGGGTCGTACCGGACGGCGGCCCTAGGTGATTCCCCTGGGTTTTGTGCCCGACACGCCCCACCGCATGTGGCTACACACCCCCTGCAGCAGCCGCAGCGCCTTCGGGCAAACGGCCGCCCACACCGCGGATGCCTGTGCCTGGAATGTGTCACCGTGGGAGAGGTCACGCCCGGTGCGCTCTACGGGGGTCCCGAAGGGACGTTGGCGCCGGGCTACCCCTACGCCTCGACCATTGTCCGCTATCAGCGGTCGGTCGATGTGCTGACGCGAAAACCCAATGGTGTGACCAGACGCCATGAGCCGCATCCGAACCGGGCCGAGCGCTTAAGCTGCATCGCTCCACCCACGCGGTGGAGAAGGTACGGTGTGACACCGGGGGCCGGCCGACCCGGCTCAGGCCCTGGATATCGGACCGTCTGGCCCGCGACCTGGTCCGACAGCTGCAAGCCCGTCGCCTGTCGGTTTGGCACGACGCCTCGCTGTGACTTGGTTGAGCGCGGCGGAGGCGACGCACGTCCGTCATGTGGCACTTCGTTGAACCAGCCCGAGATGCGGAGACGCCGTCTGGCACCTGGACTTCGTGCTCGGCCGATGGGCCGCCGCACCCGACCAGGGACGCGCATGGCGGAGTTTAGCCGAACGCCTTGTCCGCCAGCTGGGTGGGGGTCAAGCCCCCGCGCTGGTGCCGGGACTGGTACAGGCACGTCTGGGAACGGTTCTCATCCTGGCCCGCTACCTTCAACCTCCGCTGGCGGCGGTTCGGGTTCTCACCCTGGGAGCTCATGTTGGACTGGAGGTACGCATGCTGAGGGACTGGGGTGCCGCGGCAATCAGCATCGAGCGAAACCCGACCGCCTTTGAGATCGGTGTCGAGGCGGGTGTGGTTCCGCCCAAAGCGGCGGTGGCGGCCAACGCCGGCACGTACCTGGCGCAGGCCCACGCGGGGAAATCCCGCTACCACCTCATCGTGATCGCGGCTCCGTCGGATCCCGCCTGGCCCGGTTGGCTCGCCCCCGCCTCGGCCCGACTGACCGCCGACCGTCGGTTGATGGTTGTTGCCTATTGGGCGGATCTCGCCGTCGGCTGGCGCACCCTGGCCACGCCGTGCGTGGAAGGGACCATGGGGGGACTCGTGGTGCGGCGCGCCTAAATGTCCCTGCCGCCGGACTCGGGCGCCAGTCCGGTGAGAGATCGTCCGCCGGTCCATGCACATTCCGGACCCGAGTCCATGCGCAACGGGCGCCTTGCATCGGCCTCGAATCCACGGCGATAGACGTCGCCGGGTGCCGAGTCGGGGTGTCGCGGTCATCCGTCGCCCCATCGTTGACGCGTGCGGGCACCCGCCTCAGCCGCACGGGACCAACGCCTGACGCCGGCGAGACATCAGGATGTCCGGGGTCGGCGCGGTTGCCTCGTGCGAATTTCATCGGAGGCCAAGACCCTTCACGCTTCACGGAGCGGTGACGGGAATCAGCAGCGCCCAGCCAGTCCGGCCACTGACTCCATCCGATTGATTATAGGGCACGTATTCAGGCCCCCCGGCGCCACCCGTTCCCGGTCC
>DAHVOH010000054.1 GCA_027318915.1 Clostridiales bacterium
GATCTCGGCTGACCCCGTCGTCGGGCGGAACGTCGCCGTTCCCGTCGCGGGATTCTTTCGCATTCGCCTTCCGAAGTTCCTGCCCGGCCCATGAGGTCGAACCGGGGAGGCGGGCGCTTGCGCACCGGACGAGGCTGTGTCAGCGTGGAGCCATGGAAACACGCGCAGGCGACGAGGCTCGGCTATTGGATCATCGTGCCTTTCGCCGTTTTGTCAACACGGTTGCCGTCGTAGGGGTGGCCGTGGGCGATGCCGTCAACGCCATGGCGGCGGAATGGTGCACCCCGGTGTCCATCGAGCCGCGGCTGCTGGGCGTGTATATCGGCGACACACGGTACACCGGAGAGCTCATGGACCAGGCCACGGTGTTTGGCATCAGCCTGTTGAGCGATCGACAGGCGCACCTGGCCCACCTGTTGGGCAGCTGGAGCGGGCGCGAACGCAACAAGGCCGCCGAGATCGGCAATCAGCTCGAATGGGGAGCCGTGGAGCGCGTCCCCTTGGTCCGTGACGCCCAAGCCCAATACGAGTGCCGCATCCACAGCCGGACCGGTCTGGGAGACCACATTCTGGTGGTGGGCGCACCGGTGGCCGCCCGCATCAACGGGCAGGCGGCCCCGTTGCTGTACCACGGCGGGACCTATCACCGGCTTGGCCCCCTCATCCCCAAGACGGATCGCTGACAGGGCGGCGCCTACTCCCAGGTGACCCGCGCGGCGGAGTCCACCTGCTCCTCGGACACGGTGGCCAGCTCGTCCAGGAGCGCGGCGTGAAAGCTCCCGGGACCGCGGGCACCGGCCGCCGCGCGTTCGGCTGCCACCTCGAAGTACACCAGGGCCGCCACCGTGGCCTCTAGGCGCTCAGCCGGAGACGCTACCGCCAGGAACGCTCCCACCAGCCCGGAGAGGCTGCAGCCCGTGCCGGTCACCTGAGTCAGGAGCGGGTGCCCATTGGCCACCCGGGCGGTGCGGGTGCCGTCGCTCACCACGTCGACCGGACCCGTGGCCGCGATGATGGTACGGGTCTCGTCGGCCAGCCGCCGGACCTCTGCCGCCGTGGCCCGGTCCGCCCCGGCGTCGACGCCTCGCACGGTGCCGGTTCCGCCGGCCAGGGCCTGAATCTCGCCGCCGTTGCCGCGAATCACGGCCGGGTGGCCATGCTGCCACAGCTCCATGGCCACCCGGGTGCGGTAAGGGGTCGCGCCGGCTCCCACCGGGTCCAGCACGACCGGCACGCCGTCCAGCTGAGCCTGGCGGGCGGACAGATGCATGGAGGAAACCCAAACCGGATCGAGCGTGCCGATGTTGAGGACCAGGGCTCCGGCCAGCCGTGTCATATCGGCGGCTTCCTCCGCCGCATGCGCCATCACCGGGGAGGCACCCGCGGCCAGCAGGACATTGGCCGAAATCTGCATCACCACCAGATTAGTGATGTTGTGGACCAGGGGATGTTCTGCGCGCACGCGGCGCACCCATGGGCCGCAAGGAACCGTCATGGCTGCCCTCCGTCTCTCTCCGCGCCAACCGACTTGGCGTTGAGGCTGTTTTGGTCTCAGTATCTTACAACCGAGCGGCTGCGGCCAGGGCGTCGGATCGGGGTCGGACCGACCTTGGCGGCCGTCGTCGGGGATGACATGCACCAGGACGGGCGAGGGCCCTAATCATTGCTGGTCCCTTCAGGTACCATGCAGAGGGAGATGAGGCCGTTGCCGGAGGCTTGGATTTTGAGCGGGGGTTGGGAGGGGCATCAGCCATTGGCCGTGGCCCAGGTTTTGGAACGGATGCTGGCTCGGAGGGGATTTGCGGTGCGCGTGGTCACCGATTTGGGGGCGCTGCGCGACCACGAGCGGCTCTTGGCCGTGGATTTGCTGGTGCCCAACTGGACCATGGGCACCATCACCGGTGAGCAGTTGGCCAACCTGCTGGCCGCGGTCAGAGACGGGGGCGTCGGTGTCGCCGGCGTCCACGGGGGCATGGGGGATGCATTTCGCGCGGAGCCCGCCTACCACGAGCTGGTGGGCGGGCAGTGGGTCGCCCATCCCGGCGACGACGGGGTGACCTACCGTGTCCGGTTCGTCAATCCCGCCCATCCGCTGACGCGGGACCTGCCCGACTTCACCGTCTCCAGCGAGCAGTATTACATGCATGTCGACCCCGCCATCGAGGTTTTAGCCGACACGACCTTCGGGTCGGTGATCATGCCGGTCGCATGGGTCAAAACCTATGGTCGAGGACGGGTGTTCTACTGTTCGGTGGGACACCGGCCCGCGCTGCTGGAGGAGCAGCCCTTGGCGGAGCTCTTGGAGCGCGGGTTCACCTGGGCGGCGCGGAGCGGGGTGGGAGAGAGAGGGGTGCGCGGCTCGTGAAGATTGGCGTGATGGGGGCGGGCACGATCAGTTCCGTGTATCTGCGCTTTCTGACGGCCCATGCGGAGACCGAGGTGGTGGCCGTCGCCGACCGGATCCCGGAGCGGGCGGCGCAGCGGGCGCAGGAGTTCGGGGTGCCAAAGGTGCTGTCGCCCGATGCCCTGCTGGCCGACCCCGACATCGAGGTGGTGTGCAACCTCACCGTGCCCGCGGCGCACTACGCGGTCAGCCGAGGCGCGCTGGCCGCCGGCAAACACGTATACAGCGAGAAACCGCTGGCACTTACATACGCGGAGGGCCAAGATTTGGTGGCGCGCGCCGCGCGGTCGCACCTTGGCCTGGCGGTGGCCCCCGACACGGTGCTGGGCAGCGGGCTGCAGACAGCCCGCGGGATCGTGGATTCCGGCGCGATGGGTCGAATCGTCGGTGGGACACTGGCGTTCATGAATCACGGCCACGAGAGTTGGCACCCGGATCCGGCGTTCTATTACCAGGAGGGCGGCGGTCCAGTCTTTGACATGGCCCCGTACTACCTCACGGCGTTGGTGTCCCTGCTGGGGCCCGTGGTGGAAGTCCGTGCCCAGGCTCGCACCACGTGGAGCGAGCGGACTGTCACCAGTCCGGAGCGGCGGGGCCAGCGCATCCCGGTGCGCACCCCGACACACATCGCCGGTGTGCTGACGATGGCGCAAGGAGCCGTGGTGAGTGTCACCTTCAGTTTCGATGTCTGGCATCATCAGCTGCCGTGGGGCGAGATTTACGGCAGCGGCGGAACGCTCTGGCTTCCGGATCCCAACACGTTCGGCGGCCCCGTGCGGTGGGCCGGACCGGAGCAATCCGAGCCGCAGGCGGTGCCGATGGGACCCGGACCGGTCACCGAGTCCCGCGGACTCGGGCTGCTGGATCTGGTGCATGCGCTGGCCGAGGATCGACCCCCGCGCTTGGACGGACAACTGGGGCTGCACGTGCTGGAGGTGATGGAGGCGCTGCTGATCGCCGGTACCACCGGCGGGGCGCAGACGCTCCGGTCAACGGCGAACCGTCCCGATCCCCTGTTGGCTGGACCGGGGATTTGACCGGAAGACTCCGGCTGATCCCGCAGGGAAAGAGGGGGAAGGCCTCAGCCTGCATCTGAACGCGCCTGCCGTTCAGCGGGTGGGGAGCAGGCCGCGGCCGCCGGGACCGTCCCACCCCAAGATCCGCGATACCCTGGGCGGTCCGGACCGGTTTGGGGGTCGGCGGCGACACTGCTGCCTCGGGCTCCGAATGGCGCCAGGCGCCCGGCCACGGCGGACCAAGTGAGTTTGGGCGGCGACGTGCCGACGGACCGGAAGACGCCTCGCCGGTTGTTTGACCGGGCCCTCTCCGGGCGCTGGACGCGCGTGGATGCGGCTATCCGGTGAAGCACCGATGGAAGAATCGGCGGCCGGCGGCGCATGGTGGCGGGTCTCGGGGGCGCCGGCGGAGGATCGCCCGGGTGGTCGCCCCGGGGGTCGGCGCGGTCCGTTGCTCGTGGACGCCCTTCGGTTGCGGCGGGAAGACCCCCAACCCTCTCGGCCACGCTCTGGCCCGGGCTTTCGACGCGGAGGCTCGGACGCTGGCCGCGGACCGTTTGCGGCGTCATCCCCCTGGACGCGCCCGATTTTCGCAGCCTCCATCGGGCGGTCCCGGATGGGGCCAACCGGATACGGGCAGCGGTGGCAGTCGGGCCGACCGACCGTCCGCCCGCGTCAACAAACGGCGCGATGTGGGTTCGGCCCGTGACGGAGCGCGCGTCACATGGGAGCCTGCACGCGGCGGGTGCGGTGGGAACAGGGCCTCGCGTGCCCCTGGGCTCATCGTTCCCCGGTCGGCGGGGTGATCCGCGCGCGAATGCCGAGGGCGGCCACGGGATCGTCGCTGATGACGGCGGCCACCGGGAGGCGAAGCGCCACCTCCAATTCCGCGGGCGCGGTGGGCGTCCAGAGGTACACGGGCCAGTCGTGGGCCCACGCGGTGGTGAGCATGGCCGGGGTCAGCGCGTGGGTGCCGACGGCCAGGCCGACGGCAGCCGACAGGTCCTGGAGCCGGGCCACATCGCCGGGCTGACGGAAATTGTACAGGGGAAGGATGGTGGGCACCCGCGCGGCCAGTTCCGCCAGCCACGCATGGTCGACGCTGAGCACCGCGAGCGGGCCCTCATGGGTGCGGAGACTTCGCCGGAAATCCTCGGTGAAGCCGGGCCGGGCCGACTCCTCCGGCTTGACGTCCAGCACGATGTGGCCGCGGGATGCCGCCGACAGAACCTGATCCAGGGAGGGCACCCGCTCGCCGGACCACTCGGGGCCAAGGCGCGCTCCCGCGTCGGCCTCGCGCACCACCCTCCAGGGCATGTCCGCCAGGCGGGCGGAAAGACCTGCCGTCCGCTCCAGCGTCGCATCGTGCAGGGCCACCAGGACGCCGTCGGCGGTGGAGCGCACATCCACCTCCACGCCGTCGGCTCCGACGGCCAATGCGCGTCGGAAAGCGCCCAGCGTGTTTTCCGGGAACAACGCTCCTCCGCCACGGTGCGCGATCACCAGCACACGGTCCATGATCCGCCTCCCCGTCGCGTGGTCTTGAGCGTCGCCGGGCGCCGCTCCGTCTCACCATATCAAAACGGCGGCGGATTAGGTGTCGTCGCCCGTCCCGGTCACCCCCGGAGCTTCGGACGAACGGGAGCCGCCGTGCCCCGCCGCGGGGTTTGACGGACGGGAACCCCGGCTTATCATGAGGAAGTGGCAAGGCCGTGCCGGCCGGGAGGGCATGGGACCGAACAAAGGCGTGGCGCACCACCGGTCGCCGGCGAGGACCGCGAACCGGCCGCGCGGGGCAGCGCGGCGGCGGTCGGTGGGTTTCCAGCGGCCGAACCGAGACCGGCCGGGCGGTCCTGGTCGGATCACGAGTCGTTGGCCGACCCGAGATAGGCTGAGGAGGCACTCCGCCGATGACATCGCCGTCACGTTGGACCGAATACCGCCATGGCTGGCGTGAAGCCGAAGATGCGCTCGGAACGGGACCGGCGGGTCTGCAGTACCGTGACCTGCCCGCCAACGTGACCGTGCTGCTGCGCGATGCCGTGCAGCGCCGTCCGGGCGCGCCGGCTGTGCGCGGGGCCGGGGGCGCCCTGACTTATCGGGAACTGTGGGATGCGGTGCTGCGGGGGGCGATGGCGCTGCGTCGGGCGGGCGTCCAGGTTGGCGACCGGGTGGCGCTTTTGGAGCCGAACGACATCGGGTTTGCGGTGTGGTTCCTGGCCACGGCGCTGTGCGGTGGGGTCGCGGCCCCCTTGAATATTCGCCTGACCGCAGACGAGCTGGGCCCGCTGGTGGAGCTCGCCGCGCCCCGCGTCCTGGTGACGGCCCCCGAGGGGGAGGACCGAGCCGAGCGCGTGCGGGCCGGGGTTGCGGGCGATGTTGCCGTCGTCGCCTCCGACGCCTGGCGGGAGACCGCCGCCGGCGGCAGCGGAGAGTGGCCCGGGCTTCGAACGCGAGGCGGAGACGGCCTCGTGCTGCTGTACACCTCGGGAACCACCGGAAGTCCCAAGGCGGCATGGCTCACGCAGCGCAACGTGCTGACCTCGGTCGAGACATATCGCAGGGTCTTTCGGCTGACCGCGGCCGATCGCACCCTGGTGGTGGTGCCGCTGTTCCATGTGACCGGTTTGGTGGGGCAGTGGCTGGCCATGCTGCGTGTCGGGGGCGAGGCCGTGTTCATGGCCCGCTATGGGGAGGACGCCCTGCGGGACCAATTGCAGACACAGGGCATCACCTTCCTGTTTGCGGTGCCGACCATTCTGGTGCGGCTGCTGGGCCGGAGCGCCCGGGCTGGCGAGGCGGTGCCGGCGCTCCGGCTGGTGGCGTCGGGCGGCGCCGCCCTGCCCCCGACGGCGGTGGAGCGGTGGCGGACGGCGTTTCCTCACGCGCAGCTCTTCAACACCTACGGGATGACGGAGGTGTCGTCGCCGGCCACGATTCTGCCCGCGGGCGAAGGGGCGGCCAAGCCGGGCTCCTGCGGATATCCGGTGCCCGCGGCCAGCCTCCGCCTGGTTCGGCCGGCCGATGGCGAGGACGTGGGACCGGGCGAGGCGGGCGAGCTATGGATACGGGGCCCGATGGTGATGTCCGGGTACTTTCGCAATGCGGAGGCAACCCGGCGGGCGCTGTCCGACGGCTGGCTGCGCAGCGGTGACCTGGCGCGGTGCGATCCGGACGGGGCTTTTTATCTGCTCGATCGCATCAAGGATCTCATCAATCGCGGCGGGGAAAAGATTGTCGGCGCGGAAGTCGAGCAAGTCGTGCAGAGCCATCCGGATGTTCTGGAGGCGGCTGTGGTGGGCGTGGCGGATCCGGAGTGGGGAGAGCAGGTGGGCGCGGCGGTGGTCTGGATCGGGGGAGCCTCCTCCGATTTCGAACGCCTGCGGCGATGGAGCCGGGAGCATCTGGCCGCCTACAAAATCCCGACCCGTTGGGCTGCCGTGTCCGCGTTGCCACGCAACGCCAACGGCAAGGTGGACAAGCGCGCGGTGCGGGATCTCCTGATCGCCGCGGGCGACCCGCGCTGAGAACCGGGATCAACGAGGTGGTAGAATACGTTAGATACTTATCAAACACAAGCTATTGAGGAGGCCCTCACATGAGCGAGTCCATCTCGGGATCGTCACTGCAAATTGCGGGCATAGCCGGGAGTCTGCGGCGGGGATCGTACAATCGCATGCTGTTGGCGGCGTTGGGGGAAGTGCTTCCGAAGCGGGCGGCGCTGGTTCCGGTCGAGATAGGGGACCTGCCGCTCTACAACGAGGATCTGAACAATCCGGAGCGGCTTCCGGCTGCCGTGGCGGCGTTCAAGCAACGGTTGTCCACCGCCGATGCCGTGGTGTTCGCGACCCCCGAATACAACTACTCCATTCCCGGGGTCTTGAAGAACGCCTTGGATTGGGCGAGCCGCCCGGTGGCGGAGTCGCCGCTCAGGGGCAAACCGGCCGGCATTATGGGTGCAAGCCAGGGGGCGTTCGGCACCGTGCGGGCCCAGCTGCACCTCCGCCACGTGTGCGTCTTTCTGGATCTGCACCCCTTTAATGTGCCGGAGGTGCTGGTGCGCGACCCGGCCCAAAAGTTCGATGCGCACGGGATCCTCACCGACGAGCCCACGCGCCGGCTTTTGCAGCAGTTTGGCGAGGCGCTGGTGGCGTGGACGCTCCGATTGCGGGGAGACGGGGCCGCCGGGCACTGAGGCGAACGGACCGGCCAGCACAGCCCGGGGGAGGAAGAGATGACGGAGGCCATCCACACTCAGCTGCCCGACGGTCGGTACCGCATCGCCTATCGGCGAACACTTCCGGAAGAGCCGAGGCCGGCGGCGCTGGTGATGGCCGGATCGCCGCCCGGCTTGTTGCGGGCGCTGGCGGAGTCGGCGGCGCGGACGGGTGACACCGTGCCGGTGGTCATCGAAGGGGGTGAGCCCCTGCCCGGAGGCCCTCCCGACGCGGTCCATCTCCGGGGAGCGGGCGTGGACGATGACGTCTGGGCCCTGGTGCGGGCGCGCTGGACCCCCGTCGGTCTGATTTGGGCGGGAGGAGGGGAAAACGCGGCGGAGGAGCTGGAGGGGTCTCTGGCTTGGCTGTTGCACTGGGCTCGATCGGGCCTGGACGCGCCGTTGGTGGTGGGTGTGGCCGACCAGCCCCCGGCCGGTGCCCTCCTGACGCAGGTGGCGCGGGAGGTGACGCATGCCGGCTCGCCGCCGTGGACCGTGCTGGGCCATCCGGGCGTGGGCGGCTTGGTGGGCGGCGGAACGCCGGCCGGAAGTGTGCTGGAGCAGATGTGGCGCGTACCGGCCGGTCCCTGGACCAAGCCTCCGCGCCATCGTGACGCGTATGCGCACGTGGAGGACGTGGCGCGCGCCTATCTGGCTGCCTGGCGGCATTTGGCCGGGGGCGGCGGGGCGGGATTGGGGACCGTCGGGCTGGCTGTCCGGTTTTCCGAGGACATGGTCCGGCGGGCACTATGCGGGACCGTAGGCGGGGAGGGAGTGCCCGTTCCGCTGGCGGCGGCCGATACGGCGCTCCCGCTGCCGCCCGCCCGTTCGTGGGCTGCCCTGATTCGGGCGGTCTGCGAGAGCGGGGAAGGGGGGTGCCGGGCGTGATTGTGCGCGAGAGTGTGGCGCCTGAATGGGTGGTGGTGTCGGAGGGACGCCAGTCCCGGCCCCTGACGGGAGACACACCGGGAACGGGCTGCCCGTTCTGCCCCGGCGCCGAGACGGAGGTGGGCGGGGAGCCGTTTTCAGCGGCCGTGTTTGCGAATCGGTTTCCGCCGTTCAAGGAGCCCGGATGCGCCGAGGTGGTGGTGTACTCCCCCAATCATTTTGACGACTTGGCCTATCTCTCCGCCGCCCACGCCGACCTCATCTGGGAGGTGTGGACGGAGCGGACGGCGTCGCTCGCGCGGCGGCCCGACGTGGCCCAAGTCTTTGTGTTCGAGAATCGGGGCAGACGCGTTGGGGCCTCCATCGCGCATCCCCATGGCCAAATCTATGGATACCCCGAGGTCAGCCCGCGTTTGCAGCGTGAACGGGCCGTGTTTTCGGCGGGGTGTCCGGTGTGTGCGGATGGAAGTGCCGACCGCACGGTGTTGACCACGGCCACGTGGCGCCTGGTGGCGCCGCCCGCGCCCCGGATGCCCTTCGAACTGTGGCTGGTGCCGCGCCGGCATCAGCCGGGACTCGGCGGATTGTCCGTGGGGGAGAGGCGGGAGGGCGCGACGCTGATGCAGGCGGTGCTCCGGGCATATGATGAGCGCTTCGGGCATCGGGCCGCCCTGGTTCTGGCTCTGTACCAAGACATCGCACCCGAAGCGGCGGCGTACCATTGGCGGCTCGACTTCCTGCCCTGGGAGCGCGGCGGCGGGCGGCACAAATATTTGGCCGGCTCGGAATTGGCCATGGACGCTTTTCTCACCGACGTGGCGCCGGAGACGACCGTGGCCCAGCTGAGCGGATTGGTGCGGCGGCAGTGGGAGCGGAGAGGAGGAGGGCCTTATGCGTGAAGGTGAGCCGCGGCCGGCCACGTTGGAGGGATTTGCCCGGCAGTACGGCCTGTCGCCCGATGTGGTGGTATCGGCTCCGGGCCGCGTGGTGGTGGTGGGCGACCACACCGACTACCAGGGGGGGTGCGCTTTGGCGGTCGCGGTGGCGGCCAGCGTGGAGGTGGCGGTGCGTCAGCGACCGGACGACATGGTGCGCTGGGCCAGTGCGACCACCGGCGAGCGGGCCCAGGCGACAGTGGCGGCACTGAGGGAGACGGCCGCGCGACGTCCTTTGCAGGGCCTGCTGGGGTTTGTGGCGGCTGTCTTCAACCTGCTGGGTCGTGACCGGGGCGCGGACATCTTCGTGGATTCCACGCTACCCGTCGGCGCCGGTCTGTCATCTTCCGCCGCCCTGTCTCTGGCGCTGGCCCGGAGTCTGGCGCCGGAGGAGGAGGGCTCGGCGCTTGAATGGGGACGCCTCGCTCAGGCGGTGGAAAATGAATATCTGGGCATTCCGAGCGGTGTGCTGGACCAGCTGGCCATCATCCACGCCCGGGAGGGCGCGGCGGTTCACATCGACGCCACGGAGAACCGCGGCGTCCCCGTTCCGTTCGACTGGGCGAGCGGGGACCGTCGGCTCTGGGTTGTTGACACCGGAGAAGCCCGGCGCTTGCGCGACGTCCCTTACGCCGAGCGGGTCGCGCAGGCGGAGGCGGCGCGCGCGGCGCTCGGGGTGAGGAGCCTCCGTTACGCGGAACAGGAAGCGGTGGAACAGCTGGACGATCCGTTGCTCCGACGGCGCGCTCGCCACATTGTGGAAGAAAATCGGCGGGTGGAGGCGGTGCGAGCGGCGGCCGCCCGGAGCGCGTGGGACGAGGTGGCCGCCCTGCTGCGGGCGAGTCACGCCTCGCTGCGCGACCAATACGAGGTGTCCACCCCCCGACTGGACGCCACGGTGGATTGCCTCGACGCCTTGGACGGAGGCCTCGGAGCGCGATTGACCGGAGCGGGATTCGGCGGGTCCGTGGTCGCCTTGGGACTGGCGCGCATGGATGGGCCGCTCCGGGAGGCGCTGGCCGCTCTCTACCGGGACCAAGGCTGGCCGCCGCCGGCCGTCATGGCGGTGCCGAGCCCAGCCGCGGGCCTCCGCCGGTTGCGCTAGAGCCCCGGTCCTCACCCCGAGGCGCTCCGCCTCTTGACGAGGGCCGGTCGCCTCCCATGGAACACGCCGCTTGGGTCCCAGTCGAAATGGTATAGTTTAGCCACTTCCTCCTCAAATGCGGCCAAGCCTGGCAGCCGCAGCGCCGCCAGGCCCAGCAGCATGCCCAGGGGCGGGCCGACCCAATAGACCCACCAGCCGTGCCAGGTGGCGCTCACGAGCGCGGGCCCGAGGCTCCGGGCCGGATTGGTGCTGCAGCCCGACCAGGGGGCTTCCAGAAAGACCAGCACCGCGTACAGGGCGGGAAACAGCGCGGGTGTGAAGCGCCGCAGCGGACGGTGGCCGAGGAAGATGAAGAGACCGACGATGAGGCAGAAGGTGGCCCCCATCTCGCCCAGCACGGCGGGGCCGGACCCGGCCGGTCCGGGGGTGGTGGCCGCGTCCTGGATGCTGGTTGCCCAACGGCCATACAGCAGGAGGGGCACGGTTCCCGCGATGGCCCCGGCGCACTGGGCCGCCACATAGCCGACGGTGACCCGGCCCGCCAGCTTGCCCCGCAGCCAAAACGCCACGGACACCACGGGATTGATGTGCGCGCCGCTCTCCCGGCCGATTGGCGACAGGGCGATGGAAGCGCCGGTGCTGCCGAACAGCAGGCCGGTCAGGGCCCGTCGCCAGCCCGGGTCGGGGATCCAATGGGTCACGGGGCTGCCGCGGCCGAAGTCGAGCACCACGAACGAGCAGCCCACCGCCACGAGCAGGAAGGTCCCCACAAACTCAGAGACCAAAAGACGCCAGCCGCCGTGCATGGAGGCCCCCTTCCCGCGCATCCCAGACGCCGTAGGGACAGTCTAGCAAAGGCGGTCCCTCCCCTCGCGGTTGTTTTGGCGCCGGCAGGAATTTCGCCATCCAACCGACAAATAACGACTGAGGTGGTGAGGTGACGCAACAAGCATCCCGTCCCGGTCTGCTGGCGCCTTACGCGGCTTTCGCCTTCACACTGGGCCTGGGCTGGTTTGTGCTGGCGCCGCTGGTGCCGGTGCTGATGGCCCATTTTCACATCGCCCTGGGGTCCGCGTTGCTGCCCATTTCGTTATTCGGCTATGCCATGATTGTCGGGTCTTTGCCGGCGGGATTCTGGGTGGCGCGCCAGGGGCCGGGACCGGCCCTGAAGCTGGCCGTGGCGCTGACGGCCGCGGGTCTCATCACCCGCGCGCTGGCCGCCGACTATCCGGTGTTTGTGGTGGGTCAAGCCTTGGCGGCTCTGGCCTATCCGCTCCTCATCGCCCCCATCGGAGCCGTTCTGCGGTTGGGCGGGCTGGCTCACCTCAAGTCGGCCACCGGGCTCGTGATTGGCACGCTGTTTTTTGGGATGGCGGTGGGCGCTCTGCTGGGAGGACACCTGAGTCCGTCGACGGATTTGTGGCTGGCCGTCACCGTCAACCTGCTCGCCGGCTTCTGGCTATGGACGCGGGTGGCGCGTCTGGAGCGTCCGACGCCGGTGGCGCTCGGGCCCGTGCGCCTGGTCATGAGCGGTTGGTGGGTCATCGGCTTTGTGGTGGCGTCAACCACGGTGATGATGGGGTCGGTGAGCAGCGCCGCGCTCACGCATCTGCATGTGGCGTCGGCTCTGACATTGGGAAGCCTCTTGACGGCGCTCACCTTCGTGGGCTCCGCCGTGGGGGCGGCGGCGTTTGGATGGATAGGGCAGCGGGCGGGCGACGACACGCGCCGGCTCCAGCAGGGACTGGGCGTCGTGATGTGGTTTGTCACCATGGCGGCGGGCGCCGTGCTCACCGGGCTGTGGCCGGTGCGGGGCAGCGGGTTGGACGCGTTGTTCCTGCTGCTGGGACTGGTGGGCAACGGGTGGTACGCGCTGGCCTTGGAGTCGGCGGCGCGCGACGCCCGCAGCGCGGGATCGGCCGGACTGGCCACAGCGGGTTACAGCCTGGCCTCCAATGTAGGCGTCGCCGTGTTGCCCACCCTCTTGGGGCCGTTGGTGGTGACGGCCGCGCTGGGCTGGTGGACCATCACCACCCTGCTGGCCGTGGTGGCCGCGGTGATGCCGTTCGTGTTGGGACCGTCGGCGCCGGCGGCGGCCGGGTCTCCGTCATGAGACCGCGGTCGCCGTCGTCGGATTAGGAAAGGGGCGCCCGTATGCAGTGGGACCTGACGTGGACGGTGAGTGAGGATATGGTGATGTACCCGGGCCAGCCGGCCCCGGTGTTCCAGGATATTGCCGAGGCGGCGCGGGATGGCTACGGCATGTCGGAGTACCGCTTCTGGAACCACTTGGGCACTCATGTGGACGGGCCTCTGCATTTCTTTGCCGACGGTCGGGCGCTGGACGAGTACCCGCTGGCTCGTCTCGTGGGCCCGGCTCGGGTGGTGCGATGCGACGACGCCCCCGTCATCACGGCGTCGCGGCTGGAGGCTGTCTTGGGCCCGGAGTTTCGCCGCGACACGGTGATTTTGGTGACCGGTGACTATCGGCGGTGGAACACCTCCGCCTATTACGGCTTCTATCCGGTTTTGGATGGGGCCGCCGCGCAGTGGCTGACGGAGCGGGGGGTGGGCATGGTGGCGGTCGATGCCCCGTCCGTTGACCCGGTGGAGACCGTCGACTACCCCATTCATCACATCCTGCTGGGGCACGACTGCCTGATTGTCGAGAACCTGGCCTATACGCCGGAACTGCCCGACGCGGTGATGCTGGCCGCGCTGCCCCTGCGGGTTCGCCACAGCAACGGCGGTCCCGCGCGGGTGGTCGCCTGGACGGTGGGCTGAGATCGCCGCGCGTGGAGAGGCCCCGAGCGGAGGGAGGCGATGGCGGCGGAATTCCCCCTGACGCATTCGCGGGGAGGCCCCGAGCTGGCGCCCGTGCGCGCACGCCGCTGGCTCGGCCCTTTCTTGGCGCACGAGCTGCTGGTGGGGCTGGCCCTGTGGCTGCCCGTGCCGTACCCTCCGACCGCCGAATTGCGCCGGTCCATGAGCTTTGCGGCGCAGTCGCACTTTCTCTGGCAGTGGGATGCCCTCTGGTATAGGGAAATCGCCCGGCACGGCTACGTCCTGGCGGGGATGCCGCGTCTGGCCGCCACCGCCTTCTTTCCCTGGGTTCCGCTGGTGCTTCGCGCGGTGGGGGCCGACGGCGCTCTCGTGGTGCAGCAGGTCCTGGCGGGCGCCATTTTCTGGCTGCTGGCCCGGCGCTTCCAGCGCTGGGCGCTGTTGCCGCGGGATCAGGACCGCAGTCTCTGGCTGTTTGCCGTCAATCCTGCTTTTATCTACTATTCTGTGCTCTATGCGGAGGGCTGGACCCTGGCGGCGATGCTCGTGAGCCTGGAGTTGGCGGACCGCGCCCGCTTTGTGGGGGCGGGCGCGGCCTCCCTGGTGGCCGGGCTCACCCAGGCGCCGGGCGTGTTGTGGGGCTTGGTGCCGCTGACGGCCCTCGTCCAAAAGCTGGTCGGCGGCACGCGCCGGGGGTGGAGCGGGTTATTGCTGTGGGGGGGCGGCACGGCCGTCGGCCTGGGCTTGTACATGGCCTATCTCCAGGCGCGCTTCGGGGCGCCGCTGGCCTTTGCCGCCGCCCAGAGCCGGGTCTGGCACGGGGTGTGGCAGTGGCCCTGGGTGGGCTGGTTCGGCCCCCTCTGGCTGCTCGGTCGAAGCGCGTTTAGCGGTCACGGAGTGGTACGGCTGGCCATTTTCGCCATGGTGTCGCTGCTGGCGGTGGGCCTCATTCGGGAGACCTGGGCGCTCGCACGATCCGCCGATCGATCCTGGGGCCGGCCGCTGGCCGTGTGGGCGGTGGCGGGTCTTTTGCTGTCGCTGAGCTTCGGTTTCAGGCTCCAGCTGCAGCACAGCACGGTGCGGTTTCTGTCGCTCTACTTTCCCGCCTACGCGGGGCTGGCGCGCGGTGCCTCACGCCCGCTCTACGCCGCCGTGTTCGGAGCCATGGTCGCCGTGGGCCTCTTCGGCGGGGCGCTGTTTGTTCACGGCTGGTTCTACCAATGACGGCCGGACACGCTCAGCGCGACGCCGCCTCGTCCAGGATCCGGACGGTGCCGGCCGTGCCGTCGAGGTCGATCCCCATGCCGGTCCGAATCCGGGTGGTGGCGCCGGACACGGACACGACGGCCGGGATGCCGTATTCCCGGGCCACGACGGCGGCGTGCGAGAGCGCGCTGCCCGATTCGGTGACGAGGCCGCCCAGGAGGGGGTACCAGGTGGCCCAACTGGGGCTGGTGGTGACGGTGACCAGGATGTCTCCCGGCTCCAGTTGGGACGCCTCCGAGAGCGAGGCGATGACCCGGGCCCGTCCCCGCGCCTGGCCCCGCGATCCGGGCTGCCCGGTCAGGCGGTTGGGATCCGACAGGTTCGGCGGCGGTTCCGGCGCGCCGCCGCGACGGCCAAACAGCGGGTGTTCGGGAGGCGGCCCGGCCACGGTGCCCAGCTCCATGGGAGCCGGGTACTTGGCCCATCGCCGCATCTCCTCCTGCCGCCCCGCCACCAGCGCACGGACCTCGGACAGCTCTCCCGTGAGCGCGGGGACCAGTTCGCCGGCTTCGAGGAAGGCCACGTCTTCCGGCCGGTTGAGGGTGCCGGCCGCCGTCAGTCGGTCCGCGAAGGCGCGTGCCAGCCGCCGGAAGTAGAACGCGGTCTGCTGGTCGATATAGAAGTTGTGGTCCTCCATCAAGCGGGAGGCGACCCGGGCGGATTCCAGCCAGGAGCGAAACTCGTCCACGACCGGGCCGGGATAGTTGGCCAACCGGTCAAAAGCCGCCGCAGTCAGGCGGCGGCGCTCGGCCAGCACGTCGGCGCGCCGCTCGCGGCCCCACTCTCCGCCGAGGCGAAGCAGTTGGCGCAGATTGTCGAGCGGGATGGTGGGATCGTCGAACCAGGTGGGGTCCATGAGTTCACCGGCCAGTTTGCGCCCGTGCACCGCGATGAAGGTCTCGAACGCGGTGAGGAAGGCGGGTCCCCCCGGAGCCGCCGCCAACCGCGGCCGGACATCCCTCCACGATCCCTGCTGGATAGCCTCCCACACCGCGGGATGGCTGCGCGCCAAGTCGGCCAGGTCCTGCAACGCCCGTCCGTTGGCGACACTCCAGGTCTCTTCGCCGCTGGTCAGACTCACGGCGGTGTACGGGCTGTCGGGGCCAAAGAGGTCCTGGCACAGCTCATCCAGCTGGCGGCGCACATAGCCACACAAGAACACCAACTCAAAATGAATCTCCCACAGCCGTCGCCCGTGCTGGTCAGCGGTGTGAAAGACATCCACCAGTTGCCCATCGTCCAGACCCTGGGGCTGAAATCCGGCCAACACGCCGAGGCGCTCCTCCAGTTCGGGAAACCAGCGTTCGCTCCACTGCCGCTCCAGATCGCGGCCCATGGCTTCCAGGCGCTGGCGCGCGCGCTCCGCTCGCTGCCGGAACTCGTCCGGCGAGGCGTCGAGCGGCACGGCCGCACTGTACTCGAATGTGTTGATGCGACATTCGCGGATGCCGTCGTACGGCCCGTCCCAATACCGATATCCGTACGCGATGCCGTGGCGGGGCCAGGGGTTGCGCAAAGGCGGTGTGGGTCCGGGATTGTGGCTCACGTCGCGCGTCCAATGGAGGCGGCTTGCGGCCGGGTCCGGCCATTGGACTGGAAAATCGCTCGGAGGAACAATGGGGGTGCCGGGCTCCAGGGACATCGATGCACACTCCTCACGGGGATGGTCCGCCGGCAACGCCGCATGGGCGCCGGCACAGTCAGAGCGTGGTAATGGGACGGCACTGCAACACATGCCAGCGGCCCTCGGCCCATGCGCTCTCGACGTCGACCGGACGGCGGGCGTCATGCTCCAAGTCGCGCAGGATGCGGGCCAGAGCCAGCACCTGCTCGCCGCTCAGGCACGGCAGCTCGCGCAGGCGGCGGGGAACCGGGACGTGCCGGATGCCCTCCTCGGCGACAATGGCCATGTCCTGCTTGACCGCGATCTGCCGCCGCACCACACTGAAGTCGTCGCGACGCACGGCAAAGACGTCGGGCGTGCCGCTCCCGCTCACGATGGGTTCGCCCAGGCCCCACGTGGCGTTGATCACCATCTCGCCACTGTCCGGTCGGATGGGATCACGGCTGAAGGCGACGGCGGCCACGTCGGCCGCCACCAGCCGCTGCACCAGGACGGCCATCCGGGGCGACTGTCCTTCCGGCTCTGCGCCGCGCACCCGGCGGTAGACGCGGGCGGATTCGTCCTCGGCCGAGCGCCAGCACGCTTGCAGCGCCGAGAGGAGCGCGGACAGCCCCCGCACCGCCAGGACGGTGGTGTGCTGACCGGCGAAGGATGACTCGTCGCCGTCTTCCCCCACCGCTGAGGACCGGACGGCCAGCGGCGCCTCGCCGGTGGGATCCAGGCGGCGGTATGCCGCCTCCACCAAGCTTTCCTCCACCGCACCCCGGTCGTCAAACAGGTCCCAGGGCACACAGAACCCGTCTGGCACCGGATAGCGGCCCACCAAGGGGGCCAGACCGGCCGCCTTGCCGCCAACGGCGCGGCCGTCGCGGCTGGCCGCCTCGCCGAGCCAAATGATGGAGCGGGGCCCGCGGTCATCTGCGCTTAACATACTGTTTATATTCTCAGGGCGCGGTCGAACTCCTGCTGCCCGAGACCGCCGCGTCGGCGGCCTCGGGCCGAAAACCGCGAAATCCCGGCGCGATGCCGAGTCCCAACAGGGCGGCCGCCAAGAGCAGCGCCAGCCAGGTGGCCGGGGCGCCGGCCAGGGCGGCCAGCACCGCCGCAGCCAGGGTGCTGCCCAGGTATCGGAAGGTTGCGTAGATGCCGGCCGCCATGCCGGCCCGGGATCGGGGCACGGATTGCAGCGTGGTGGCTTGAATGGCGACGCCGCCGATCCCGGAGCCCGCTCCGGCCACGACCATCCAGGCGGCGTCGGCCAAGGGGCTGGCCAACGGCAGCACCCAGGCGACGGCGGCAAAGGCGAGGATGCTGACGCCAAAGCCTGCTCCCACCAGGGCCGCGCGGGATGTGCGGCCCACGAGCCGTCCGCCCGCCCAGGACATGGCCGACATGGTCAGGGAGAACAGGAGCAGAAGCCCTCCGGTCTCCGTGAGAGCGCGGTGCTGGCGGGTGAGCAGCACGGGAGTGGCCAGCATGACGGTGTACATCAGGAAATTCTGCAGCAGGATGCCAAGGTTCGCGGAACGAAAGGCCCGGTGCCGAAACAGGCTGACATCCATCAGGGGATCCGAGCCCCGGCGCTGATCCCGGACGAACCAGACCGCCAGGAGGGCGGACAGGGGCAAGAGCACCGGCGCATCCCGCCCGGCCCGGATGGCTCCGGTGAGCGCGACCAGCGAGACTGCCAAGATGACGGCGCCGCGGATGTCCATGCGCCGGCTGCTGACGGCGGGATCGCTCGGGAGCACGACCAGGGCCAGCACCAGCGCCAGCGTGAGAACGGGCACGTTGACCCAAAAAATCGCGTTCCAACCCCACCGTGCGATGAGGAGTGCGCCCAGCAGCGGTCCGCTGGCCGCGCCCAGCCCTTGGACCAAGCCGACGGTGCCGAGCACCCGCGGAAGGCGGTCGCTCAACAGCCGGCGCAGGAGGGCGGTGCCGTTTGGCCCGGCAATGCCGGCCCCCAGCGCCTGCAGGCCGCGGAAGGCAACCAGGCTGACCAGGGTGTCCGAGGTGGCGGCCAGCAGCGATCCGGCCAAGAAGACCGCCAGACCGCCGACAAACATGCGGCGGTGTCCGTGCGCGTCTCCGGCCCGACCGGCGATGGGTTGAACGACCGCCATGATGATGAGATAGACCGACACCACCCAGACGGTCGCGGCCAAGCTGTGGGCGAGGCTGCGGGCAATGTCGGGAAGGTCGACCGCAATCATGGTAGAGTTGATGGGCACGAGGGCCGTCCCCATCAATATCGTGAGAATGAGCAGACCGGGACGGGGCTCGCGTTCCCGCACGGAAGCGTCCATATCTCTCAAGCCGCGCGCCGGGTGTGGCCGAGTCCGGACGATGGCGGCCGTGCCGCTCCGCCGCGGTCTTGCCGACGCACCGGCGCGTCCAAACAGACGGGGTGGGTCCACCCCGGCGACGGGTCCATGGCGCGCCCCCTCTCCCTCGAGATCTTCTCGCCGGGAAGGGGCGCCTCCTGCTCGCGGGCGGACTCAGGCCAGAGGCGGCGACACGCCTTCCCGGGCCAACAGGGCCAACAGGCGGCGAGCCCCTTCGGAATGGGACCGGGGGAGATGCACCGCATAAAAATAGCGCGTCATGACCAGTCCCTCCACGCTGACCGCATGGAAGTCGCCGTGTTCGCCCGGCAGAATCGTCAGGGGCGACAGCACCGTGCAGCCGAGTCCCATCCGCACCATGGCCTTGATGGCCTGCGTCGTTCCCAGGATGAGCCGGACCGACAAGTCCTCCACGCCGAGGCCCCGGTCGTTCAACGCACGCTCCAGGGCGGCTCGGGTTCCCGACCCCGGCTCGCGCAGGATGATGGGTTCCGCCAAAAGCTCTTCCAGCATGATCTGGCGTCGCGCCGCCCACGGATGGGCGGCGTGGACAATGACCGCGGGCGTGTCGGTGTAGAACCGGCGGGTGACCACCTCGGCCCGCCGCACTTCCGTTTCCACCAGCCCGATGTCCACCGCCTGGTTGACCACGAAGTCCAGAACCGCTTCGGAGTTGGCCATCATCACCGCCAGGCTGTCTTTGGGCACCGGACGGTAAAAGCGCGTCAGCAGGCGGGGCAGCACATACTCCGCGATAGTGAGACTGGCGCCGACGGTCAGGCGCTCGGGATGAGGATCGGCCAGGGCATGAATCTCGTCGCGCGATTCATCCAGCGTCCGCAGCAGCTTGCCTACATAGCGGTACAAAACTTCGCCGGCCGTGGTCAACTGGACGCCCTGGGCGTGACGCACCAGAAGCCGCACGCCATAGTGCTCTTCGAGCTGCTGAACTTGCTGGCTGACGGCGGACTGCGATAGATTCAGCACCCGGGCCGCACCGGTGATGGACCCCACTTCGGCGACGGCACGGAACGTCTCCCAGGTCTGCGGATTCATGGCCGCCCCCTATCACAAAGACTGCGGGCATCCATCACAAAGGCCGGACGCCGCCGCGCCGCCGCGCCGCTAAGATGGCGACAGCCGATTGCTCCCCCCGGAGCCAGTATAAACCGGTGCCGACAAGCGCCGGGAGTCGTCCTTTGCTCTTCCGGTTCCCGCGCAATCAGTCAAGCGGAGGCGATAGTATGGCCCAAAGACGGCCCATCCCGGTCCCGATGGCGGAAGACGAGGGCGAATCCGGCACGAGCCGGACAGTGCACACCACCTGTTATATGTGCGCCTGCCGATGCGGCCTGGAGGTCACCGTCGAGAACGACCGGATCCGATTCATCAAAGGGGTGGCCGAACACCCGGTCAACAAAGGAGTCTGGTGCGCCAAGGGCGGCGCCGGCATCATGACCCAATACAGCCCCGCCCGCCTCACCACCCCCTTGATGCGCGAGCCCGGCAGTGAACGGGGCGAAGGTCGCCTGGTGCCCGTGGACTGGGACACGGCCCTCAATCAGGTGGCCCAGTGGCTGGGCGAAATCCGGGCCACCGATCCGCGCCGCCTGGCGTACTTTACCGGCCGGGACCAGATGCAGGCGTTCAACGGTTATTGGGCGCAGCAGTTTGGAACCCCCAACTGGGCCGCTCATGGGGGGTTCTGCTCGGTGAACATGGCCGCGGGGGGCATGTACTCCATTGGCGGCAGCATGTGGGAGTTCGGGTGGCCCGACTTGGACCGGGCTCGCTGGTTCATGCTGGTGGGGGTGGCGGAGGATCATCCGTCCAACCCGCTCAAACTGTCCATTGCCCAACTGAAAGATCGCGGGGGACGGTTTGTGGTGGTCAACCCCGTCCGCAGCGGCTACGGCGCCTTGGCCGATGAATGGGTGCCCATCCGGCCGGGGACGGATGGAGCCTTGTTCATGGCGCTGCTGCACGTGCTGCACCGCGAGGGTCTGTGGGATCGAGAGTTCCTGGCCCGCTACACCAACGCGGCCCACCTGGTGCAGGTCGCACCCAACACGGCTGCAGACGGTCTGCTGTACCGGTCGGCGCACGGCGAGCCGATGGTTCTGGGACCGGACGGTGCGGTGATGCCGTTTGGCGAGGCGCACGGACGAGGTCAGCTGGAAGGAGCCGTCGAGGTCGATGGCCAAAAGCTGGTGCCGGCCGCCACCCTGCTGACGGAACGGCTGGAGCGGACCACCCCCCGCTGGGCCGAGCCGATTTGCGGGGTCTCCCGCCGCACAATCGTTCGCCTCGCCTTGGAGATGGGGGAGACCGCATTTCGCCATCCGGTCGAACTGCCCATCGGATGGACTGACTTCTACGGGGACAGGTTCCCCACCACCGTGGGTCGTCCGGTGGCATTTCACGCCATGCGCGGTCTCGCCGCTCACACCAACGGATTTCAAACCGTGCGGGCCCTCTTTACGCTGATGATGTGCCTCGGCGCCATCGATCGGCCGGGTGGGTTTCGCTACAAGAGCCCTTACCCGAAGCCGGCGCCGCCGGCGGTCAAACCCAGCCCGCGCCGTGCCGACTACGCGCCCAACCGGCCCGCGCCGGCACCGCTTCTGGGGTATCCCACCACCCCGGACGATCTGCTGGTGGAAGGGGACGAGGCCCTGCGCATCGACGAGAGCTACTCGTGGAAATACCCCCTCGCCGCGCACGGGGGCATCCAGAACGTCATTCGCAACGCTCACGACGGGGACCCGTACCCGATTGACACTCTGATGATTTACATGGCCAATCTGGCCTGGAACTCCACCTGGAATACGCTCGACACGCGCGCCATGCTCACGGCCCGTGACGAGAACGGACAGTATCGGATCCCGCATGTGGTCGTTTTGGACGCTTACGACTCGGAGACGGTCCGCTTCGCCGACATCGTGCTGCCCGACACCACATATCTGGAGCGGTGGGACGCCACCTCGCTGCTGGACCGACCCATCTCGGAGCCGGACGGCCCGGCCGACTCCATTCGCCAGCCGGTGGTGCCGCCCCCGCCCGGCGTGCGTCCCACGGCGGACGTCCTGATATCCTTGGCCAACCGGCTCGGACTGCCGGGTTTCGTGGACGATCACGGCCACCCCCGCTACCGGAATTACGCAGACTTCATTCAGAAATGGGAGACCAGGCCCGGATCCGGGGTGGGCCTGTTGGCGGGATTCCGCGGCTCGGATGGTCGGCGGGCATTGGTGGGCTCGCCCAACCCGCTGCAACTGGAAGAGTACGCCGATCACCAGGCCTTCTGGCGATATCAGCTGCCCTTGGGCCAGCAGTATTTCCGCATGGCCAACCAAGCGTACCTGCGTTGGGCGGCGGACGCCAAGTTTCTGGCCACCGCCGATCCGATTGTGCTCAATCTGTACAGTGAGCCGCTGCAGACCTTTCGCCTGGCCGGGCAGGGACTGTGGCCCGGAGCGTGTCCGACCAATCCCCATCTGCGCGAGCGTCTGGTCCGCTACATGGACCCGCTGGCCTTCTGGCACCCGCCCCTGGAGGATGAGCTGCCGGGCGCGGAAGCTTTCCCCTTGCGCATCCTCACCCAGCGACCGATGACGCATTATCATTCGTGGGGATCCATGAACGCCTGGCTCCGGCAGCTGCTGCACGAGAACCCCATCTTCATCAACGCCGCCTTGGCCGCGGCAGTGGGTGTCCGCGACGGAGACTGGGTGTGGGTCGAGTCGCGGCTGGGCCGGATGACGGCCCGCGTGCAGATTTCCGATGCGGTCGAACCCGGCACCGTGTGGACCTGGAATGCGATTGCCAAGGGTCCCGGATCCTGGGGGCTTCATCCGGATGCGCCCGAAGCCACCCGTGCCGTGCTGGTCAATCACATCATTCCGGACACCAGTCCGCTGGCGGGACCGGGCACCTTCTTCAACAACGACCCGGTGACCGGTCAGGCCGGCTGGTACGACACCCGCGTCCGCATCTACCCTTCCGACCTGAAGGAAGTGTGGCCCCGAGTGGATGCCGTGCGGCCTCATCGCCCCGACCTGCTGAACCTGGACCGCCTGGCCTATACCACCCGACACGGTCATCCGTCGGAATCCAAATCCTCGCGTCCCGTGCGGCAGGAGGAATGAGATGCAACTCACCATCATCACCGACCTGAACAAATGCGTTGGCTGCAAGAGCTGCCAGGTATCCTGCAAGGAACACAACACCGGAGGTGACTTCGGCCCCGTGCCTGATCTGGATCCGTACAGCGATCCCGATGGCATGTGGTGGAACCGCATCGTGTCCATGGAGGCCGGCAGCTACCCCAACACGTCCGTGCTGTATCTGCCCAAAGCCTGCATGCATTGCTATGACGCGCCCTGTGTCCCAGTGTGCCCCACAGGGGCGTCATATAAACGCCAGGATAACGGGGTGGTGCTCGTGGACTACGATAGTTGCATTGGGTGCCAACTCTGTATGTGGGCGTGTCCTTATGGGGTACGGGAGTTTGATGAAGAGCACGGTGTGGTTAAAAAGTGCACGATGTGTGTAGACCGGCTCGAGGATGAGAGGAGGTCAGGCGGCGACACTTGTTGTTGTTACTGAATACTGTCACACAATGACGATCTTTGGCATACTGCCGCAGA
>DAHVOH010000055.1 GCA_027318915.1 Clostridiales bacterium
TGCAGGCGGTGGGGATTCGGTTGGTGTCCCCGGTGGTGGATCTCACCAACTATGTCATGTGGGAAACGGGCCAGCCGCTGCATGCCTTTGACGCCGACCGGGTGCGGCTGCCCATCGTCGTGCGGCTGGCGGAGACCGGCGAAGCGCTGACCCTGCTGGACGGGCGGCGGGTGGTCCTGACCGCCGACGACCTGGTGATTGCCGACCAGGGAGGGCCGTTGGCCTTGGCCGGGGTGATGGGGGGTCGGGATTCGGCCATCGGGCCCGACACGCGGCGCATTCTGGTCGAATCGGCCCACTTTGCCGCAGCCGGCATCTACCGCACGTCGCGGCGGCACGGCCTGCCCACGGATGCCGCCGAGCGCTTCTTCCGCGGCACCGACCCGGAGTGTCTGACGGCCGCCCTCCATCGTCTGTGGAGGGCTTGGCCGGGCGGGCCGACGGCGGCGCCGACGGCTTGGGTAGCCGGTGGGCCGCCGCCCCGGCGCCGGGTTCCCTTCGACGGCGACCGCATTCGGCGCCTGTTGGGGGGCGCCTGGTCGGACGCCGAGCTGGAGGCGGACCTCGCCCGCCTGGGGCTTCGGCGGGAGGGGGAGTGGGTGGTGGTGCCCGGGTTTCGCCCCGACATCGAAGGGGTGGCGGACTTGGCCGAAGAGGTGGGCCGCATGGAGGGCCTGGACGCCATCCCCGAAACCATGCCGGCCGCAAGCGGCATGGCGCGGATCGACCCGGACGCGGCCCACCGCGATGCGGTCCGCGACTTGCTGGTGGCGGCGGGATACGACGAAGTGATGACGCGGAGCTTGATTGCTCAGGATGCCGCCGCTGCGCTGCACCTGGAGGATCCCGTCCACCGGGTCGCCAACCCGCTGCGGGAAGAGGAGTCGGTCCTGCGCGCGTCGCTGCTGCCGGGCCTGATGCAGACGCTTCAATTCAACCGCAACCGCAGCATCGAGGCGCAGTCCCTGTTTGAGGTGGGCGCGGTCTACCGAGGCACCGCCGCCGAGCCGGCCCAGGTCTGGCAGCTGGGGGTGGTGGCCACCCTGGGCACCCGGCGCGAGCTGCACGGCGGCCGGACGGTCGGGGTCTACGATCTGACCGGGCTGGTGGACGGCTTGGCTCGCCGGCTGCACTGGTCCGTCCGGCGTGAGCCCGGAGGCGACGTGCCGTGGCTGCATCCCGGCCGCAGCCAGAGCATCGTGTTGGGCGCGGATCGCATCGGCGCGGTGGGCGAGCTGCATCCGGCGCTGGCCGACCAATGGCGGGTGCCGCCGCTGGCCGTGCTCCTGCTGGATATTCCGCCGGCGGTTCCGGTGGGGCTGACCACGGTCGCGCGACCGTCCCGATTTCCGGCGGTGGTTCGCGACCTGAGTCTGCTGTGGCCGCCGGGCGCGGCGTGGGCCGCCGCGGACGCCGCCATCCGCGCGGCCGGCGGGCCGTGGCTCGAGCAGGTGCGGCCCTTCGACCGGTTCGCCGGGGACTTTGGGACGTCGCTCGCCGTCTCGCTGACCTTTCAAGCCGAGGATCGCACGTTGACGGAGCCGGAGGTGGACCGGGCGGTCGAGCGGATTTTGGACGCCCTGGCGGCACTCGACATTCGTCTGCGCCGCTGAGGCGTCGACGAATTTCGCAAGAAATCCCTGCCAAATCGGGAGGGTTTCGGGCGGACCGTCGAGAAGTGACACGAAAAGCCTCGAAAAGAGGGTTTTCGTTGGGCGACATCACGCGGGTCACGGTGGCCATCTACGGGGAGGACTATCCCCTGCGCAGCGACCAATCGGAAGAGATGGTGCAGGCCTTGGGCCGTATGGTGGACAATCGCATGCGGGCGCTGGCCGGACGGCATCCCCGGGTCCCCCAGGGACGCTTGGCCGTGCTGACCGCGTTGACGCTCGCCGAAGAGTTGATGAAGCTCAGGGCCGAGCACGAAGAGACCGTCAACGCGCTCCAGGCTCGTTGGCGGCGGGAGTCCAAGGGCTCCGGCACCCGCTGAGCGCCCGACGCGCGGCCGTTCCGTGCCGGCGGGTCGGCCGGCCGCCCGCAGGCCGCGTTTAGGTCGTGGTGTGACGCGGCCATCATGCCCCGGATCGGATCAGCACCTGCGGTTGCGATAGACTGAGCGTACCGAGTCCGGCCGGCGGTCCCGGTTTTTTCGGTGTGCCGCGGCGGAAGCGCCGTGGAGAAAGGAGCGCGGACGTCTTCGTGAACCGGCATGCGTTGGAGCGGTTGGAATGGGGGACGGTGCTCGAACAGCTGGCGGCGCGGGCGCAGCTGGACGAGGCGCGAGAGCGCCTGCGGGCGCTTGGTCCCGATCCGCGGGCCGACTGGCTGCACGAGCGCCAGGCGCTGTTTGACGCGGTGGCGACGAGCTCCGTGCGCCGGCTCGCGCTGGCCGGCGCGCATGACCTCCGCCCGTTCGTGGAGGACGCCGGCAAAGGGATGAGGCTGGAGCCGGAGGCGCTTTTGGCGATCGCGCGCACCATTGCCCGCGGGCAGGCGATGACGGAGGCGCTCCGGGAGGCGGATCGGCCGGTCCTGACGGCGCATTTTGGCCGCTTCGGGGCTCCGCTGGCTCTGGCCCGGGACATCGGGCTCGCGATTGATGACGAAGGCGCCGTGCGCGACACCGCCAGTCCGGCGCTGAACGACATCCGCCGGCGGATGGTGACCACGCGGCGGGAGATTGACGCCATCTTCGATCGCATCATGCAGGCGCCGGCGTGGGCGCCCTATCTGCAGGAGAACCTGGTGACGATTCGCAACGGGCGGCGGGTCGTGCCCGTGAAGCATGCGCATCGCCACCAGGTGCCGGGCGTGGTCCACGACCAGTCGGGCAGCGGTCAGACCGTGTTCGTGGAGCCGATGGCGGTGGTGGAGCGCCAGAATCTGCTCGTGGAGCTGGCCGGCGACGAGGCGGCCGAAATTGATCGCATCCTCCGCCGGCTGTCGCAGGCGGTGGCGGCGGCGGCCGACACCCTGGTCGGCCTCTCGGGAAGCCTGGCCGGTCTGGAGGAGCTGTTGGCGGCCGCCCGCTGGGCCGACGCCCAGGGCGCCGTCCTGCCCCAATTGGGCGGGGACATCCTGGAACTGGATGCGGCCCGCCATCCGCTCCTGGCGGATCCGGTGCCGCTCTCGCTCACCGTGGGCGGATCCCGTCCGGTCCTCGTCATTACCGGCCCCAACACCGGCGGCAAGACGGTCGCTCTCAAATGCACCGGCCTCGTGGTGGCGCTGGCGCTGGCCGGCCTGCCGGTCCCGGCGCGGTCGGCCCGCGTGCCGATTTACCGCGACCTGCTGGCCGACATCGGCGACGAGCAGAGCCTGGAGCAGAGTCTCTCCACGTTTTCCGGCCATCTGGCCCAACTGGTGCCCATGGTGGAGGCGGCCGGGCCGGAGACCCTGCTGTTGGTGGACGAGATTGGAGCCGGGACCGACCCGGATGAGGGGTCGGCTCTGGCGGTGGCGCTGATTGAGCATTTGCGCGCCCGCGGCGCCACCCTGTTGGTCACGACCCACTTCGCTCGGGTCAAAGTCCTGGCGTATCAGGATCCGGGTCTGGAAAACGCGCATGTCGAATTTGATCCCGAAACCCTGAGCCCCACCTACCGTCTGGTCATGGGACAGGCCGGGTCGTCCCAGGCGCTTCATATGGCCGAACGCCTGGGCCTGCGGGCCGAGGTGCTGGAGCGTGCGCGGGCACTCCGGGGCCAGGATCCGCTGCGGGTGGAGGAAGCGCTGACCCGGGTCAATGAGTTGGAACGCTCCCTGCGCCGGCAAGAGGCGGAGCTGGCTCGGGCCGAAGTCGCCCTGGAGCGCGCCCGCGCCGAGCTGGAGCGCATGCGGCGGGAAGGCGAGGCGCGGCGCCGGGAGGAGTGGGAGCGCGCCCGGCGCGGCTGGCAGGAGACCGTCGCCGAGTTCCGGCGGCAGGCGGACGCGGTATTGAGCCAAGCCCGGGCGGCCGGCCGCGCCGAGCGCGAACAGGCCTTAGAGGCGTTGCGGCGGGAGATGCGGCGATGGGGCGAGGTGGAGCCGCCGCGGCCCTCCGGGGAGGAATCCGGCGCCGGCGACCGCTCCCCCGCCGGCGCGGGTCCCATCCGTCCGGGCATGTGGGTCCTGGGCCATCTGCTGGCTGAGCCGGGGCAAGTGCTGGGCGTGGAGGGCCCGATGGCGACGGTGGAAGCGGGCACGCTGCGGCTCAAAGTGCCGGTCGCGGAGCTTCGCCCGGCATCCGGCCCGCCCGCACCGCGCCGCGCCCGGGCGGAGCGGCGGCCAGTCGCGCCGGCCGTCAGCCTGGAGTGCGATCTGCGGGGGATGACGGCGCTGGAGGCGGTGGATGAGGTGGACCGCTATCTGGACCGGGCCCTCGCGGCCGGTCTGCCGCTGGTGCGCATCGTGCACGGCAAGGGCACGGGGGCGCTCCGGCGGGCGGTGCAGGAATATTTGCGCGACCATCCCGCCGTGCTGGACTTTCGCCTGGGCGAGGCGGCCGAAGGCGGAGACGGGGCCACGGTGGTGCATCTTTCCGGCGGCGCCTGAGCTTCTCAGGGTTGTTGGCCTATGTTTCAATGAGGAATGGATTGCCGGAGCGGGTTGACCGGCGGGCGCCGCGCCCGGTCGGCCGGGGAAGCGCCGCCCGCGCCGGGTCGGCGGCAGAGCCGAAGGGTGCCGGCCGGGTCGCGGCCACCGTTCGCGGAACAGATTTTAGGCGGTTTGAGGTGACGGCATTGGCGGCACGGGATGAGGAGTTGCTGGGGTGGCGGCGTCTTGAGGAGGGCCGGCTGGATGAGGCGGAAGGGCATTTTCGACGGTCCCTGGAGATGGATCCGGCCCGCGTGGACGCGCTGAACGGCCTCGGTAGCGTCTATCTCAGTTGGGATGAACTGGACGAGGCGGCGGAGCTGTTTCAGATGGCCATCGCCATGGCGGAGCCGGCACTGCCGCGTCGGCGGCGCCGCACCGGCTGGCAGGATCCGACGCTGCGCCCGTATCTGCGCGCCCTTTACTCACTGGCCATGACCCGGATTCGCCGCGGTGCGGTGGAGGATGCCGTGTATCCGCTGGAGGAGCTGATTGGCTGGGATGGCGCCGGCCTGGACGGCGAGGCCTACCTGTTGCTGGGCCAGTGCCGCCAGCGCCTCGGTTTTGTGGTCGATGCCCACGCCTGCTACGAGAAGGCCCGGGTCAAACATGTCCACGCATGGTATCTTTACGGCCTGACCGCGTATCTGCTGGGACGCCACGACGAGGCGGCGCGAAGTTTCAAGACGGCAGCCGCGCTTCTGCCCGAGGTGGCGCCGCTGCTGGCCTTTTACCCCCGGGTGCGCGGATTTCCGGGCCGCGGCGGGGACGCCCACCGGCACGCCGTCAAGTTTGTGGAGGCGACCGTGAGTCTCTGGAGCGATGAGAGCCAGGCGTTCCTGCGTGACGTGCTCTACCCCGCCGAGGCGGCGATGCCGTAGGACGGGTCCGGGCGAAAGTCGGAGGCGAGGGGCGATGGAAGCCGCGGTGGTGGGATTGGGGGCCTTGGGCACCCCGGCGGCGTGGCTGCTGGCCGACCTGGGGTGGCATTTGCGCCTCATCGACGCCGATGTGGTGGCGCTGTCCAATCTGCCCCGCCAGGTGCTGTATGGTCCCGACGATGTCGGGCGATCCAAGGCCGCCGTATTGGCCGAACGTCTGGGCGCCGGCGCGGTGGCGGTCGGGGCGCGCATCGCGGCGGCCAACGTCGATGCGTTGGCCGGCGTGGACCTGGTGGTGGACGGGACGGACAACTGGGCGAGCCGTCTGGTCCTGGACGCCTGGTGCCGTCGTGCCCGGGTGCCGCTGCTGTTCTTGTCCGCCCTGCGGTGGGAGGGCCAGGCCGCCCTGCTGACGCCCGACGGCCCGTGCCTGCGCTGCCTGTTCGGCGACGGCCAGGAGGGCCCGGCCTGCTTCGAAGTGGGGTTGGTGGGGCCCGTGGCCGGGGCGGTGGCGGCGATTGGCGTCTCGCTGGTCGAGAGATGGCGGGACGGTTCGGCGGAGCCGTTTCTGTGGCTGGTGGACGTGTGGGACGAGGAGGCGGCGGTTCGCCGCGTGCGGCTGACCCACCGCCCCTGTGCGCACGGAGGGGTGCTGGATGTGGGATGACCGTCGGCTGGAATGGTTTTCGCGCGAACTCTTGGTCCGGGAGTTGGACTTTGCCGGGACCGAGCGGCTCTTGGCGGCCACGGTAGAGGTGGGCGGAGCGGGACCGGGGCCGGACTGGCTGGCCCGCTATTTGGCGGCCGCCGGCCCCGCGGTGGCGCGCGTGGCGGATCCCGACCGCCTGTCCTGGAACCGGGCGCGCTATCATATCGAGATGGACGGTGCGGGCGCCTGGTGGCTGGTGCGCGGACCGGGCCGGACCGAGTGGCCCGGGTCGTCGGCGGCGGCCCTGCGCGTGGCCGCTCTGACGGCGGCCTTGGCCATCAAGTGGATTGGCGCCGGTGAGCGTCCGGCGGAAGGGGCGGAAACACGGTGGCGGCTGGCATAATGCGACGCGAGCGGCGCCTGCGGTTGGGTTTGGCGCAGATGAACACCTGGGTGGGACGTCCGCGCCGAAACGCCGATCAGGTGCGGGCCTGGGCGCGGCGCGCCCAGGCCTTGGGCGTGGACTGGCTCGTGTTTCCCGAGTTGACGCTGTCCGGCTACCCGCCCGAAGACCTTTTGCTGCGGGAAGATTTTGTCGCGGCGGCCGAATCCGAACTGGCACCGTTGGCCGCGGAGCGCCTGGCGCCGGTGGTGGTGGTGGGGTTGCCGCGCCGGGGTCCGCCGGGATTGCAGAATGCCGCCGCCGTGCTGGCCGACGGGCGCGTGGCGGGGCTTTACGCCAAACAGCATCTGCCCAACTACGGGGTGTTTGACGAGGCGCGCTACTTCGCGCCCGGCACGGAGCGCCTGTTGGTGGATTGGGACGGTTGGCGCGTCGGCATCAGCATTTGCGAGGATATGTGGCTGGCCGACGGGCCCTGGCTCGACGACGCCCGCGCCGGCGCGGACCTCCTGATCAATTTGTCGGCCTCGCCGTTTGAGCGGGGCAAGCCGCGCCAGCGCGACGCCATGCTGGCGACGCGGGCGTTGGATGCCGAGGCGTATGTGGCCGCCTGCAATCTGGTGGGGGGCCAGGACGAACTGGTGTTTGACGGCACCTCCGCCGTCTACGGGCCGGACGGCGGCACCTTGGCGCGCGCTCCCGGCTTCCAGGAGCACCTGCTGGTGGTGGACCTGGAGCCCGGCGTGGCGCGGCATCGGCGCCGCACGGACCGGCGCTGGCGGGGAGCGGAGCGGGTGGAAACGGGATTGGCGGTGGCGGCCACCGAGGGGCGCCACCCGCCTCTGGAGGCTTTCGCCCCGGCGCCGTTCGGCGGCGATGTCGACGCCTTGTATGCCGCGCTGACGCTCGGGCTCGGCGACTATGTGGAGAAGAATCACTTCCCGGGGGTGGTGCTGGGACTGTCCGGCGGCATCGACTCATCGGTGGCGGCGGCGCTGGCCGTCGCGGCGCTCGGGCCCGACCGGGTGCACGGCGTCTTCCTGCCCTCGCGCATCACGGCCGACAGCTCGCGCGAGGACGCGCTGGCGCTGGCCGGCAATCTCGGCATGGAATGCCGGGAGATTCCCATCGCCGACAGCTTCGCCGCGATGATGGCCGCGCTGGCGCCCCACTTCGGGGACCGGCCCTGGGATGCCACGGAGGAAAACCTGCAGGCGCGCATTCGGGGTACGCTCTGGATGGCCCTGTCCAACAAGTTTGGCTGGCTGGTGGTGACGACCGGCAACAAGAGCGAGATGGCGACGGGCTATAGTACGCTGTACGGGGACATGGCGGGCGGGTTTGCCCTGCTCAAGGACGTGTATAAAGAGGATGTGTACCGCCTGGCGGCCGTGATCAATCGCCGGGACGAGGTGATTCCGGCGCGGGTCCTGACCAAGCCGCCGACGGCCGAGCTGCGGGAGGGGCAGCGCGACGAAGACAGCCTGCCGCCGTATCCGGTGTTGGACCAGATTTTGCTGGGCTATCTGGAACAGGATTTGTCGCCGTCGGAATTGAAAGCCCGCGGACTGCCGGATGACGCTGTGGATTTGGCCGTGCGCTTGGTGAACCGCAACGAGTACAAGCGGCGCCAGGCTCCCGTCGGGGTCAAAGTGAGTGCGCGCGCCTTCGGTCGCGACCGGCGCATGCCCATCAGCGGGCAGTTTCCTGGGGAAGGGGGTTCATAATGTCGGGGCATTCCAAATGGGCCAACATCAAGCGCAAGAAAGCCAAGGTGGACGCCGCCAAGGGCAACACGTTCTCCCGGCTGACCAAGGAGGTCATGTCGGCCGCCCGGCGCGGCGGCCCGAATCCGGACACCAACTTCAAGCTGCGCTTGGCCATTGCCCGGGCGCGCGAGCAGAACCTGCCCCAGTCCAACATCGACCGGGCCATCCAGCGGGCGGTCGGGGGCGGCGACGGCGCGGCCCTCGACGAGGTGCTGTACGAAGGCTACGGCCCCGAGGGCACGGCCGTGCTGCTGGAGATTCTGACCGACAACCGCAACCGCACCGCGGGCGAAATTCGCCATCTCTTCACGCGTCACGGGGGCAATCTGGCGGAGAGCGGATCCGTTCAGTGGATGTTTGACCCGGTGGGGCAGATTGTCGTGCCCCGGAATGGGGCCGTCGACGAGGATCGCCTGATGGAGGCGGCCTTGGAGGCGGGGGCGTCCGACTTGCGCGAGGAAGAGGATGAGTTTTGGGTGCTCACCGAGCCGGAGTTGCTGGAGGAAGTCCACCGGCAGCTGCTGGACGCCGCCATCCCCATCGAGCGGGCCGAGCTGACGCGGTTGCCCAAGACCACGGTGGCGGTGAGCGACGGCGCGGCGGACCGGTTGGTGCGCCTCCTGGAACTCCTGGAGGAGCATGATGACGTCCAGCGCGTGTACACCAACGCCGAGTTCCCTGAGGACGCCGACGAGGCGCCGTAGCGCGACGCCTGACCGTCGGGCCGATCCCCGCTCCCGGGCGCGGCGCGGGATCGCAGTGATCGGGAACCGATGAGCGATCCGACAGTGGCCGGCGGCCACGGCAGGTGGCGCCACGTCCGCCTGCCGGCGCCGGGACCGGTCGGCGGGGGCGGGAAAGGGGGGAGTCGTGCGCATCCTGGGATTGGATCCGGGCACGGCGCGATTGGGGTACGGCGCGCTGGACGCGGACCAGGGCCGCGTGAGCGCGGTGTGCTATGGCGTCCTGGAAACGGCGCCGGGGCCGTTGGGAGAGCGCCTCGCGCATCTGTTTGAGGGGTTGGAGCGCCTGGTGGCCGACCTGGCGCCTTCGATGGCGGTGGTGGAACAGGTGTTTTTCGGCCAGAATGCCCGCTCCGCGCTGGCCGTCGGCCACGCGCGCGGCGTGATCCTGCTGGCGCTGCAGCGCGGCCACGTGCCGGTGATCGAAGTGACGCCGGCGCAGGTGAAGCAGGCCATAACCGGGTGGGGCGGGGCCGGCAAGGCTCAAATCCAAGACATGGTGATGCGGGTGCTCGATTTGGAGAGTGTGCCGCGGCCCGACGACGCGGCCGATGCCTTGGCCATCGCCTGGTCGGGCCTGGGCCCGGCGCGTCTTTTGGTGCGGGCGCCATGATCGCGTTTGTGCGGGGCACCCTGGTGGCGCGCGAGGCGGGACGCGCACTGGTGGAAACGGGCAGCGGCCTCGGGCTGGAAATCTGGGTGCCGGACACCACCCAGCGGCATCTGCCGGAGCCGGGACAGACGGTGCGGCTGTTCACCCATATGGTGATTCGCGAGGATCATTGGCAGTTGGCGGGATTTTGGACTGTCGCCGAGCGGGAGATCTTTCTGGCGCTGTTGAATGTGTCCGGCGTGGGCCCGAAGGTGGCCCTGGCGGTTCTGGGTCAGGTGGGCATTGAGGGCCTCGCCCAGGCGGTGGCCGAGGGCCGGTGGCAGCGGCTGCGCGAGGTGTCGGGCGTGGGACCCAAGCTGGCCCAGCGGCTGGTGGTGGAGCTCCGCGGCGTCCTGGCCGAGCCGCTGACCGATGCGGAGGCCGGTCCGGGACCGGCCGGCGGCGAACTGGCCGACGAGGTGGCCGAGGCGCTCCGGGCCCTGGGGTATTCGGACAGCGAAGCGCGCTGGGCGCTTGACGGCCTGGACGAGGCCGATGCCGCCCAGCGGCTGCGGCAGGCTCTGGGCCGCTTGGATCGCGGCGGGGGGGTGCGGCATGGCTGAGGACCGCATACTGACCGGGCAGCATCAGACGGAGGACCTGTGGGACCGGGCGCTCCGGCCGCAGCGTCTGGCCGACTACATCGGCCAGGAGAAGATCAAAGAGCGGGTGGCCGTCTTTGCGGAGGCGGCCGTGGCCCGCAGCGAGCCGCTGGACCATGTGCTGCTGTATGGCCCGCCGGGTCTCGGCAAGACCACCCTGGCGCACATCGTCGCCAACGAGCTGGGCGTGGGCATCCGCTTTACGTCGGGCCCGGCCATCGACCGGCCGGGCGACCTGGCCGCCATTCTGACCAATCTGGACGATCGCGAAGTCTTGTTCATTGATGAGATTCACCGCCTCAACCGCTCGGTCGAGGAGGTCCTCTACCCGGCGATGGAGGACTTTGCCCTGGATCTGGTGCTGGGCAAAGGACCGAGCGCCCGGTCGCTGCGGCTCGACCTGCCCCGCTTCACCCTGGTGGGGGCGACCACGCGGGCCGGCATGCTGACGTCGCCGCTCCGGGATCGCTTTGGCGTCATCCTCCACTTGGACTTTTATCCGCCGGAGGAGTTGGCGCGCATCGTCGTCCGCTCGGCCGCGCTGCTGGCGGTCGACTTGGAGGACGGGGTGGCGATGGAGATTGCGCGCCGCAGCCGCGGCACCCCGCGGGTGGCCAATCGGTTGTTGAAGCGGCTCCGGGACTACGCGCAGGTGCGGGCGGAGGGGCGCTTGAGCCATCAGGTCGTGGCCGAGGGCCTGGATCTGCTGGAGGTGGACCCCTTCGGGCTGGACGCCGTCGACCGCCGGGTGCTGGAGGCGCTGGGCCGCCGCTACGCCGGGGGCCCGGTCGGCCTGGAGACGCTGGCCGCCGCCGTGGGCGAAGAATCGGGGACGCTGGAAGACGTCGTGGAACCCTACGTGCTGCAGATGGGACTGATGGAGAGAACGCCGCGCGGGCGCCAGCTGACCCGGGACGGCTATCGGTATCTGGGCTTGGTGCCGCCCGGTGAGCAGATACAGCTGCCGCTGGACGTGCCCGCGGACGAGTCCGATGAGTGAGATGGGCCGGGTGCTGATGGGCCTCGGCGCCTTGCTGATGGTGGCGGGGGGCGTCTTGTGGGCGGTGGGCCGCCTGGGCCTGCGCCTCCCGGGGGACTTGGTCTGGCACCGCGGTCCGGTCACCGTGTATCTGCCGCTCGCCTCGGCTCTCCTGATCAGCGTGGTGCTCACCCTCCTGCTGAATCTATTCCTTCGCCGCTGACGCGGCGCCGGCGCGCCGCAGCGAGCCGGGCGGCGGCGGTCCGGCCGCCCACCCCCACCTATCGGCTGCCTGCTGCGAAGAGTGAAATGAGGTGGACGGCTTGAGCCTTCGCTTCGGCGGCCCCGATTCGGCCGAACGGCTCTTGGCGCAAGCCCAATCCGGCGTACGGGACGCCCGGGAACAGCTCTTGCAGGACTTCACGCCGCTCATCATCCAGGTGGCAAGTCAGGCGACCGGACGCTATCTCCAGCCGGGGACCGATGAGGAGATCAGCGTGGCGCTGTTGGCCTTCGACGAGGCCATCGACGCGTTCGTGCCCGGTCGCGGGTCGTTTGTGAGCTTTGCGCGCATGGTGATTCGGCGGCGGCTGGTGGATTACTTTCGGCGCCGCCGCGACCATCCGGAGACGGTCTGGTCGGCGTTGGAGGAGCGGGACGACGAAGGGCACACCGCGAGTCCGTTGCTGGACCGGGTGGCGCAGCAGGCGTGGCGGCTCCAGGAGGAGCAGGCGGAATGGCGGCGGGAAATTGAGGAGTATCGGGACGTCTTGGACGAATACGGCATCAGCCTGGAGCAGTTGCTGGAGGAGAGTCCGAAGCGCCGCGACGCCCGCCTCCGGGCTTTGCAGGCGGCCCGCCATCTGGCCTCCGAGCCGGCGCTGGTCCGACAGTTAGAGGCCCGTCGGGCCCTGCCCCTCAAGCAGCTGCAGGGATTGAGCTGGGGAACCCGCAAGACGCTGGAGCGTCACCGTCGCTACATCATCGCCGTGGCGCTGATTTGGATGCATGATTGGCCGCATTTGCAGGCGTATGTCACCCCGCCCGAAGAAGGGGCGATCTAGATGGAACGGCGAGCGGTCGTGCTGAAGGTGGAGGGGCGCCACGCCACCGTGCTGGTGGAGGGTGGCGAGATCCGGCGGATTCGGCCCCCGCTGGGCGCCGCAGCCGGACAGACGGTGTGGGTGCCGGAGCGATCCGCGTGGACGGGCGTCCTGTGGGCGCCGGCCGCGGCGGCGGCCGTTCTGTTGGCCGCGGCCGGCTTGGTTTTGGCCCGTCCCGCCGCGACGCCGGTGCAGGCCGCGACGGTGCTCAGCGTGGACATCAATCCCAGTTTGGATCTGGGCCTTTCGGCGACGGGCCGGGTGGTGAGCGTGACCCCGTTTGATGCCGCGGCCCGTGCCCTGCTGACCCGCATGCCCGCCCTGGACGGAGACTCCGTGGCGGTGGCCGTGGCGGACATTGTCCGCACTGCCCACGAGGCGGGCTACCTGCGCGGACCGCGGTCGCCCGGCGGAGACTACCTGCTTCTGGCCGGGGCGCCGGTCACTCCGCAGGCGCGGGGGGCCGCCGCCCGCGCGCTGCGCGCGGCGGTGGCGGCGGCGGCGCACGCCACGGTCAACTGGCGCGTGCACCTGGTCTGGCTGCCGGTGAGCACGCCGGCCATGACGCGGCGCCTGCAGGGGCAGGATGTGTCGCTGGGCCGGTATCTGCTCTCCCGGGCGCGGCACATCTCGGTGCCGGAAGCCAAGAGACAGTCGCTGGGCCGGCTGTTGGCCCCCGGCCGGGCGCGGAACGCGGCGCACGGCCGCGGCCACGGCCGGCCAACCATTCCCGGCGCGGCCAGCGCCGGCGCGACCGGTGGCGCCTCCCCGGCGGCGGCCTCTTCCTCCGCGGACGGTGCGGCCACGGCTGGCACGATCACGCGGCAGGGGTCGTTGACCGGCGTGGGCGCGACTGCCGTGAGCGTGGGCGGCATCACGTACGCCGTGGCTCCGGGGGCGCAGCTGGCGTCGCCCTCCGCGTCCCAGTCGTACACGGCTCAAGCCGCCCTGGCCTATGTGGGCCACGCCGTCGTGGTGACGCTGAATGCCCAGGGCGTCGTCATCCGCATCACGGTGGGATCGGCCGCCTCAACGGCGCCGCCGCCGGCGCGCTCGGCCCCGGTCGGCTCTCCGTAGACAAGCTCTTCCGCAGAACGCCCCACCCTCCCGCCGGTCCGACGCCCGTCGCGGCGGCGAGTCTCCGGTCGCCAAGGACGGAGCGGCCGCCCGGCGGCGCTGGCGCCGCTCTGCCCCCGCTCGGTTGCGGCGGGAGATGCTGGGATCTATAATGCGCGCGACACAACCGACAGGGGGCGACACGGACGAAGAACGGCGATGCGCTCTATGTCATCCTGCTCATCGTGGTGGTGGGGATGATGGCGTGGACCTTCTATCAGAACAGCCAGGCGCAGAAAAAGCGGGCGCGGCTTCAGGACGAGTTGAAGCGCGGCGACCGGGTGGTGACCGTGGGCGGCATTGTGGGCCAGGTCAGCCGGGTTAAGGACAATCATGTCTGGGTCACCGTGGCGGACAATGTCGAAATCGAGATGGTGAAGGCCGGCATCGGGAGCCGCATCGAGAACTGAACGAAGTCCCTCCCCGGTTGGTGCGGGATGCGCGGCGGCGGGCGGGGCAGGCTGTGTCCGGGCCGTGTGACGGGGCGTCGGCGGCGGATGCTGAGGACGCGGGCGAACGGCGGTCGGGGCCAAGCGTCCGGCGGGGGTGAAGACGCCGAAGCCGGATGAGCACGCGTCGGGGCCGCCCTTTGTCGCGGCGGGCCGGCACCGCGGCCGGCCTGCCGGCGGGCGGAGCGTCCCCGTGTGCGGGGTGGGCCAGGGCCTGTGCTATAATACCGGCGGAATCGGGTGGCAAGCGCCGGCCGTTCTTTTTATCGCGCCATTCGGCATTAAGGGGGACACGTGCTCGTGGCTGATGCCAGTCTCAATCCCTATCTGCGCGCTCAGCAGGCTTTCCAAGAGGCCGTGGAAACGCTGAATTTGGAGCCTGCCGTCTATGAACTGTTGAAACAGCCGATGCGGTTTTTCGAGGTGGCGGTCCCGTTCATCCGCGATGATGGCACCCTTCAGGTTTTCACCGGCTACCGGGTCCATCACAACGACGCGCTGGGGCCCACCAAGGGTGGGCTCCGTTTTCATCCCGACGTCAACGCCGACGAGGTCAAGGCCCTGTCCATGTGGATGACGGTGAAGTGCGCGCTGTTGGGACTGCCCTACGGCGGCGGCAAAGGCGGCATCGCCTGCGACCCCGAGCAGCTGTCCGATTCCGAGCTGGAGCGTTTGAGCCGCGAATACATCCGGGCCATCTCGCTCGTGATCGGACCGGACAAGGACATTCCCGCCCCCGACCTCTCCACCAACCCGCAGATTATGGCCTGGATGGTGGACGAGTACAGCCGGATTCGGGGCGAAAACACCTTTGGCATGATTACCGGCAAGCCGGTCGTCATCGGCGGATCCGCCGGGCGGGTCGAGGCGACAGGCCGCGGTCTGGTCCTGGCGGTCCGGGAATTGGCTCGCCAGATTGATTTGGACTTCACCCACGCCCGGGTGGCCATTCAAGGGTTCGGCAACGTGGGGTCCATCGCGGGCCTGGCGGCGACCGAGCTGGGGGCTCGGGTGGTGGCGGTCTCCGACAAGGAGGGCGGCATATTCCGCGCCGAGGGGCTGGACATCGCCGACGTCCTGGCCTACAAGCAGGTGCACCGGAACGTGACCGGATATCCGGGGGCGGAGCCCATCAGCAATGCCGATGTGTTGGAGCTGCCGGTGGACATCCTCATGCCGGCCGCCATGGAGAACGTCATCACGGCCGACAACGCGGGCAACATTCGTGCCCGCATCATCGGCGAGGGGGCCAACGGACCCACGACGCCGGAGGCCGATCAGATCCTGTTTGAAAAAGGCATCATGGTGGTCCCGGACATTCTCGCCAACGCGGGCGGCGTCACCGTCTCGTATTTCGAGTGGGTGCAGAATCAGACCCGCCTGTACTGGTCGGAGGCCGAGGTGTATCGGCGTCTGGAGGAAATGATGCGGGCCGCCATCGAGTCCATGCATGAGATGCACGAGCGCTACGGCGTGTCGCATCGCCGGGCCGCGTATCTGGTCGCGGTGGACCGGGTGGCTCGGGCGATGCGGGTGCGCGGCTGGCTGAAGTGAGGAGGTGCGCCGCATGGAGCAGGGCGGCGAACGTCCCGATCTGACCGCGGCCGTGCGGGAATATCAGGCGGCCGTGAGCGCGAAGCCGCCGGCCGCGGCCGAGACGCTGTCGGGCGTCCCGGTCGAAGTGCTGTACACGCCGTTGGATGGCGGGGATCCGGCCACCTATGTGGACCGCCTCGGGGTGCCCGGGCAGTTTCCGTTCACGCGCGGCATTTATCCGACCATGTATCGCGGACGGCTCTGGACCATGCGCCAGTACGCGGGCTTCGGCACCGCCGCGGAATCGAATCGGCGCTACCGGTATCTGCTCGATCGGGGCCAGACCGGCCTGTCGGTGGCGTTTGATCTGCCCACCCAAATGGGCTACGACTCCGACGACCCCCGGGTGGCCGGCGAAGTGGGCAAGGTGGGCGTGGCCATCGACTCGCTGGCCGATATGGAAGTGCTGCTGGACCAGATTCCGCTGGACCGGGTGACGGTCTCGATGACCATCAACGCGCCCGCGGCCATTCTGCTGCTGATGGTGGTGGCGGTGGCGCGCCGTCAGGGGGTGCCGCTGGCGAAAGTCAGCGGCACCATCCAGAACGACATCCTAAAAGAATACGCGGCGCGGGGCACGTACATCTTCCCGCCCCGGCCCTCCATGCGCCTCATCACCGATACGTTCGCCTGGTGCGCCCGCGAACTGCCCAGCTGGAACACCATTTCCATCTCCGGCTACCACATCCGCGAGGCCGGCTCGACGGCGGCCCAGGAGATTGCCTTCACCCTGGCCAACGGCATCGCCTACGTCGAGGCCGCGCAGCAGGCCGGCTTGGAGGTCGACGCCATCGCGCCGCGGCTGTCCTTTTTCTTCAACGCGCATCTGGACTTCTTCGAGGAAGTGGCCAAGTTTCGGGCGGCGCGCCGCCTGTGGGCGCACATCATGCGGGAGCGGTTCCACGCCCGCGACCCGCGGTCGTGGATGCTGCGCTTCCACACCCAGACGGCGGGCTCGGCGCTGACGGCGCAGCAGGTGGACAACAACGTGGTGCGGGTCACGCTGCAGGCCTTGGCGGCGGTGATGGGAGGGACCCAGTCGCTGCACACCAACTCGCGCGATGAGGCGCTGGCGCTGCCGACCGAGGATTCGGCCCGTCTGGCCCTGCGCACCCAGCAGATTGTCGCGTTTGAGAGCGGTGTCACCAACACCGTCGATCCGCTGGCCGGATCGTATTATGTGGAATGGCTGACGGACCGGTTGGCCGAGGACGCCGAACGGTACATCGCCGAAGTGGACGCCCGCGGGGGAGCGGTGGCCGCGGTGGAGAGCGGCTACATCCAGCGCGAGATCCAGGAGGCGGCCTACCGCTACCAGCAGCAGATCGAGGCCGGAGAGCGCACCGTGGTGGGGGTCAACCGGTTCCAGGAGGCGGAGTCGGGACCGCCGCGCATCGCCACGGTGGATCCGGGGCTGGAGCAGGCCCAGTGCGAGCGGGTGCGGCGGCTCCGGGCGAGCCGGGACGCCGGGCGGGTCGAGGCCGCGCTCCGTCGCGTGGAGGACGCGGCGCGGGGCTCCGACAACCTTCTGCCGCCGCTCTTGGAGGCGGTGGAGGCGTACGCGACGTTGGGGGAGATGGCGGGGGTTCTGCGGCGCGTGTTTGGACAATATCGACCGCCGGTCGTGCTCTGAACCGCCGGCTGGACATTTTCCATCGCGGAAAGAGGAGGACCCGTTGGAGCTGGATCATATCGGAGTGGCGGTGTCGGCGGTGGGGCCGGCGCAGGCCGCGTGGGCCGTGTTGGGTCTTGCGGCGGAGACGCCCGAAACGGTTGCGGGTGATGGCGTGACGGTGGTGTTCTGCCCCTTTTCGGGGGGACGGCTGGAACTGCTGGAGCCGTTGGACGAGGATTCGCCGGTGGGTCGCTTTCTGGCGCGGCGCGGCCCGGGCCTGCACCATCTCGCGTTCCGCGTGGAGCGGCTCGATGAGACGCTGGACCACCTGAAGGCTCACGGCGTGCGCCTGCTGGATCCGGTGGGCCGGCCGGGCGCCCACGGGACGCGGGTGGCCTTCCTGCACCCGGCCGCCATGGGCGGTGTGCTGGTGGAGCTGGTGGAGCGCGGGGTGAATTCATGAGCGACGGTCGCGAGGAGCTGGCCGAGCGGCAGGCTCGGATCCTGGACATGGGCGGGGCGTCCCGGATTGAGCGCCAGCACCGGGCCGGCAAGCTCACGGCCCGTGAGCGCATCGCTCTTCTGCTCGACCCCGGCAGTTTTTCGGAAATCGGCGCCCATGTGACGCACCGCGGTCAGGGGCTGGGGCTGGCCGACGACAACGCGCCGGCCGACGGGGTGGTGACGGGCGTGGGCCGGGTGGCGGGCCGCCCGGTGTATGTCTACAGCCAGGATTTCACCGTGCTGGGCGGCTCGCTGGGCGAGATGCATGCCGCCAAGATCCAGCGCGTGCAGGATTTGGCGCTGAAGTCGGGTTGCCCGGTGGTGGGCTTGAACGACTCCGGAGGCGCCCGCATCCAAGAGGGCGTCGACGCGTTGAACGGCTACGGAGAGATTTTCAAGCGCAACACCTGGGCGTCGGGGGTGATCCCGCAAATCACGGCCATCATGGGCCCGAGCGCCGGGGGCGCGGTCTATTCCCCCGCGCTCACCGACATTGTGGTGATGGTCCGGGGCACGGCGCAGATGTTCATCACCGGCCCCCAGGTGATTGAAACGGTGACCGGAGAGAAGGTCTCGGCCGAGGAACTGGGCGGCGCGGATACACAGCTCCGGCGGTCGGGCGTGGCCCACTTCGCGGCCGATACGGACGACGAGGCGCTGACCCTGATTCGCGAGCTGCTGGCGCGGCTGCCGTCCAACAACCTGGAGGATCCGCCGGTGCGGGCGCCCCTGCCGCCGGCGGACGTGGATTTGGCCCATCTGGTGCCGCCGGATCCCAACAAGCCGTACGACATGGCGTCCGCCATCCGCGGCATCCTGGATCGCGACTCCTTTCTCGAATTTCAACAAGGCTACGCCGACAACATGGTGGTGGGTCTCGGCTACCTGGAAGGGCACGCGGTCGGGGTGGTGGCCAACCAGCCCCGCGTTCTGGCGGGCACGCTCGACATCAACGCCTCGGACAAGCTCGCCCGGTTCGTGCGCTTCTGCGATGCGTTCAACATTCCCGTGCTCACGCTGGTGGACACGCCCGGCTACCTGCCCGGGACGGGCCAGGAGTTTGGCGGCATCATCCGCCATGGCGCCAAAGTGCTGTATGCGTACGCGGAGGCGACGGTGCCCAAAATCACGGTCATCTGCCGCAAGGCGTACGGCGGGGCGTATCTGGCCATGTGCAGCCGCGCGCTGGGCGCCGATTTGGCGGTGGCTTGGCCGACGGCCGAGATTGCCGTCATGGGTCCGGACGGGGCGGCCAACATCATCTTTCGACGCGAAATTCAAGGGGCGTCCGATCCGGCCGCGGCGCGGCGCGGCAAGGTGGCCGAGTACCGGGAGCGGTTCGCCAATCCCTACATCGCGGCCAGTCGGGGGTATGTGGACGCGGTCATCGCGCCGGAGGAGACCCGCGCCTACGTGATCCAGGGCCTGCAGGTCCTGGCCAACAAACGGGATGGGCGGCCGCGCAAGAAGCACGGCAATATTCCGGTCTAGCGCACGTCGCGGGCGGGCCGCGGAGGAGGACAGCATGACGGGGAACCCGAGGGCCGAAAAGAGTGTGACTCCGGCCCTGGTCGCGGCCATCGTGGCCGCGACGTTGGCGCTGGGGTCACAACAGGCGATGCCGGTGCGTTGGCGGTCATTGTGGCCCGAGCCGGGACCATGGCGGCTCATCGGACGGCAGGAGAGCATGCGGGGAGGATGGCCGTGGTGAGGCGGTTTCGGGTGACGGTGGATGGACAGGTGTTCGAGGTGGAGGTGGAGGAGATGGGCGCGGCGGAGGCCGCCGTGGCGGCGCCGCCCGAGCCCGTGGCGCGGCCGCCGGCGCCGGCGCGGCCCCGGACGTCCGGCGGCGGCGCGGTGACGGCGCCGCTGCCGGGCCTGGTGCTGGATGTCAAGGTCGAACCCGGCCAGGCCGTGGTGGCAGGGCAAGTGGTGATCATTCTGGAAGCGATGAAGATGGAGAACGAGATTGTGGCGCCGATGGACGGGACGGTCGCGGCGGTGGACGTCGCCAAAGGCACGTCGGTGGGCGCCGGGGATCGCCTGCTGGTGATTGAGGCGTCGTAGAGCCGGCCGTCGCGTCGCGGCCAGAGAGGCGGCAAGAGCGTGGCACGAGGACTCAACGTGTGGATCTCGGTCGACATGGAAGGCATCGGCGGGCTGGTGGACCGGGCCCAGTTTCTGCCCGAGGGGCGCGAATACCAACGGGCGCGGCCGCACATGGTGGCGGAGATGCGGACCGTGGTGCGGGCCGTTTGGGAGGCCGGCGCCGCTCGCGTGGTGGTGAACGATTCCCACGACGGCCAGATTAATCTCCTCTATGAGGCGCTGGACGATCTGCCCGAAGAGACGGTGCTCATTTCGGGAGCCGGCAAGCGCCTGGCCATGGCCGAAGGGTTGGCCAGCGCCGACGTGGCCTGTTTCGTGGGGTACCACGCCATGGCCGGTACGGCCGGCGCGGTGATGGATCACACCTATACCGGAGACGTGTATCGCGTGCGCCTGAACGGCCAGGAGGTGGGCGAGTGCGGCCTCAACGCGTATTTGGCCGGCCATTACGGCATCCCCGTGGCGCTGGTGACGGGGGACCAGGCGCTGGCGGACGAGGTGCATGCGCTGCTGCCGGGGACGGAGATGGTGGTAAGCAAGATTGCCCTCGGACGGCAGACGGCGCGCCTGGTGCATCCGCGGGTGCTGCACCGCCGCTTGGCGGAGGCGACCGCGCGGGCCCTGGCCCGGGTGGCTCAAGGCACCGGTCCGGCGCCGCTTAAGATCCCGGCGCCGGTGACGATTGAGGTGGGCTTCATGACCACGCAAGGCGCGGACTTGGCCATGCTGATGCCGGATGCCGAGCGGGTGGACGGCCGCTCGGTGGCGGTGACGTGCCCGGACATGGAGCGCGCCTATCTCACCTTCCGCGCCCTGCTGCGCTTGGGAACCGGCCTACCCCTATATTGAGGCCGGAGGCGGGGCCGGGCCCGAGCCGGACCCGGCGGCCGGCGGATCACAATCCCCGGCGCGGGCGGTCGCCGAGACACGACGGCGTTCCCCGCCGCCCGCTGGGGCGACGCGGCCGTCGCGCATCGGGGACGGCGACCGGGCTCCGGCGGCGCGGGCAGCGTCGGTGGCCGAGCGGAGGCGCGTTCCGGCCCGGGTCCCCGTGACGGCCGGGCCCTTGTTGGTTTTCCCTCATGCCGCGTCGGCGGCATTGTCGGCCGAGACAGGAGTTTTCTTCTAATGCGGCGAATCGTCACACCCAATCGACCCGGCGTCGGGCCGGGACAAAGGGGGACGCGCCATGCCGTACCTAGAAGGCTTGATGATGGATTACCCGCTGGATGTGACCACCATCTGGCGGCACGCCGAGCGCTACTTCGGCCAGAAGCCGCTGGTGACGCAGCTGCCCGACAAAACTCAGCATACATACACCTACGGGGAGCTGTTTGATCGCGCCCGGCGGCTCGCGGTGTCGCTTCGGGAACTGGGCGTGGAGCCCGGCGATCGGGTGGCCACGTTTTGCTGGAACACGTATCACCATCTGGAGATGTATTTCGCCATTCCGGCCATGGGGGCCGTGGTGCACACGGTGAACCTTCGCCTGCACCCGGAGGACCTCGTGTACATTTTCACGCATGCGGAGGATAAGGTGGTGCTGGTGGACCGCACCGTGCTGCCGCTCATCGCTCCGCTGCGCGAGCGCATCCCGGCGCGGCACGTGGTCGTGGTGGACGAGGGCGAGGAGGCGCCGCCCGGCTATCTGTCGTATCAGGACTTGGTGCGGGCCGGGGATGCGGCGCGCTTTGCCTTCAACGTGCAGGACGAGCGCCAGGCGGCCGCCATGTGCTACACGTCGGGCACCACCGGCCGGCCGAAGGGCGTGTTGTACTCGCACCGGTCCACGGTGCTGCACACGATGGCCCTGGCCAACGCGGAAGGCGGCGTGGGCACCTGCGAGCGCGACGTGGTGAGCCTGATGGTCCCCATGTTTCACGCCAATGCCTGGGGGCTGCCCTGGGTCGCGACCTGGCAGGGCGCGACCCAGGTGTTTCCGGGGCGGCACCTGGACCCCCAATCCCTGGTCGAGCTGTTTGAGCGCCACCGGGTCACCGTCACCGCCGGCGTCCCCACCGTGTGGTTCGGCGTGCTGCAGTTGCTGGATGAGAATCCGGGGCGCTATGACCTCTCCGCCCTGCGCAGCATGCTGGTGGGCGGCGCGGCCATGCCGGAGGCGGTGATTCGCGGGTTTGACGAACGCCACCACATTCGGGTCATCCACGCCTGGGGCATGACGGAGACGTCGCCCGTGGGTTCGATTTCCACACTGCCCTCGGCGTTGGAGGCCGCATCGGACGCGGAGAAATATCGCTATCGGGCCACCCAGGGACGTCCGGTGCCGTTGGTGGAGGTGCGGGCCACCGATGAGCAGGGGCGCGAGGTGCCGTGGGACGGCCGCGCTCTGGGTGAGCTGGAGGTGCGCGGCCCCTGGGTGGCGCGGGCCTACTATGCCATGGAGGACGAGGACCGGCGATTTACCGAAGACGGCTGGTTTCGGACCGGCGATATTGTCAGCATCGACGCCCGCGGCTACCTCACCATCCAGGACCGGAGCAAGGATGTCATCAAATCCGGCGGTGAATGGATCAGTTCGGTGGCGCTGGAAAACGCCATCATGGGACACCCGGCCGTTCTGGAGGCGGCGGTGGTGGCGGTGCCGGATCCCAAGTGGCAGGAGCGACCGCTGGCCGTGGTCGTGCCCAAGCCCGGGCAGACCGTGACCCTGGCGGAGCTGCGCGAGTATTTGGCGCCGCATTTCGCCAGTTGGTGGCTGCCGGATCGGCTGGAGGTGGTGGACGCGATTCCGCGCAGCGCGGCGGGCAAGTTTCTGAAGACGGAACTGCGGCGGCGGTTCGCGCAATGAGCACTGGGGGGCGGGCGTTGACCGATGTGCGGCCCCTTGGCATGATGGCCTTGCACAGAGCGCCATGACAAGGGGGAGTCAGGGTGGACATCCGCGATCGAGCGTTCGTGGTCACGGGGGGCGGATCGGGCATCGGGCGCGGGGTGGCGCGCCTCTTTGCGCGGGAAGGGGCGACCGTGGCGGTCTTCGACATCAGCCTGGGCGCGGCGGAGGAGACAGTGGCGTTGATCCGCGGCGGCGGGGG
>DAHVOH010000056.1 GCA_027318915.1 Clostridiales bacterium
CTCCGAGCGAGCGCGGCGCTGACGAACGGTGCGTGCGAACCGTCGACACCGTCAAGTTAGCAGAGACGGACTCAACCGACCACTGCCTTACCCCACGTTTCACGATTCGGCGAGATCCTGCCGCTGATGCGCGAGCCGCCGGCGGCGGGGGAACCGCCCGAAGCAAACCGCACATCGCCCCTCCCACCCGCGGCTCGGCGCGGGCAGGGTTGGGCGCGCCGCAAATCAGCGCCTCATGGCCGCCTGCCGGTCCGCCCGTCACGTCGCCCACGGGCTGCCCTGCCCCTGCCGCCGCGGTCGCAGCGGACAACGATGCCCCCCGTGGGACCCCGGCCCCGGGTCACTACTATGGCCGCCGTGCTCGGCGGCCAACTTCCGGAGGGGGTTGGATCCCCGCGCGAGCGGCATGGAACCGATGGCGGGGTGACATGCGCTCTCCTCGGCTCCGGTGCGGCCGGCGCGGCACGCTCTGGGCTGTTCAGCACGGCCCGACATCCCGAATCCGACCGCTCATTGCGTGCGGATGATGGCGGTGGGCTCGGGGGGGTCGCCTGGCCGGCGGACGATTGAACCACGGGATGCCGCCGGCGGACCGGATGGGCTAGACGACCACGCCCATGCCGGACAGCCGTTCGGCTCGCAGAAGAGCGCCCCGCATCATGGCGAGTCCGATGCCCACGGTCACTGCCGCGGAGATGCCCAGGCCCCAAAGGTCGGGCGCCACTGCCCCCGCGCGCGCGCCGGTGAGAATGAGGAGCCGCATGGCGGAAAACGCATAGGTTTGCGGCAGGACCTGTCCCGTCACCCGAAGCCAGACCGGCAGCACGGACAGCGGAATATACAGCCCGGTCACAATCTGAATCAGATATTGGTAGGTCCAGGTGATGGGATCTTGACCGTTCTTCACCTCGAGGAAAAAGAACAGGCTCGCCCCCGCCAATCCCAACCCGGCGTTGGCCGCCACCAGCAGCACCCACACCAGCAGGGCCGCCGCCCACGCGATCCCGTGGGCCAGAGACACACCGCCCAACGCCACCAGGGCGATGGCCGCCAACGCCTGCCAGACCGAGGAGAAGAGCACTTGCCACGCCAGGCGTCCCACCACGTTGGCCCAGATGCCCTGAACCGCCAGCCGATAGGTTTCCAGCCGCTTGTCCCAGAACGCCTGCGATATTGTCGTGAACGGCGACCGCAGGCTGGCCAGGGCCACCTGGTTCAAGAGAACGCCCACCAGCACGAAGGCCACGTAATTGCCGCCGTAACGGCTCACCACCGGATTGGCGGCCGGGCTCAGAAAACGGGCCACAAAGTACCACACCCCGACGGTGGTCAGCTCTTGAGCCGCCGCCAGCCACAGATTGGACAGATAGAAGCGGAGCCCCTTGTACTCCAGCCAGGCGGTGGCCCAACTGGCGCGCAGAAATCCGCGCCAGCCGACGGGCTGCTCCTCAAAAGCCGAGGCCATCAGGCCGACACCCCACTTTCTTGCCGAGCCAGGGCGCGAAATACGTCCTCCAACGTGACGGGCTCGGTTTTCATGCTCAAGATTCGGTATCCCCGCCGGAACGTCCAAGTCAACAACGCCGGCGTGGTGGCCGTCGTATCGCGCGACCACACGGTCAACCGCACCTGCCCGTCCTCACTCCTCTCCTGCTCGACGCGCTCCACCGCCGGCCACGATGCGGTCTTGGCCACCTCTGGGGTCACGCCCATGGGCGCCGCCAGCGTGACCCGGACGGGCCGCACCAGGCCCAGGGCGGACATCGGGCTCAGCAGAAACAGATCCATGGTGCCGTTGAAATAGGTGCGCGCAATGCGCGTGGACGGATCGGCCAGAGACCGCTGGCCATGGAACGAGGCCTTGCCCACGCACTCCAATGCCCCGGGGGACAACGTGCTGCGTGGTGCGCACTTCCGCACCGAGCTGGACGCGGCCGTCCCCGTACATGGCAGAAGACGGGACCTCCCGCGGGACCGCGTTGGGCGGAGTTCCTCGCCGCCCAAGCGCAGGGATTGACGGCGTGCGAGTTCTCCCACGTCCTCACTGTCCTTCTCCGTAGGCTCTACGTGCTCGCGCTCACCCCCCACGAGACGCGACTCGGGCGGATCGCCGCCGTGACCGCCAAGCCGGTCGCTCGCTGGGTGACCCAGCAAGCTCGCAACCTCTCGGTGGAGCTCACCGAACAGGCGACCGCGCCCAAGTTCGCCATCCGCGATCGCGACACGAAGTTCACCGCTTCCTTCGACGGGGTCTTCGCCGCCGAGGGTACCGGGATCATCAGAGCTGCGGTCCGGACACGCCGGTCCAGAAAGACGTCTGACAAGCATGACAACCTCCGACGAAGACTCCGCGTGCGTCACGCTGGTGCCCTCGGTGGGACCCGGTCGGGCGTTGCCCGCCCGAAGGGGAACACGGCGATGACGTCCGTGAACTTCGCAACGGCTGCGGGAGACCCCTCCACACGTATGCGGTCCGCCACCTGCGCGCGTGCCGCGGGCTGGTTTGCCAGGTACTCGGCCCAGTCGGTCTTCGTGGCCGTGATGGTCACCTGCGGATGGTCGCTGGCTCCTTGGACAACGGACCAACCATCGCTCGTCCCCGACAGGGTGTAGGTGCCGTCGTCGAGGAGCCGAAGCACCCAGTCGGCGCCGTCGACGAAGACCCGTTCTCGTTCCAACAGGATCCGCAGCGCCAGCAACAAGTGTTCGGGATGTGCGGGTTCACCAGGCTCGGGTCGTGCGCGAGCGTGCTGGAGGCCCCAGTACACCAGGTCTTCGATGACCGGCTTCAGGTCAGCGCCTGCCTCGGTCAACGAGTACCAGACCTCCCGCCTACCTGGCACTCGGTCAGCGGAGACGAGTCCGTCAGCCTCGAGCTCTCGCAATCGCATCGAGAGCGTCTTGGCCGTAATGCCACCCAAACGCTCCTGCAGGTCCGTGAACCGTTTCGGGCCGTCCGCCAAGTCGCGAACGACGAGCAGCACCCACCGATCGCCGACGTGTTCGAGGGCCTTCGCGAGCATGCAGAAGTGTCCGTAGTGGCGAGAGTGCGTTGCCATGGTTCTTAGGATATCCAAAGTACTGGTTGACGGCTAGTGGTTAGTCTAGTATCTTTTAGATAGTATCTGAGATGGACCTCTCGACTGGAGGAGACGGATGGAGATCAAATTCACGGCTCGGCGGCGTTTGGCCATCGTGTTGGCCCTCTGCCTGAGCGCCTTCTTGATCAGTGTCGACGTCACCATCGTGAATGTCGCGCTCCCTACCCTGGTCCGCTCCCTCGGTGCAACCACCACCGAGCTGCAGTGGGTCGTTGACGCCTACAGCCTCGTGTTCGCGGCGCTGGTGCTCGCGGCCGGCAGTCTGAGCGACCGCCAGGGTCGGAAGGGCACCCTGCTGGTTGGTCTGGCCGTCTTCGCGTCGGGCAGCCTGGCCGGGGCGCTGGTCGACACCACGACCGAGCTTATCGCGGCCCGCGCGGTGATGGGACTCGGCGCGGCGCTCATGTTCCCGTCGACCCTCTCGCTGCTCGTGAACTTCTTCACCGAGCGTGGCGAGCGGGCCAAGGTCATCGGGCTGTGGGGCGCGACCACCGGCGTCGGGATCGCCACCGGGCCGATCGTGGGCGGCTGGCTGCTCGAGCGCTTCTACTGGGGGAGCATCTTCGCCTTCATGGCCGCCGCCGCCGCCGTTATCGCGCTGCTCGTCGCCCGGGTTGTCCCCCCCTCGCGCGACCCACGGACTCCTCCGATTGACTGGCGAGGCTTCGGGCTCTCCTCGGTTGCGATGGCCGTCCTCATCCTCGGCGTCATCGAGGCGCCTGACTGGGGATGGGGCTCGCCCGCGGCGATCTCGACCATGGCGGGCGGGGTGGTCCTCCTGTTTCTTTTCATCCTTGTCGAAGGGCGGTCCGAGCATCCGATGCTCGACGTGGCGCTGTTCCGCAATCCCCGCTTCAGCGCGGCGAGCGGATCTGTGGCGATCTCGTTCTTCGCCCTCCAGGGGTTTATCTTCCTCGTCACCCAGTACCTTCAGTTCATCAAGGCCTTCAGCCCGCTCTCCACCGGCGTCCGCCTCCTCCCGGTCGCCAGCACCGTGGCCCTCGCCTCCGTCGTCGGCACCAAACTCGCGGTACGTATTGGCAACAAGGTGATCGTGGCGAGCGGCCTGCTGTGCTTCGCTACGGGCATCCTGTGGACCGCGACCGTTTCTGCCTCAACGTCTTATACGACGATCGCCCTCCAGATGCTCTTCCTCGGGACCGGCATGGGACTGACCAGCGCTCCGGCGACCGAGGCCATCATGGGTGCGGTCCCCAAGGCCAAGGCCGGGGTGGGCTCGGCGGTCAACGATGCCACCCGCCTGTTCGGCGGGACCCTCGGCGTAGCGGTGATCGGAAGCGTAGCCGCCTCCCTTTATTCGAGTCGGCTCGCGGCGACCGCACCGGCCCATCTGCCGGCACAAGTCGTATCGGCGGCGAAAGCGTCGGTCGGTGGGGCGCTGGTCGCGTCGCATGCACTCGCCACGGCCGGCCTTGCCCAGACTGGGTACGCCCTGGCGACCAGCGCCACCGGCGCGTTCTTGCACAGTCTTCACGGAGGTTGCGAGGTGGCCGGCGGCGTCGTCATCGCCGGGGCGGTCATGGCCGGGCTCTTCCTCCCCGCCCGGCCCCGCCGAGAATCCCAGGCAGAGCCATCGTCCCCGTCAGGCGATCCTGGCACTGGCTACGGCACGACCCAGCCGGTCAGATCGCCGAGCTATTGACAGCATGCGAGACAACTTGATCGCGAACCATCCTCTCTCGAAACCTGCAGCCACCCGATGTCGCCCGCCAGCCGCAGGGGACCAGTTGAGCTGCGTTTCGCCAAGGCCATCGGGCCACCCTTTCACCAGTCGTGGGACCACGTGGGGACCCACCAGCGGCGGTGGATCGGGCGGTGGACTGGCCACCTTTACCGTCGGTCGGACCGAGAGATGGCGATGTTCAGGGAGGCTCTTTTGTAGGAGATCGAAAGAAGTGCTGAGGCTGTGGATGCGCGCCGAGAGCTTGCGGGCGGTCGAGCGCACCGCCAGGGTGGATCGAAACACGGTCCGCCCCTACCTGGCCGCACCCCGGGAGGTGGACTTGAGCCTGGACGACGGAGAGCAGTGGCTCTCCGCCGCCAGCCGACGGGCTGCTCCGCGAACGCCGAAGCCATCAGGTCGGCCCCCCACTCTCTTGCCGACCCAGGGCGCGAAACACGTCCTCCAACGTGACGGGTTCGGTTGTCATGCTCAACAGCCGGTATCCATGCCGGAACGTCCAATGCAACAACGCCGGCGTGGTGGCCGTGGTCTCGCGCGACCACACGGTCAACCGCACCTGCCCGTCCTCACCCCGCTCCTGCTCGACGCGCTCCACCGCCGGCCACGACGCGGTCGGGGCCACCTCCGGGGTCACGCCCCTGGGCACCGCCACCGTGACCCGGATGGGCCGCACCAGGCCCAGGGCCTGGAGCGCCACTGCGGTCGGCGCATACTGGCGAAGTCGGCCCGCAGTCAAAAACGCGATATGACTGCACAGTTCCTCGGCTTCCTCCATCACATGGGTCGTCAACACCACCGTCACCCCATGCAGCGTGTTCAACTCGGCAATGAGATGGCGCACCGCCCGAACCCCCTCCAAGTCCAGCTTGTTGGTCGGTTCATCCAGAAACACCAAGGCGTTCTCGGCCAGCAGCGAGCGGGCCAGCGCCAATCGCTGGCGCTGGCCCGCGCTGATGTGCATGGGCCATGCATCGGCCTTGCCGGTCAGATCGAGGCGCTCCAGCAGGGCATCGATGCGGCTGCGCGCCCGCCGGCCAAACAGCCCGTAGACCGGCGCCCAGAAAACCAGGTTCTGCCGCACGGTCAAATTGTTGTCGATGCCGACGTCGGCTGTGGGCGCCACCAAGCTGACCTCCGCCCGAATGCGCTCGGGATGCCGGCGCACATCATGCCCCAGCACCGTGCCCTCTCCCGCGTCCAACGCCAGCAGCCCGGCCCAGATCTTGATCAGCGTCGTCTTCCCGGCGCCATTGGGACCCAAAAGCCCCAAGATGCTGCCCTCGTCCAACGCCAGGCTGACGTCGCTGAGGGCCCAGAACGGGGGGGAACCGGGGTAGCGCTTGCCCAATCCCCGCACATCAATTACTGCCATCGCGTGAGCGTTCCTTCCCGCCGGGCTTTCTCGATGCCGCGCCCGTAAAGCCATAGGCCCAGCGGCACCAGCGTCACCGTCATGAGGGCCAAAGCCGCCCCGTCCACCACCAGCGGCGGCCACGGGAGAATTTTTTGCACCGGCAGGACAGCATCGCCGGTCAGTTGGGCGCCGGGGTCCATGAGTCGGCGGAGAGCGTCAAAGGCATAGGTGTGCGGAATCAAACAAGCCACCCATTGCAGCGGCTTGGGCAGCACCGTCACCGGATAGTACGTGCCGGCCAGCAGTGTCGCCAGCAGCTGCTGCACCAAAAACCGAACCGGTTCGGTGCCCCGCTTGATGTTGAGCAGATAAAAGGAACTCGCGCTGATGGTGCCAATGCCGAAGGCGGCCGCCAGCAACAGGATGGTGAATCCGACCGCCGCCAGCGTGTACTGAAAGCGAAACGCCGCCCCAAACAGCAGGATGCCGAATCCCCCGACGAAAAACAGGCGCGGATAGTCATCCAGCAGGGACTTGGTCATCAGGCCGAGGAGGGGTGTGTAGACGGACATCGGGCTCAGCAGAAACAGGTCCATGGTGCCGTTGAAATAGCTGCGCGCAATGCGCGTGTACGGATCGGCCAGATTCGTGAACAAAAACACGTTGACGGCCACGCCGACGACGATGAAGGACATGTAGTTGGTGCCATAGGCCGCCCCCATCAGATGGGCGGCCTGACCCTTCACCATTCGGCCCATCAAAAAGAACAGGAGGGTGGTGACCAGGATATTGGCCATCCACATGACCTGATTGACCCGATACGACTGCCAGATCCGGTACTCGCGAAGTCCGAACGCCCAGAGCGTGGCCAGCTCCCGGATCCATGCGCCCGTCCGGGTCCCTGGCGTGCGACCGACCGAGGCCATCAGGCCGGTTCCTCCTCCCTGGGCGCGTCGTCAATCAGCACATCGGCCAAGCGCGGATCCCGCTCCGCCACTTGCACGATGGTGCCGCCTCCGGACAGGATCCAGCGAACCACCGCCTCCAATCCGTCCGCGGACGCGTCGAGCAGCACCCGCCATTGGATGAGCCCCAACGCCCCCGGTCGGGCCAGGCGGTCAACGCGGCGCACGGAGCTGGGAGCCGGCCCCGCCGGGTATGTCCCGCCGCGCGTGAGCAGTTCCACCACTTCCGCGCCGGCCAACACGCCCACCAGCTCGGCCGGGGTTCCCAGCATCCGCACGCGCCCCTGTTCCAAAACAAGGGCCCGGTCCACCACCGTCTCCAGCGCATCGGCCCGATGGTCCACCAAAATCACCGTCTGGCCCCGCGCCGGCAACACCTGGCGCACGATCTGCAGAATCTGTTCGCGATGCAGCGGATCCAATCCTACGGTCGGTTCGTCCAACAGGATGATGGGCGTGCGGAACAGCAGGGCACGCGCCAAGATGACCCGTTGCCGCATGCCGTTGGACAGCTCCGACACCGCTTTGGCCGCATCCTGCTCCAACCCCAGGTCATGGAGAGCCTCCTCGGTCCGCACGCGGGCCAGCGGTCCCGGCATGCCGGCCAAGACGGCGAAAAATCGGATATTCTCCTCCGCTGTGAGCGCCCACTCCAACCCCATCCATCCTGTCGTGGACGCGTAGGCGACCCGTCGTCGGATGCGTTGCGGCTGATCCAGCCCGATGCCGGCCACGTGGCCGGTTCCCTCGGTCGGGCGCAGCAGGCCAGCCACAATCTTGACCAAGGTCGTCTTGCCGGACCCGTTCGGACCCAGAATGCCAAACACCTCGCGCGGCGCGATGGACAGACTGACGGCGGACAGGGCCCGCACCGGCGGCGCCGTGGAGGCCTGAAGGCGGGCCGCCCGGACCAGTCCGCGCAGCCAGAGCGCCGGTCCCTGCATCTCCAGTTTGGTTCCGCGCAAAGACGGCTCCACGCCGGGGTATTCCTTGCCTATCCCCTCCAGGGTCACAAGCGGCGCCGGGTCATTCATCGCCCATCCCTACCACCTGCGCACCAACTCCGCGAGGTGCCCCGCCGCCAGCGGCGCGTACGGACGCTGCCGGGCAATGGCCGTCAAGTCCGACAGCGCCTGGACCACCGTCCAAAACCGCCAGAACTCGTCGGGCAGCGCGCCCTCCTCCGCGTACCCGGCCGCGACCCAATCCCGGTCCGCCGGATCGCCCCACTGCCAGAGATCAAACGCCGGGTGGCCGATGTAAGCGTCGCCGAAATCAATCAAACCCAGAAATCGACCCGACACCGGATCAACAAAGGTGTGGGTCGGTCCGGGGTTCGTGTGCAGCGCCACCGCCGGCGGCGATGCGGGCACTTGGGCCTGGGCCGCGGCCACAACCTGATCGACCGGCAACGAGAGCGGCCACGCGATCCCGTCGGCTTCCAGGCGGCGCGACACATCCTCGACGCGCTGAGCGACCGACTGGCGCAGGTCCGCCGCCGTCCACTCCTCGGGAAACAGGCCGCTGGCGCGCAGTTCGGCCTGATTAATGCCATGAATGCGGCGGAGCACGCGACCCACCGCTCGGAGCGCCAAGGGTCGCTCCTCCGCGGCTATGGGCGTTCGCACCGCGGCGTCGCCGGGCATGCGCGTCATACACGTGTATTCGACGGACCCGTCCCGTCCGTAACCCAGCACCCGCGGCACCGGCAAGTCCGGAGCATCCGCGGCGATGCGGCGGAGAAACACGACTTCTTTTTCCAGGCTGGTCCACGATCGGAGCTGCTGGGGCCGCTGCACTTTGAGAATCACCCGGTCGTCAACCACATAGACGCGGGCCTCGCCCCCGGTCTCGTCCACGCCGGTCACCGCCGCCGCTTTCCCGATGTGGCGACGCACCAGCCCCAACACGTGATCCTGGTCCAGCACCGGGTCCGGTGCACCCCGCTGGTAATACTCCCGAACAATCATGCTGTCACTCCTGGTCGATCTGAATGGCCGTGAGGGGCCGAGACGAAAGACACGGCCACCGGCCGGATTGCCCCTCGGACTGTAACGTCGGTTACACCACTGCCATGATATCATGGCTCTGAGGCAACAGCCTGGCAGCCTGACGGTTTGCCCATCAAAGGGCTCCGCGCCGGAGAGCCCCATGGCGGCGGCCGGAGCGCGGACCGGCAAGGGGGGTATCCATGGGCCGGGGCAGCGGGAAAGACCGATCATCCACGCGGGTGTTGCAGCGAGATCCGCCTCGGGGCAACCCCACGCCGCAACCCGCGCCCGAAGACGGTTCCGACCCGAGGGGGCCCGGATGGGTGCTGCTTCACTATCAAATGCCGTCGACGCCCAGCGCGGCCCGGGTTCACGTCTGGCGGAAGCTGAAGAGTCTCGGCGCCGCCCTGCTGCACGACTCGGTCTGGGTGTTGCCGGACAATCCGTGGACCGCAGAGCAGCTGGAATGGATCGCAGCCGGCGTGGTCGAAGCGCACGGTGACGCATTGGTTTGGCGGGCCGCTCCCCTGCGAGGCTCGGACGATGCGCGACTGGTCCAGCACTTTCTGGACATGAGCACGCGCGAGTATGAGTCGCTGCTGGACGACCTGCGCGAGAACCCGCCGGCGCTCGACCATGCGGCGCGCCGCTACCAGCAGATACGGCGCCGGGACTATTTCGATGCGCCGTTGGGCACGGTGGTGTACCAGACGCTCAGAACGTGGCGAGGGAGTTGAGGAATGCACTGGATCACCCGCCGCCAGATTGGCGTGGACCGCATGGCCTCCGCCTGGCTCATCACGCGCTTCATCGACGCGCACCCCACCTTTGACTTTGTGCCCGAGTCGACGATGCCGGCACCGGAGGCGGGGGAAGCGTTTGACATGCCGGGCGTTCGGCTGAGCCATCGCCACGGGCACTCCACATTTCACACCATGCTGGAGGAATACGGGCTCACCGACCCGGTCCTGGGCCGGATCGCCCTGGTGGTGGATGAAGCCGACATCGTGCAGGAGGCCCCGCTGGAAGCGGCCGCCTTCGGCGTGGATGTCGTGTGCCGCGGCATCCGCTTGATCGCCGCCGACGACGCCGAAGCCATCCGGCACGCTTTGGTGGTGTTCGACGGACTTTACGCCTACTTTCGGGCCGCCGGCCATCCGAGCCACCTCTGACCGTCGGTGCGCCGGTCGAAAGACCCGCACCGCGACGCCATCGGGCCCCCCCGAGTTGGCCGTTCGGGCGATGACCGGACCGGTCTCACCTGCTATGCTGAGGTCGCATGCGGCGGCTGGGCGCCGTGCGCGGACGGAGGCGGCCGTATGGAAATGGTGGCGCTGGATGACGCTTTGAGCGCGGTCGAGTCCCACATGCGCATCTTTGTGCAGGGAATGGCGTGCACTCCCCATGGTCTTCTGCAAGGGCTCGCCCGGCGGGCGCTGACGCTGGAAGGTCTCCAGCTTCTGCACTTCCACCTGGAAGGTCCTACGCCGTGGGTGACGCCGGCTCTGCGCGGGCGTCTGCGCGACATCTCCCTGTTTGTGGGACCCAACTTGCGAGATGCCGTCAATCGAGGCGACGCGTCCTATCTCCCGCTCTTTCTGTCGGAAGGCGCCTGGTTCCTGCGTCAGGCCGATTGGCGGCCCCACGTGGCGCTCATCAACGTCAGTCCACCCGACCGTCACGGCTACGTGAGCCTCGGCCCGACCGTGGACGCAACGCTGACCGCCATCGCCGAAGCCGACGTCGTGATTGCGCAGGTGAATCCGCAGGTGCCACGGGTCTTGGGCGAGGCGTGCCTGCCGGCTCGCGCCATCACCTACGGTGTCCTGTGGGACGAGCCGCTGGCCCAGCATCCGCAAGAGGCGCCGGATGCGCTCACCGCGGCCATCGGCCGACAGGTGGCCAGTCTCATTCCGGACCGCGCCACCCTGCAGACCGGCATTGGCCGCATCCCCGACGCGGTTCTGGCCCAGCTCCGCGACCACCGGGACTTAGGCGTGCACAGCGAGATGATTTCCGACGGGGTGCGTCTGCTGGTCGAGGCCGGAGCCGTCACCGGATCATACAAAGTCACCGATCCCGGGCAGGTGGTGGCCACCTTCGCGCTCGGCACGGCGGCGCTATACGACTTCTTGGACAACAATCCGGGGGTGTCCCTCAGACCGGTGGACTACACCAACAATACCGCCGTCATCCGCCAAAACCCGCGCATGGTGTCCGTGAACTCGGCAATTGAAGTGGATCTCACCGGGCAGGTCGCGGCCGAGTCGATCGGGTCCCGCATCCTGTCCGGCGTGGGTGGCCAGATGGATTTCGTGCGCGGAGCGAGCCTGGCCCCGGAAGGCCTCTCCATCATCGCGCTGCCGGCGCGGACCGGCAGCGGCATCCCCCGCATTGTCGCCACCCTGCAACCGGGAGCGGCCGTCACCACCACCCGGAGCCACGTCCAGTATGTCGTCACCGAATACGGCGTGGCCGAATTGCAGGGCCAAACCCTGGGCGAGCGGGCGCGCCGCCTCATCGCCATTGCCCACCCCGATGACCGGGAGGCGTTGGCCACGGCCGCCCACGATTTGATCGCGGAGTTCTGAGCCCGTGCGCCGCCCCAATCCGGCGCGAGGTACACGGGCCGCCACCTGAGACGGCCCGGTTCCGGCAATCACCGGCGCGCCGACGGATGCACCACCACGACGGGCACCGGCGCCAGCCGAATCACCATGTCGGTGACACTGCCCATGACCATCCGGTTCAAGCCGCCGCGCCCATGGGTGGACATCGCGATGAGGGTGGCCGCATGGTCCCGGACGGCCGCCAACAGGGACGCCAGCACCGGCCCCTGGCGGACATCGACGGTGACGCGCCCCACCCTGTCGCCCATCTGCCCACGCACCGCGTTCAGATAGGTTTGGGCTCCGTCTCTCTGTTCGTCTTGCGCCGGGACCATCGGATCCCACGGCCCCACAGGACCCCAGGACTCCGTGACCAGCGCCCATGCGCCGGGATCGGGCGCAATCACCTGCACCAGAATCCAATCGGCCTGCAACGCCGTCCCCAGCTCGATGGCGGTGGGCATCACCATCTCGGCCAAGGCGGAACCGTCCAGGGGCACCATGATGCGATGGGTGGCCATGCGTGTCGCCTCGCTCCTTATACGGCCGGTCGACCGTTTTCTTGTCCGGATGATCGCCGACGCGGACTATGGACAAACTCCTTAGAAGTCTTGGCCCGACCGCAGGGGTGGCTCGGCGCCCGTCCCGTTGATCGCGACGGGGTCCCGGAGGCCGGCGCCGGATTCCAGCGGGACCGCCATGACCGGCCAGTCCGCGTGACTCAGGAGGAAGGCGGCCACCGCTCCCAGAAGGCGCCCGGCGGCTGCATCCCGATGCTTCAACCCCACCAGCATCAGGTCGGGCCGGCTGCTGCGTCCGTAGGCCAGCAGACTCGGTCCCGGCTCGCCTTCCAACAAGTGCACCTCGGTGGGGTAGCGGGTTGCGATTTCTCGCCCCGCCCTTTCGAGAGCCTGCCTCCACGCCTGTCGGTCCGGTCCCTCCAATGCCGCCCGATCGCTCCCGGACAGCGGCGGGCACACGGTCACCACATCCACCCGCGCCCCCTCGGGGCCATAGCGCAAGAGCCATTGCCCGGCGGCCTGAGCCGTCGCGGACCCGTCCGTCGCCCACACGATCCGCGGATTCTCGGCGGCCGGCGGGACGGCCCGAGCCGGTCCCGCCGCCGGTCGCGTCGCGCTCAGGAGGAGCACCAAATCCCCGAGCCATTGCCGGCGTTCCGCCACGTCCCAGCCCAGCGACTTGAGCGCGCTCTCTATCTCGGCTCGTGTCGGCGCATGCAGCAATGAGCGTCCCAGCCACCGATACGGGTCGAAACGGTGCAGACGGAGCGCATGGGTCGTCAGCTGCAGACCCTGCATGGCCCAGGCCCCGCGGCGGGTGACCGGCTGAACCAAATCCAGGATGACGAGGCGGCCGTCGGCCCGCACAACCCGCGTCATCTCTGCCAAACCCTGCTGCCAGTCGTTCATGTTGCGCAAGGAGAATTGGGCCGTCACCCGGTCAAAGGCGCGGTCCGCGAACGGCAGGCGCTCGCCGGTCCCCGCAACCCAGTCCAGGTGCGCCCCGCCCGCCCGCGCCGGCTGTCGGCGCGCCCGCCACAGCATCCCCTCCGACGGATCCAATCCCACCACCCGCCCGCCCGCGCCGGCCACCTCCGCCAGCCGGCGCGTCACCACCCCGGTGCCGCACCCGACATCCAGCACGGCGGCTCCCGGCTCGATGGCCAGCGCACGAAGCGCCGCCTGATGCCACGCGTGGATGCCCGCCAGGGAGAGCACGGCGCTCAACCGGTCATAGTGCCCGGCAATGGGGTCAAAGAGCTCCGGCGTTTCAGCCACGTCCACACCCCCGATGCACCGAAGCCCCTCGCGGCAGCGCGAGGGGCTTGCCGTCGCCGCCTCTACTTGCCGGGCGGCAGCCGCTGCAGCATGTCGGTCGGCACCCACTTGCTGAAGTCGAGAATATGCGCCCACACCGCATCATAACCGGTAAAGGCCCACACCACGGCCGAGATGCCGAGAATAACCGCCGCTGTCACCGCCAGCCACCGCGCCTGCCGCCATTGCAGCGCCGGCAGCGTGAGCAGGCCGCCGATGCCCGCGGTCAGATAACCGATACCGGCCACGACGGGACTTTGGGTCAGATGCAAGTCCATCAGACGCAGGCCCACCACAATCGCCAGAATGCCGCCGGCCACCCCCAGCATGGCCGGGATCAAGGGCTCCCACTCAAACGTCAGGGTGACCGCCGCCGCCAGGAACACGGCGCTCAAGAACAGCGCCGGCTCGCCAAAGGCGACATTGTATCCGCCGGGCAACGGCCACGTCACCACCATCACGAACGCCAACAGGAACAGCACCAACCCCACCGCAAAGAACCCGGCCGCCCAACTGCGTCGCTCGCCGACCGGCGGATCCCGGTAAAGATAGTGCGCCAGCAAAGCCAGTCCGGTCGCGAGAGTCACCAACATAACGCCGAGGAAGTCCGTAAACATGATGCCTCTCCCCTCTCGCCTCCACCATAGCCAACGCGCGGGTGCGCCCCCACGGCTTTCCGGGCCTGATTGCCCGCGCCTTCGGGATGACGACCCATGGCTAACCGGCCCCCTGGCGGACGCCCTTCGGCCGTGGCCGCCGGTCCGAGTGACCCATGGGCGGCGCCGTAGAAGCACGCGAGCAGGACGGTGCGACGCTGCCGGAGAAATGGATGCGAGGAGGGATGGCCCTGAATCGGATCGCGTTTCATCGAGGCATCATCGAAGGGTTTTACGGCCGGCCCTGGACACCCGCGGCCCGTTCCGACATGCTGGCTTTTGCCCGAACGCGCGGGTTCACCCACTACATCTACGCGGCCAAGGATGACCCGTATACGCGTGCCGACTGGCGCTCTGTCCCTCTGCCCGCGGACCGCGAGCGCTGGTGGCGTCAGGAACTGGCGAGGGCGCAGGCGGGCGCCATGCGTCTGGGCATGGCGATTCAGCCCGGCTTGGACATGCGCTTTGGTTCAGCCCGGGATCGGCGGACGCTCAGCGAGAAAGTGCGATATCTCCGGGATTTGGGACTCGGCGTCCTCGCACTCCAGTTCGACGACATCGATCCGAGCCTGTCCGCCGATGACGCGCGGGCCTACGGCCAAGCCGCCAATGCCCAGGCCGACATCGCGCGGCTGGTCCACGAGGAGTTGCGCGGCGAGGCGGAGCTCATCTTCTGCCCCACGGAATATTGGGGATTGCGGGCCACCCCGTACAAACAGGCGCTCCGCACCGCCCTCCCGGCCGAGATTCCCGTGTTTTGGACCGGTCCCGCCGTGTGCTCGGAAACCATCCGAGGCCGCCAAGCGGCCCAGGCTCAGGACCTGTTCGGCCACGCGATCATGGTGTGGGACAACTATCCGGTCAACGACGCCGGCATGACGGCGGAACTGCACCTGGCTCCCCTGGAAGGACGCGATGCGGCTCTGCTGGACACCGTCGCGGGCTACTACACCAATCCCATGGAACTGGCGGAAGCATCCAAGGTGGCCCTGGTCACCATCGCCGCCTACTTGTCCGACGCCAACGCCTATGACCCCGTGCGGGCGTGGCGGCAAGCCCTGGACCAGTGGGGCGCCGACTACCGTGCCAGTCTTGAGGACCTGGGCTGGGCCACGCGATTTTCCTGCTGCGGCCGGGGGAGCCGCTGGGAGACCCGGCTCGCGCAGGCGCGGGGCCACGCTCTCGAGCCGGAGCTCGAGGATCGCCTGCGCCTCTGGGCCCATCGCGGTGAGCACGCCTATCCACCGGCCCTGTGGCCGGAAATCGCCCCCTGGGCCGAGAAACTTCGCGGGCTGGCGGTGCGGGCCCTGTCGACGTCCCCCACCTCGCCGCCGCCCCATGGCATGGGGCCGGTCCCCGCGGATCCGCCGAACCCCGCCGGGCCCCTGGTCTTGGGCGGCGAATTGGAGCGCTGGATCCAGTCGCGCGGTGCCAGCCCGCCGGGTTGATGGACGGGATCCGGAGCGGGCGCATACCCGGCGCGGGGCGGCCGCCATCTCCCTGCACCTCCCTATTGACACCCGCCGCCCGGTTCTCTAGTGTCATCCCAACGACATAGATTCCACAGCGATGACCGGAAGATGCGGAGGATGCCGGTTCAGAGAGATGGCGGCCGGTGCAAGCCATCCAGGCTATCCGCTATACGCCCGGGAGTGCAAGCTGAACCCATGACCCGTCGCGGACGTGCGCATGCACGGAGGCGGCCGGACAAGGCAGTAGGGGAGACGGTTCTCTCCCGTTATCGAGAGATCGAGTGGCGTGTTTGACGCAACTAGGGTGGTACCGCGAAGAATTGTCTTCGTCCCTTGAGGGACGAAGATTTTTTATTGGCCACCGCCCTCGCTCCCGAAGGTTTCCCACCGTCCCAGATCAGACAGGGGAGGCGATTGGTATGACTGTCAGCCGGCATAATCCGACCCCAGAATCCACCTCAATCCAAGAAGGCCGCGTGCTCTATGCCGAGGCGACCGTCGCGTCGCCTCCCGCCAGTCCCTCCGCCTCCCGGGTTCCCGTCGCGCTCACCGGCCGCGCCCAGCGCCCGGCCGGCAGCCGGTTTGAACTGGCGCCCGGCGTGGTCATCGGCGGGCGGGCGCTGGTTGTGATGGCGGGACCCTGTGCGGTCGAAAGCGAGGAACAGCTCATGGCCACCGCTCAAGCGGTGGCCGGAGCGGGAGCGACGGTTTTGCGGGGAGGCGCCTACAAGCCGCGCACCTCCCCGTACAGCTTTCAGGGCTTGATGGCCGAAGGGCTGGAACTTCTCGCCGAAGCGCGGCGACGCTTCGGACTGGCCATTGTCACAGAAGCCCTGGACGTCGAGACGCTCCCCCAGGTGGCGGCCGTGGCCGATGTCGTTCAAATCGGCGCGCGCAACATGCAGAATTTCTCCTTGCTGCGCGCCTGTGGGGAGCTTCGCCAACCCATCTTGCTCAAACGGGGGCTGGCCGCCACGATCGACGAATGGCTCTCGGCCGCGGAGTACATTCTGCTGGGCGGCAATGACCGCGTCATTTTGTGCGAGCGAGGCATCCGGACGTTCGAGCCACGCATGCGCAACACCCTCGACCTTGGAGCGGTCGCGCTGCTCCGGCAGCTGTCCCACCTGCCCATCGTGGTGGACCCGTCCCACGCCACCGGCACCGCCTCCTTGGTCCCACCCCTGGCGGCGGCGGCGGTCGCCGCCGGCGCCGACGGACTGTTGGTGGAAGTGCATCCGGACCCGGCCCACGCGTTGTCCGACGGCCCGCAGAGCCTGACCCTGCCCATGTTTGCCGAGATGACGGCGGGTCTTCGCCAAGTGGCCGGCGCCGTGGGGAGGGCCGTATGATGCCGACGGTGCAGATTTGGGGCCTGGGCTTGATGGGCCTGTCCCTAGCCACCGGGCTCTTGGATCACGGCTTTGAGGTGTATGGTCGCGACCGGGCCCCCGAGGCGGAGCGATTTGCCGCGCGCCAGGGCGTGCGCATCGGCCGTGCCGCCGAGCCCCGGTGGTGCGTCATCGCGGTGCCGCCGGAAGCGGTGGCGGACGTCGTGGAGGAGGTCGCGCCCTCATTGACGGAGGCGACCGTGCTCACGGATTTGACCAGCGTCAAAGGGCCCGTGCTGCCGCATCTGGCCCGACTGCCGGGAAGGCTGCCCGTGGTCAGTTCCCACCCCATGGCCGGCAATGAGCAAGGCGGCCGGGAAAACTTTCGCCCCACCCTGTATCAGGATCGCCTGTGGGCGCTGATCCCGGTCGAGGGTCACGCGGTTCCGTGGGACGCCATGCGGGAGTTGGTGGAGCCATTGGGCGCTCGACTGACCACCCTGCCCGCCCGGGACCATGACCGCATCGCCGCCTTCACGAGTCATCTCCCCTATCTGAGCGCGCTGGCTCTTTCCAGCGTGCTGGAGCGGCTACCCGATTCGGGGCGGGCACTGCTGGGACCCGGATTCCTCAGCGCGACACGGACGGCCGTGGCCCCGTCGGAACTGTGGTCGCAGATCCTTCTGGCCAATCACGAATCGGTCCGAGAAGCCCTGGCCGCCTTGCAAGGAGAATTGGCGGCCTGGGACCAGGCCCTGGAACAAGCCTCCCGACCGGCGTTGGAAGAGCGCATCGAGGCCATCCGCGCGCGCCGGCAAGTCTTGTCGGCCAGGTGACGAAACGGGCTCTTGTCCAGCGCGGGGCTCCCTGACCGGATGCCCCGCTGCCGCTGGGCGGCGTTGTCCAACCCGCCATCCTAGCCGCGCGCGCACGCCCGAACAGACCTCCCGACCGGGCCGGGGGGTTCGGATCGGCTACACCCGGCCCCAGGCCTGCGGCGGAGGCTCCCCCTCCGGTCGGCGGGTCCGGCGCAGAATCCCGCGGGCCCCAAACCGCTACCCGCCAGGAACCCCCACCTGCGCCGGCCGACAGGATCTCGGCCTCCGACGCGGCCCGGCTAAACCGTTCGATGCTACGAGCCCCGCCCCAGGAGCTTCACCACCCGATCGGGCCGGTCGGACGTGATGCCGTCCACGCCGAGGGCTATCATGCGCCGAATGTCCGCCTCCTCGTTCGGGGTCCACACCGTCAGCTTGACGCCTTCACGGTGGCACAGGTCAACGTAGGCCTCAGTCACTCCGGCGAACTGAAGGCCCAGAGTGTCACTGCCGGCATCTTGCGCCACCCGGCCCGGATGCACGGGATATCCCGCGAGCAGGGGCACCGTGGCCACGTCGGGCAGTCGCCGACGCAAGGCCAGCAGAGGCCCATGATGAAACGAGGTGACCACGATGCGCTCGCGCCACTCCGGATGGGCATCGACGAAATCCACCAAAGCGTCGAGCGTGTCCGGCTCTTTCATTTCGACGCGGAGCGCCACCGGGGTGGCCTCCAGCACTTCTTCGAGCGTCGGCACGCCCTGTCCGTCTCCCACATCCAGACGGGCCAACTGCATGCGCGTAAAATCGCCGACTTCCCCGTCGACCCCCGTCGTCCGCTTCAGCGACCGGTCATGCATCACCATCAGATGGCCGTCGGCGCTCAGATGCACGTCGCACTCGGCGCCGTCGGCTCCCGTTGCCGCCACGTTGCGGAACGCGGTCAAGCTGTTTTCCGGAAAGAGAGCCCCCGCTCCGCGATGCGCAACCACCAACACGCGTACCCCTCCCCGCGCCTCAAGATGTCGGCTTGGCCCGGACCTAGGCAGTTGGCCGGGCCGGCGGCACCGGTCGGACACCGCCGAGCCGTCCGTTCCCCAGGCATCGTACCGCGCATTGCGCCGGAAGGCACGTGCCCAACCGCGCCGGGGCCGTCGATCTTGGGGGATCCTCCCGGCCACGGGCGCACAACGGTCGGCGCCCTCCGTATCGAGGCTCCGCCGGGCGGCGGATTGCGGCGTCCCCGACGCGGTTCCGGTCCGCCGACATCTCTTCAGCCGAACTCTGGTGCCCCAGGTGCGCTCGTCATGAGACAATCTGTAACGAAATCGTCGATGGAAATCATCTACCCGCCCGATGGAGGGGCCGTCGCGCGTTGCTACGATGGAATCCGGAGCACCTCCGGCGCCTCGCCCGCGCAGTCTCCGGGTCCCGCCCAATCGCGACCGACACTGACCGATACTGAAGGAGGCTTTCCCGGTGAACCAGCCTGATGAGCCGACCCCCGCCCCGCATCCGGTCGAGGAGCATGAGCGGCTGGTGGAAAATCAGCATCGCTACCTGGTGCCGGCCATCGGCACCTATTATTCGGATCCGCTGGTGTTGGTGGAAGGGAGCGGGCGGCGGGTCACAGACGACCGAGGCCGCACCTATCTCGACTTCTTCGGCGGCATTCTGACCGTCTCCATCGGTCATGCGCACGAAGCGGTCACGCGGGCCGTCACCGCTCAGCTGGAGCGTCTGGTCCATACGTCCACCTTGTACGTCACCGCCCCGATGGTGCGTTTGGCGGAACGCTTGGCACACATCACCCCGGGCCGACTGGCTCAAAGTTTTTTCACCACCAGTGGCACCGAAGCCAACGAAACCGCCGTGGCCATGGCCCAGCTGGCGACCGGTTCCAGTGAGATCATCGCCCTGCGCCACAGTTACTCCGGGCACTCGCAACTGGCCATGGGTCTGACCGGTCAAGCGCCGTGGCGCCATGGCTTCGGCGGTCTGCCCATCCGTCATGCCCCCGCCGCCTACTGCTATCGCTGCCCGTTCGCGCGCACCCCGGACACGTGCGCATTGGAATGCGCCCGTGACTTAGAGGAGTTGATTCAGACCACCACCAGCGGAACGGTGGCCGCGTTTCTGGCCGAGCCCATCCAAGGCGTGGGGGGATTCATCACTCCGCCCACCGCCTACTTTCAAGAAGCGGTCGGCATTGTGCGCCGGCACGGCGGGCTGTTCATCGACGACGAGGTGCAGACGGGATTCGGGCGGACCGGGCGCCGGTTCGGCATTGACCACTATGGGGTGGAGCCCGACGTGATGACGTTCGCCAAAGGCTTGGCCAACGGTCTGCCGATCGGCGCCACCATCGCCACCCCCGAGGTGGCCGGGCATTACCGAGGTCCCACCATTTCCACTTTTGGCGGCAACCCGCTGTCCATGGAGGCGGCGCTGGCGACACTGGACGTCATCGAGGCCGAAGACCTGACGCGGCGGGCCGCCAGCTTGGGCGCGCATTTTCGGGGCGCCTTGGAGGAGTTGTCGGATCGCTTCCCGACGCTGGGCGATGTCCGTGGCAAGGGTCTCATGCAAGGCCTGGAGGTGGTGCGCCGGGACAAGGCGCCGGCCCCCGACCTGGCCAACGAGCTTCTGGAACTGGCTCGCGAGCGTGGTGTCCTGGTGGGAAAGGGAGGGCTGTACGGCAACGTGCTGCGCTTGGCCCCGCCCCTCACCGTCACCGCGGGTGAGGTGGATGAGGCGCTGCGGGGTCTTCGGGCCGCCGTCGAAGCGCTCTACACCCGCCACCCCGAGCTGGCCGATGTCACTCCGACCCGGGTGCCCGTGGACTGACGTCCACGCGACACCCCCGACAAAGAGGGCGTGCCCGGATGCGGGCACGCCCTCGCGGCGTTCCGGAGCCGGCGATAGGGCCCTTCGCGGCCGGCGTCCGAATCTCCCTTCAACACGCCTCCCGCGCATTGCCCTTCTTGGGCCCAAAGCGCCCAGAGAGGGTCCGGCGGGTGCGGCGCAGGACTAGACCATTTCAAGCTTGTGTTCTCTCACCAGGACGTCGGGCCGGGGCGGTCCGCATCAACGCCTTGGGGTGATCGGCATCAGACGCACGAGACCGACCGGCGCGGCCGCCGTAGAACCCGGACCTTTTGAGGGCGACCTCAGAATCCCCCATCGCCACGGGTCTTGGGGTCGCCTGACCGACGGCGCGCCACCGGCACGATTCTCGGGATCCCTGTCGGCCGTCCTCTCCCGGACGTTGGTTCAGTGCCCGGGTGTCGATACCCATGTCGCAGCGCATGGCTTGCGGGCTTTCCGGACTGCGCGTTCCGACCGGCGGCAACACGCGCCAGAGGTTTCCGACCGGTGGCCCGGTCCGCACTTCTATTGGGGTTGTTCGATGGCAGACGCGGGGGTTGGTGGAGCTACCAGTTAACCCTAAAATGGGCCACATGAGGCCGGCTCAATGCCCTGGGACCCATACCGCTGTTCATCGGCCGGGGCCGCCGTCTTGTGACCGTCGGGGAGGGCCCACGGGGGCTGGTCCGGGAGGCCTCCCGGGCCAGCGGGCGTATGGCGCGCACGAATTGCCCGGCGCGGAGCAGACGAAACCCCAGCCCGGCCACCCGTTCGGGATTCTGGAGGTAGAACGTGTCGCAGTGCCAAGGCTGCTTCGCCTACCGAAACGCCGGTTCCGCGTGGGTGTGCCCCTTGGAGGTGGTCGCCAGGTCGTGGGCCGACCGCTCCCCGTCGTCCGTCCCCCAGACAACGGCGCTGTGCCGCTAGCGTTCGGCCGGCACCGCCACTGCGTCGGGGTCCGTCCAGTCCCTGGGCAGGCGATATGGCAAGGTCGTGGGAGATGGGGCCTCCCGACGGGGGCGGCCCCGACCCCGCCGAACCACGGCCGCCGCGGCCATCTCTCACTGCAGCGTGCGCTCGCGCCGCCGGGCGCGCGCCTCCGAATAGACCACCGCGCACCGGACTGGATAGCTGGCCAGAGTCCCCGGGTCGATCTGCGTCCGGTAGTGCGCCGCATGCTGCTGGGGCGAGAAGGTCCCCAGGTCCTCCCACGTGGGGTCGGGCGCCGTCTACGCGGGCACTTTGACCTCCCGAGCCAGCGCATAGGTCTCGGGCTCGGGCAATCGGCCGAGCCACCGCACGTCGAGGGCGGCGCCTTGGTCGAGGCAGACGGGCTGATGCCGGCGCGGTCGGTGACAGAGAGGGTCGGTTTCCACGCGTCCGTCGGGACGTCCCGACCCAGCGCCGCGAGCCACGTCGTCATCCAGGCCTTGTCACTGGTGTTGCCGACGAGCACGTCGCCCCACAGCATTTGGCCTGCAGCATCGGTGGTGCGCCCCCGCACCACTGCTTGAGAACTGGACGGTGCGCTGTACTGTCCCACTCCGGGATGTGCGGCACATCCCCAGCTGGCTGGGACCCGGGGTAATCACCGAACAGGGAGAACGACGTCGCGTCCGTGTGGAGCAGCTGGGGCGCCGCCGGACCCCACGCCTGCCAGCGGACCCC
>DAHVOH010000057.1 GCA_027318915.1 Clostridiales bacterium
ACCACAGGGCGGAGACGGGCCAGGTCGACGCCGAGAGAGCGAGCTCGTGGCGCCCGGTATCTCATGGCGCGGCGCCGTGGATGATGAACCAGAAGTGTCTTGGAGCGATCACGAAATCCTCGCCGCCACCTCACAGCGGCAGCGGGAGCCTTCATCCGCAGTCTGGATCGGGGGCAGCCTTGACGGGGACCGGAACAGCCGCTCCAGCGCGTGTGTGGTTGTCCCTGGGGTCCGCCGGTGGCCGCCGCCCGCACCGGGGAATCGATCCTCGAAACCGCGGCGCCGAGTCGCCGGGGGACGAACGGTACGGCCATTGCTCACGCCGCCGGCAGGGGCATGCGGGTCCTCGCCCATCGGCGCTTGCATCGGATGTTCCCGCTCAACGCCGTCGGGGTCTGGCACCGAGCGATGCGGGCGCCGGTGAGGATGCGCCGGACACGATTCCGCATGCCGCGAACCCCGCCCTCGGTCATGGGGAGCTTCGGCGGGGCACAGCGTGTGGGCGCGAGCGCGTCAATCATGAGGGCCCGCGGCGGGCCGGTGTCCAGCGGACCCCGCGTTGCCAAAGGCCGGGTCGGCGGTCGAGTTCGGCGGGGTCAACGGCATCGGACTCAGTGGATCGCTGGCCACAGGACTCATGCAGACCGGCGATGAAGTGGATAACCGAATCACGCGTACCGCGCTCCGCCGGTGGCCCATCGGTGGCCCGGAGCCGATGACCCGCCAGGGCGTCCTGACCGGCGCGAAGCCGGACGCCACCCCCAACCTTAACGCATCTCGCCCTCCGTCCGCTGGAGTCCGTCCCCGGACCGTCGCCCATCCCCTGAGGAGTCTGAAAGAGATGTCGTCCCTGGGGCGGAGACGACCCGCGCGAGTGTGGCCCCAATCCTGTGTTGTCTCAATCGCCTAAGCCCACCCACAAACTTCCCTACAACCCACGGCTACGGTCCCGCTTCATGTGCCGGGGCAGGCGCCTACGGCGCATTCAGCCGCCGTCGCGGCGGCTTCGGCGGCACCCGCGTGCCCGGGCCGCCACCGGGCTGTCAATGCGGCGAGCCACGTGAAGCGCGGCCCCCCAATAGCGTCGGACGGTGCCTTTGGAACGCCGCGCCATCCGCCGGCGAATCTCGCCGTAGAGCCGGTCCCGCTGCCAGGGCTCCATGGCGAGATGTCCGGAGAACGTGTTCAGCAGATTGATATACCCGTCGGCCGTATACACCGTCTCCCAGTCAAACTGACGCACCAGCACGGGTTGGAAGAACCCGCTCCGCTTGATGTCCTCGCTCTCGTCGAGCAGCTGCCCGGGACGGGGCCACCGGTATCCCGCGGGAAGCGAGTCCCCGATCTCGTCGTAGACCTCTTGCAGCTCCAGAAAGAACGGATCGCCGTCGTCCGGAAACACATGCTCGGCACGCCAAAAGGCGAGGTGTCCACCCGGCTTCAGCAGTTGCCACGCTTTCCGCCAGCGCACGTCAGGGTCAATCCAATGCCAGGCCGTGGCGGCCAGCATGAGATCAAACCGTGTGGCCGGGCTCTCCGGTTGGAAGTCCTCGAACCGCGCCTCCACAATCCTGACGGGATAGGGCCGGAGGTTCTCCCGCGCCAGCCGGGCCAGGTCTTGCCCCATCTCCACCCCCGTGACGAGAAACCCCCGCCGCGCAAGCGCCAGGGTCGCTTTTCCGGTTCCTGGGCCAATCTCGAGAAGGCGGCTTTCTGGCCCGAGGCCGGCCGCAAGCACCAGCGCGTCGAAGAGAGCTTCGGGATATTCGGGCCTTGCCTGGTGATAGAGCACAGCCACCTGATTGAACAGGGCGCGAAGCTTCTCCCGTTCCAACACCCGCTCCTCCTCCCTGCCATGCTACCGGCGCACACCGCGCGGGGCAAGCGACGCTGTCCCCTGGTGATGGACACCAAGCCGGCTCTGTTGCGCCCCACCCGGGCGCCGGATTGAAGCCAGGCCGGTCAACGGGCTCCCGGTGAGATTCTGTGTCCGGACATGGATTCGCCACGCCGTGACCCGGCGAGCGCAGACGGTTTTTTTGATCCGTTTCCCAGCAGTCGTGAGCCTTCTGTTCTCGTTTGATGGCCGGCTTGGCCCGGCAGCGTCAAAGACACGCTGGGCGCAGGCACGGACACGTCAGTTCCCCCGACCCAACCCGCGGGATGGTGGCGCCCGTTAGTCCACCGATTGGCGGCGGGGTGGTGCCCGCTTCGCCGGGCCTATGCCGCGCCAAGACGGGGGCCCCTCGGCGCCGCACGCCTCTTACCTAAAGGTAGCGGCGCACGTCCGCGGCGACGAGAGACGTCGCTGCGGACCCCTTTCCCGTCGCCCTGGGCCCTCATCCCTACGGAGGCGGCCGTGTTCGCTCCGGTGGGCAGCCCTCGGGTACTCCGACGGCAACGCGCGTCACCACGGCGCCGCGGTGACATAGGGACAATGCTGAACGCGGTCGGGCCAAAGCGGCTGCTGCCATGTCCCCATCCATGGGGCACCGGGACGCGCGGTATGCGGCCCGGAAAAACGGGGGACAAGGACCCCGTCGGCCATCGGGCGTGCCGGACGACGCGATGCCGAACCAGACATCCGACCAACCAGATGCCCCACATCAACAGCTGACTGGCCCGAAGGACCGAAGCCCAGGGATCCGGCCGGAACTCCGCCCTCAGAGCATCCGCACCACCGGCCACGGTCATCAGTCCAAAGGCTCGCCGCCGCCAAAAGATCACCGCCGGCAGCGCCAGCACCGCCGAGGCGGGGATGGGCAGCACCATCTTTGACCCGGGCAGCGGAATCACCATCTCCTCCAACAGCCACAAAGCTCGCAACACCATCAAGAACCCGCACCGGATGGCGATGCGCTGCGTGGCGGCGTCGGAGGGAATGCGGGCCAGAGCAGGGAAGCGCGAACCTGACCAGGGCGCCTGCCGGAGCCGGGTGTTCCCCCAAACCGCGTCGAATGGATTTGTGGGCCCGAACCTTGGGAATACCGCCACCGTCACCAGGACCGAAACGAGCGTCACCCCCCGGTCCCACACAATCGCCGGGCTTGACGGTGTTGCCCCGTCACGGAACGCATCAGGTCCTCCCCGCGCCCCAATCCGGCAGGCGGCATCTTCAGCGCCCTCCGCGGGGGGATCCAGCCGGGCGAGGCCTCCACTTCTCCCCACGCGGTCCTCCGTACCTGCCTCTGCCTGCAGGTTCCCGGCACCGTTACGGCATTCCCCTTCATGTCTAGGGCATCGGCGCATGGCCTCCTGCCGTCCTATCCGGCCGTGTCTTGGCCGGCGTGGCGAGTGCCCGAGCGCCTTTGGCCTTTACCGCCGCCCGGCGCCCCCCTCGCCACAGGTCGAGGTCGTGGCCCTGGGGAGCGCCAATACGGCCCAGACCGCCCGCACCTCCTATATCCGAGCGCCGCGTTTCCAAGCCCCGCGCGGCCACCCGGGTTCGTCGGATTCTCCCGGCGACATCACGATGCGGCAGCCGCGTGAACCGCCTGCAGCAACGCCGCGTTAGAAGGCAGACCGCCGTCGTAGACGATGTGCCCGGAGCCGCTGACGACCGCCACCTGATCCAGTGCGGTCACGTTGTAGGCTTCCATAATGGGCAGCGTGGCGTAGGCCTGTGGCCACAGTGCTCCGACTTCCTTGGCCATGGCCAGCACAGCGCTGGCCGGATCGTACGTCGGCGTCACGTCCAGCGACACAACTTGCACCCCAGCCGGCAGTTCATGCACGACTGCGGTCAGCTGCTGCTCGCCCTGAACGCAGCTGGCGCACTGTGCCGACATGAAGTACAGAACGACCGGATGGCCGTCCGGAACCGTGATGCGCGATCCCTCAAGACTGGTCACTTCAAACGCCGTCGTCGGGTGGGCCGTGTACGTCGGCGATGCCGAGGTGGGCGCCGTGCCCTGTGAGGCGGCGAAGGACGATGCGGCGGCAGCCTGCGCCGCGGGCGTCGTCCCGCCCCGGTGCAGCCCCCACGCACCGCCCACCACCAATCCCAACACCGCCAGACCCACGACCCAAACCCCACCCGTTTTAGTCATCAGGCTGGGCCCCTCGCTGTGGTAGGGGACGCACCACCGGACATTGAGCGACCCCGTCCAGATGGTCTTGGAGAACGGCGCTGCCAAGGTCCAGCAGCTGCAACACCCTCGGGTCGGCAATCTGATAGTAGACAAACCGGCCTTTGGGCGTCGCCTCCACCAATCCGCAGTTCTTCAGACAGGCGAGGTGATTGGACAGGTGACCCTGGCCGAGAGACAGGATGTCGGCCAGCTCGCCCACGTTCAGAGCGCCGCCCTCCTGCAGCCGTTCCAAAATCCGAATCCGAATGGGATGGCTCAGGGCCTGCCAGAATGACGCCAACATTTCCTCACGGGTCTCTCCAATGGTCAACATGAGTCTATCTCCTTCTGCCGGTGACTTTGCGGCTCAGTGTTCTGCCCCCTGAACTAGCTTCACCCCTGCGCCCGCGCCGTCGGCGTCCGGCGTGCACGCCACCGGGCGGCGATGCCAAGCGCCGGCCGCACCATCATCCATCCACACCCGGACGACGCCGCGCCCGGTCGCTTGGCTCGCGTATCGGACGGGTTCCTTCTCGATTTTGTCGCCGCCGTCGTCTCGCCTCCACTAGCCCCCCGCCGTCTAAGCCAAGAAGTGTCCCGGACCGAGCGTCCAGTAGTACACCAGATACAGACCGGCGGCGACGATCACGGCCCCGAGCCCGATGTTGAGCCACGGAGCCACCCGCCGGACAGCCCGCCAGACCCCGTCTCGAAAGAATAGGGTCGCCTCACTGGCCAGCACCAGCACCAACGCGGTACCGAGGCCAAAGAGCGCCACCAGCGCCGCAAAGTCGCCAAAGCCCCCGGCCATCGCCGGCACGAGCGCCGCCACAAACAGGGGCAGCGTACAGCTCAACGCCGCCACACCGTAGACCACGCCGCCCACCAAAAGCGTCCACGGCTGGCCCGGGGTGCCCGACACGCGTTCGATGCCCGTCCACCGGTCAATGGGTAAGTGAAACAGTCCGAGCGCCACCGCACCTCCGCCCAATACCAGCCCGCCGCCGAGCACAATCATGGTCACATGCAGCACGGGTGTGAGCAACACCCCGACCAGATGAACCACCAAGCCCAGCACGGCCACCACCAACGTAAACCCCACCGCCATCAGGAGACCGGCTTGCAAGCCGCTCGCCGCGCGCCTCCAAGCACGGCCGGTTCCGGTGGTCGTTCCACCGACCCAGGCCAAGGAGGCCGGAAGCAGCGCGATGCCACACGGATTGAACACGGACGCAGCCCCCATTGCCAGCGCGAACGTGCCCGGAACCGCCACGCCAACCCTCCCTTGGTCCAGATTATATAATAATAATGCAATGTATGCTCGGCATGATGCCGTATCGTTCCTTCCGGCGGTCTTCATGCCCCGGCACGACGGTCTCGGTGGGCTGCCGGGTTGTCTCCATCGTGTCCGGGTTGTCTGGGCACTGGTGGGATCGAAGAAATCCGCAGCGGATCGGCCGTTATCCGACTGCCGGCCCATGGCGCGCCGCTTGAAGACCCTCTGCGATGGGGGGAGCAAACCCTCGCCGACGATGTTCAAGGGGTCCGGATAGGCGGGTGCGCCGGACGCGGCCGCTGCGGTGTCGTCTCAGCGCGCCGAACCGGCCGTCGAGGTGGGCCGAATTCAGAGAGCACGCGGCCTGCAGCGGGGAATCTTGGACCATTGGGCACGAGACATCGGGTCCCCAGTCCCCTGAAGACGAACGCGATCTCTAAGGCGGGCTCGCCACTGGCGCGGCGGCGAGGGATTTCTCCGGACCGAGGGCAACGCCTTCCCATGGGTCCACGACGAGGCGACGGCAGCGGGCCGGGAGTGCTGCGACGGGGGTTGCGGTGCGTCGCCCCATCCCCACGCTCGCCAACACAAAGGTTTGGCTCAAAAAGTGATGCCGCGCCGCATCGGCCACGGTCCCGGAGATATTTCGGCGCCTCGCGGATGCGGCGGAGGTCGCCGTCAGGGATCCAAGGTCGCGATGTTTGGCAACCCGTCCGTGCTCACCACGTCCAAGCCTCCAGGCGCGGCCGCCAAAAATTTGGGGCATTGGACGGTTCGGGCTCGCACGCGGCCGCGGCACCCCATCTGCCCGGGCCCCGCCATGGTGCCACCGTGGGGCGGGAAGGCTCTCCCCGGCTCATCGACGCGGGCGGGATGGCGCCAGCGGATAAGCTCATGGCGACGGTCGCCCGAACCTGGCCGCGATCTCACGGTTCCCACACCATCTGCCTCCGGCTCAAGTCGGCCGGCTCCCGTCAGCCGTGGTCCCAGAAGCCTTCCGTGCGACCAAGGCCATCTATTGGATGTCGTCAGAGATCGCTCCGGGCTCGTTCCCGCTGAACGTGGGCGGCCCTTTGGTCGCATCATCCATCCCGGCCGTATCCTTGATAGGAAACATCCAGGACGGCCATGAATGTCCCGTCACCGGTATGCCTTGCAAATCGTCTCGGCGCAGTGGTGGGCGGCTGACTCCCGAACGGTCGTCCCGCCGGCTTTGGGTCAGATCCTGTCGGTGTCGGAGACATCGGAGATCGGGATGCCTCGGCGAGCGACGGCTTGTCCCCTTTCCAACAGCCGGTTCGCAAGGGTCGGACCGCGTCCGGGCCAGTAGACGACCGGGCGCGGCCGAGGAGAACCCGGACCCGGTCGGCATGCGAGCACCGTGCGTCGCCATGCATGCCCAATCGCTTCGACTCCCCCAATGGCGCCTAGCAATGCTCCGGCAATGCAGCCATTGGTATCTGCGTCCTGCCCACGGGATACCGTCTCGACGAGGCCCGTTTCGAAATCGCGAGCGTGGAGGGCTTGGTAGAAGGCATTCTGCAGGGCGTTGGTCACCAGCCCGCCAAAGTCTGTCGGCGGAGCATCTCGGGCCTCCTCCAGGCTGGAGCGCACGCGGGGCTCCCGACCGTACTGCCGGTGCCACTTAAGCGCGGCCCGCCAGGCGGCTGGCCCATCCCATCCCTCGCGAATGGCGCCGGCCAGCGCCAACACATAGACGGTCGAAGACTCCACGCAGATGGGATGCGGATGGGTGAGCCGGGTGTCCTCCGCGACGGCCCGGAGGAGCGGCTCCAAGCCCAGGCACCAGCCCCAAATTCCCAACACGGACTGGCGCATCATGGCGCCGTTGGCCAAGCTCCCGCCATTGTCGGCGCCCTGGGCCGCCTCCACCAGGCTCGCTCCGGCCCGTTCGGCCTCCCTCATGGCCGCGCACGCGCGGCCGATGGTTCGACCGCAGTCGAAGGGCTCGCTCCGCCACCATTGGACGTAGTGGGCCGCCACCCGTCCCGCATCGAAGCCCCGGGCCCCGCCCGCCACGAGGGCGTCGGCCAGCGCGAAGGCCATCTCGGAGTCGTCGGTGGGCTGTCCGGCCAGGGTCCGATGCACGGGACTCGCCACGATGTCGCGCACCCCGTGGGGAAACTCTCGCCGCACGATGGTCGCCGATGAAAACTCCACCACACTGCCCAAGGCGTCGCCCACCAATTGTCCCAACAGGGCTCCCTCGCCCCGACGGACGACCGCCGGGGGCAGCGATCCCGTCGTCGCCCCATTCCCGGAATCCCGAGCGGGCCCCACAACACCGCTCCCTCTCTTTGGCTCCTGGTTTTGTGCCCTTACAATATAGCGTTGATTCACCCGGACGCCGCGCCGATTGTCCGGTCCATGACGAGACCCACACAGTAGCGGGGCGGGGGACGGCTCGGATGCTGAGAGCGTCCGAGCCCACCTCCGTCAGTCCGGTCGAATCCCATGCCCGACGTTGACATCCGTTCGGTGGCCTGACCCGCCGCGCCGGGACCGAAGGCGCGGTGCCCATAGCGGCCTTTCCGCCGGGCGGGCGGCATCGTCCCATCGCGCGCGTCCGGTTGGTCCGATGGCGGCATCGCCACGCGACCGGCGACGCCGGGAGCGCGAATGGGACCGCGACACGGCTCCGCGCAAGGCGGCGACGGTGTTCAGACGTGTGACGGCGCGGGAATCGTTCGGGCCCGACCCGGCCGGAGACGCTGGCGCTGCCTATCGGGGCGGCTCTCGTGGATCCGGTCGTTGCACGGGTGCCGGGCATGCCGCTGGGGCGATCGCTTCGCCTTGGTCCGTCGCGGTATCGTTTGTCGGGTCGCCACCGGTAAGCGTCCTGCGGGCCCCATCCGCGGAGGGGCCCATGGTGCTCCGACACCGGCGCTGGCGGCGTTCACGCGGCCCCGGCCACCGCGCCCCCGGCCCGCCTCACACCCCAAAGCCTTCTTGACGGCGCGAGCGATGGGCTCCACGGTCCGGCCGCCTCTCGCTGCAGCAGTCATTCCGCTGGCCGCTTGGTCCGTGGCGGCAAGGCTTCTCTGCCGCCGGCATCGTCCCGGGGCGAAGAGCGGCTTCGGCCGGCCCGCGCGAGCCGGCATGGCTCAGAAGCAGAGCCCACTCGCCGTTTGGGTGGCGCCGCGAGCATCGTCCCTCCGGACCGTTGTTTCCGTTATCTGAAATTGTTTCTGAGGGCGGAAAAAACGATGTTCGTATAATGGACGTGCGTGGACCAACGCCCTTTGCCTCAGATCGGTCGTCCACCCGAAACGGGGGATCACGATGGCGGCATCCTGGACCATTCAAAGTCTCGCGCGCGGACTGGAATTGTTGGACCTGATCGCCACTCAGCCGACCGGGGCCACGATGAAGTGGCTGAGCGCCGTGTCGGGGATTCCGCTGAGCACGTGCTACCACTTGGTCAACACATTGATCGCGGCGGGATACGTGGAGAAGGACCGGGCCACCCAGGCTTACCAGATCTCCTACAAAATCGGCTATCTGCATAACCAGTGGCATCAGGGGCGCCAGGTTCCGGAGGCTCTCACCCGTTTGGCGAACCAAGCCATGGCCGATCTGCATGAGACGACGTATCTGGCCAAATGGGAAGCGGACGCCGTCGTCATCCAGTACATTGCCGAAGGAAACCAGGCGGTCAAAGTCCGGTCGCTCTACGTGGGCTACCGCGAACATCCATTTTTGCATGCCCTGGGCAAAGCCGTGCTGGCCCAACTCGATGCGGGCCCTCTGCGCGATTACTACCTGTCCCACCGGCCCGAGCGGCGATCACCGTATTCCAAAGTCGCCTGGGAAGAGGTCCAAGCGGAACTGGTGCTGACCCGGGACCGCGGCTACAGCCTTGACATTGAAGAATGGGAAACGGGCATTTGCTGCATCGGCGTGCCCGTCGTTCAGTACGACGGAACGGTATGGGGCTCGCTGGCGATTTCCATGCCGAAGAGTCGCTACCGGCCCGGGGATCGGCGTGTCATCGCGTATCTGCAAGACAAGGGACGGATGATGTCCGAGAGTTTGGGCTACACACCCGTCGGTGTGCGCGAGGCGCGGCGGGCCACGGGTGTTGGCTCACGCTCGGCGGGCCGGGCCGGTTAAACCCCCCGGTCCGCCGAGCGCAGCCACTCGCCGCGCCGGTCACAGACTCGTTTACACGGGTTTCGAAGGAACGAGGAGCCCCTCAGCGAGCCACCACGAAAGGAGCGCTTGCCCATGTCGACCGATTCGATGCCGTCGCGAGATGAGCTCGTGGCGTTGTACCGCACGATGTGCGTCATTCGGATCTATGAAGACCGCCTGGCGGAAATCTACACCGAAGGCAAGACCCCGCTGTTCAGCATAGCGGCGGGACCCGTGCCCGGTGAGATGCATTTGGCCGCCGGCCAAGAGCCCGTGGCTGTGGGCGTCATCGCCCATTTGCGTGCCGACGACGTGGTCACGGCCCCGCACCGTCCCCATCATTTCGCCATTGCCAAGGGCGTCGACTTAAAGCGCATGACCGCCGAGATCTTTGGGAAGAAGACGGGCCTCTCGCAAGGCAAGGGCGGCCATATGCACCTCTTTGATCCCACCACGCACTTCAGCTGCTCGGGTATCGTGGGAGCCGGGTTTCCGCCCGCGGTCGGCGCTGCGTTTGCCTTCAAGCGCCAGGGTGTAGACAGGGTGGCCGTGGCCTTTGCCGGCGAGGGCGCCGCCAATCAGGGAACTTTCCATGAAAGCTTGAACCTGGCCGCGTCATGGCACGTACCGGTCGTCTTTGTGATCGAGGACAACCATTACGCCATCTCCGTGCCCAAGGAACGATCCACCGCGGTGGCCAAAAACAGCGACCGGGCGAGCGCTTACGGCATCCCCGGCGTCTATGTGCCCGGAAACGATGTGCTGGCCATTTCCGAAGCGGCCGAGAAGGCGATCGCCCGCGCCCGTCAAGGCCATGGCCCCTCCCTTTTGGAGATTGAGACCACCCGCCTCTATGGGCATTTCCAGGGTGATGCGGAAGCCTACTTGGCGGCGGGCGAAAAGGACGAATGGCGCCACCTGGACCCCATGCCCCGATTTCGGGACTATCTCCTGCAAAACGGGCGCATGACGCCGGATGATGACCAGACGATTCAGGCCGAGGCCCGCGCTGTGGTCGACGAGGCGATAGCATTTGCGCGCGAATCGCCCGACCCGGATCCGACCGACGCGTTCACCGACGTCTTTGTCAACGCCTAGGGCGCACGGCCCGAAGAAGAGGAGGGTGGAAAATGTCAACCACGACCGTTCGCAAGTTGACGATGGCGCGGGCCATCAGTGAGGCGATTGCTCAGGAAATGGAGCGTGACCCGCGTGTTCTGGTATGGGGTGAGGATGTCGGTGCGTATGGCGGTATCTTCGGAGCCACGCAGGGACTGCTGCAGAAGTTTGGGGAAGACCGCGTCATCGACACCCCGATTTCGGAGAGCGCCTTCATCGGCGCCGCCATCGGCGCCAGCGCGGAAGGACTGCGTCCCATTGTCGAGCTGATGTTCGTAGATTTCTTTGGCGTGGCGATGGACCAAATCTACAATCACCTGGCGAAAAATCACTTCATGTCGGGGGGAAGCGTTCGCCACCCGGTGGTGCTGATGACCGCCATTGGCGGGGGCTACAACGATGCCGCCCAGCACAGTCAGAGCTTGTACGGCTTGTTCGCGCATGTGCCCGGACTCAAAATCGTGGTGCCGTCCAACGCGTATGACGCCAAGGGGCTCATGATTCGATCCATTCGGGAAGATGACCCGGTGATGTACTTCTTTCACAAGGGCCTGTTGGGCTTGGGATGGATGCCTTCGGACGACTGGGCCGAGGTGCACGTGCCGGAGGAGCCATACGAGATCCCGCTCGGTCAGGCGCACGTGGCGGGGGACGGCCAAGATGCCGCCGTCATCACCATTGGTGCCATGGTGCCCAAAGCGATGGCGGCGCGCGACCGGGTGGCCCAGGAGGGCATTTCGGTCGAAGTCATCGATCTGCGGACACTGGTGCCGCTGGACCGGCGGGCGATCGTGGCCGCGGCTCAAAAAACCCACCGGGTGCTCGTTGTCGACGAGGATTACCGGTCGTTTGGAATGACCGGCGAGGTGGCGGCCACCCTGGCCGAAGAGGCGTTGGATTATCTCGAAGCCCCGATTCGTCGGCTGGCCGTACCTGATGTGCCGATTCCCTACAGCCGGGTGCTGGAGAAAACGGTGATTCCCTCGGTCGACACAATCGCCGATGAAATTCGGGCTTTGGTGAGATAGGAGGGGTCCTGTGCCGGACATGGACATCACCGTGGCTTTTGGGGAACGAGAGGATGCCGAAGCGGTCCTGGTGCATTGGATCTATGACCGCGGCGCGTTTGTTCGCGCCGGCGAGCCCATCGCCGAGGCGATGGCGGACAAAGTGACGCTGGAGATTCAGGCGCCCGCAGCGGGGTACCTGATTCCCCTCACGGCCACCGACGACGTCTTTCATCCGGGTCAGGTGATTGGCCGCATCAGCGATGAGCCCCCCAATGCCGAGAACCGCGATCGCGAGTCCGCCCGCACCGCACCCGCCGTTTCCGAAGGAGAGGACTTTGTCCCTGCGGCGCCGGCGGTGCGGCGTTACGCCCGGGAACGGGGGGTCGATCTGAGGGCGGTGGCCCGTGCCTTTCCGGGACGGCGTCTCCGCCCGGAAGACATCGACGCCTGGCTTCACACCTCAAGTCCGCTGGAGCCGACGCCTTATCCGCCGTTTCGCAAGGCGCTCATTCAACGACTGACGGACCTGGCGGCCCTGCCGACCACCCTGATGCGACGGATCGCGGCCGGGCCGGCCGACACTCCGCCACTGGTGCGGTTCGCTTGGGCGGTCAGCCATTCTCTGCCTGAGCACCCGTCCTTGAACGGCTGGGCGACGGACCAGGGATTCCTGGCGGCTCCGGAGATTGTCCTGGGCGTCGCCACCGAAACGGCCCGCGGACTGATGGTGCCCACCCTGGCGGCGCAGCCGGATCGCGACGCTTGGCTCGCGGAGCTGACTCGGTTGCGCGAGGCTGTCCGGACCAATCAACTGGACCAATTGCAATTTGGCCGACCCTCATTCGTGCTGAGCAATCTGGGCCCCTGGGGCGTGGAATACTTTACCCCGCGCCTGATGGTGCCCACCGTCGCCGTTCTCGGCATTGGCGCCGGCGACCACGCGACTTTCCCGGTATCGCTCACGTTCGACCACCGTGCGGTGGACGGTGCGGAGGCCGCCGCCTTCTTAACCACGCTGGATCGGGCGCTGCGGGAGATGGCGGCCTGAACCCCACGGTTTTCCGGGCGCTCCGCGAGAAAGCCGTGCACTCCCGGGGTCTTTCGAGGCATCGGGCCGGAGCGCCCGATGCCGGGGGAGCCAGCCCGGTGCTGTATGGCACGCGACGCCCACCTCATGCCACCGGCGGTTTGCGGACAGGATGCCGAGGGCCGCGTCCCCGGCCCTCGGCCCCTCGACGACTAATCTGACGGGCCGGCGCCCGCCGCTTCCAGACCGTCCCATGAACGCGCCCGCCCGCAATGCCTCACGGATTGAAGCGGAGGTTTCCGGGACCACTCCCGGAAGTTCGCGGGTGTTTGATCGCCTCACCGCGCCCAGCCTGGGGTCCTGGGCCCGATCGCCCCCGGACGTCGATTGGGGTCCTTGGCTCCAGGCCGACCGATGGACCTGCCGTTTGACCGTCAGATCGCGAGGACCTGCCCGCTTCCCCCCGGGCACGTGCCAAAGAAGGGGGCAGGCGCGGGGCGCTAGGTTCAAGGAATGGGGGCAAAAGCCCCGGTCGGCCGGACGGCTTTTCTCGAGGACGGGGCCGCACAGCCCGGTCCGCTTCGGGGTCAACACCGCGTCCGCCGGGATCCCCACCGAGGCCCAACGGCGGAAAACTGTCCGCGGCCGACGACCCCATGCCTCCCGAGGCGTGGCGGGAGGCCCTGCGCGCCAAGGTCCACGAGATGGCGCCGCAGCCGTTCCGCGGGAGTCACTTGGGAGCGCCCGCCGCCAGGACGTCATGGCCGGACATCAGCACAGACCCGGTTGCGGTGGCGGATGACACCGGCCGAGCCGGGGGATGGAAAGCCGCTGGTCAGATCCCTCCGGTGCCCGGCGGGATGTTGCCTCCGGTAACGGTGCCGGGAGCCGACCGAGACACGCCCCACCCATCTCGATGGACCTCCGGGAGGCGTGCTTGATGCGGGACGCTCCAGGAGCGCGGCCGCATGGGAAAACGACCGGCCGTGCCGCCGCAAGATCGCCCGCTGCTCCCGCGGTCAGCGGACGATCGACCCGGCGAGGCGGATAATGGCCGCAAGACTCTGGTCCACATCGTCGGCAGTTGTTGCCCACGACGAGATGCTGATGCGCATGGCTGCCCGTCCGTGCCATTCGGTGCCCCCGCACCAACAGGTCCCATCCGCCTGCACGGCGGCCACGACGCGTCGTGTGGTCTCCGCGTCGCCGAACGCGACCAGCACCTGGTTCAACACCACCTCGTTCAGCACCTCGTATCCGGCCGCTTGGAGGCCCTCGGCAAACCGGCGTGCATGGCCGCAGCAGCGCTCCACCAGGTCGGCCACTCCCGACCGGCCCAGCGTGCGGAGGACCGCATAAACCGGCACGGCTCGGGCGCGGCGAGACTCCTCGGGCACATACTGTCGGCCATCGCGTTCGCGTGCCGTCTGCTGGATGTAGGCGGCGGACAACGTCATCGCGTCCCGGTGCGCTCGCGGGTGGGCACAAAGCACCATTCCGCAATCGTAGGGCACGTTCAGCCACTTGTGCCCGTCGGTGGCCAGGGAGTCGGCCCGTTCCACGCCCATAGCCAGATGACGCAGTGGGCCGCTGGCCCGCGCCCAGAGGCCAAACGCGCCGTCGACGTGCAGCCAGGCGCCACGCTCTCGGGCGAGATCGGCAAGGACGTCGACGGGATCAAACGCGCCGGTGTTCACGTTGCCGGCCTGGGCGCACACGATGCACGGCCCCGACCGGTCGGCCAGGAGCCGCTCGAGCGCCTGGGCCCGCATCCGTCCTTGCCCGTCGGTGGGCACTGTGCGGAGGTTCCGATGGCCGAGACCCAACATGGCGAGCGAACGGGCGATGGTGTAGTGCGCCTCCTCGCTGGCCAGAACATCAATGGGCGGCGCGCCGCCCATTCCGTTGGCCTCAACGTCCCAACCCACCGCGTGCAAGACATGATGCCGCGCCGCCGCCAGCGCCGTAAAATTGGCCATCTGACCGCCCGTCACGTATCCGACGCTCCACGCGGGAGGAAGGTCCAACAGACTCAAAATCCAACCGCGAACCACGTCTTCGACCACGCCCGCCAACGGGGACATCACGTGCAAACCCGCGTTCTGATCCCAGGCGGACACGAGCCAATCGGCCGCGGTGGCCACGGGCAGACTGCTTCCGGTCACAAAGCCGAAGTAGCGGGGTCCCTGGCTGGCCACTGTACCGTCCCGGCCCATTCCGGCCAGAATGTCTATCACCTGGCGGGCGTCGTCGCCGGCGTCCGCCAGCGGGACGGCCAATTCGGTGCGGAGCGCGTCCGTATCGACCAACGCGCCCACCATACGCCCGCCCACGCTGTCCAAATACCGGCGGGCGTGGCCCGCGGCCGCATCCAGCAGAAACCCTCCAACCCCATCCGTCTCACTCGGCTGGTCCACCCGCCATCCCTTCTTTCTTGCCCGGCGCGCGGCCACTTTGGACGCTCGGGCGTTCGGTGCCGCCTGCACCCACTCTACGCCATACGCGGACAAAGGCCTCAACCGAAGAGCACGGCGGCGCCGTCGTTCGAGGACTCGCGCAGAGGTCCCAGGACGCTTGCTGTGCGAGCCGCCCCGCCCCCAAACGACGGGCGGTGCCTGTCCCCGTCCTGCCGCCAACCTCCGCGGCATTCCGAAGACACGCGGCTTGCTGCATCCCGTCGCCCAATCGCCATGCTTTGCGGCCCCTCAGGATCCCGCCGAGGTGACGCCACCGAGCGTCTGACAAGCCCAAGAGCGCGACGCCTTGCCGGGGACACCTCCTCCATGAGAAGTGCCCGGATGGCGCCGCCTGCCGGTTTTCCGGCGTCACATCGGCCGGGGCGGTCCGAGTATAAGAACGCGAGAGGCCCGAACCGGGCGCCGGCTGACCGCCGCTCCGTTCGGGCCTCGCTACAGGCGTATGGCGGCGCGGCTTCCTACGAGCCGGCGGCACCCGTGGCCGAGTCAGGATAGTCGAGGTCAACGCCGCGCATGTAATCCTCCAGATTCTGGGTGCGGTACGCGGAGGCGACACCCCAGTAATAGAAGGCGATGGCGCCCACAAACACCACGACACTGTCCCACGGAAACGGAATAATGTCGCGCGACTGTCCAAACGAGCCCAGGTAGCTCATGGCCACCTCAAATACCATAAAGCCCACCATCCAGATGCCCGCGCGCAGATCGCGGACCGGGAGATGGTTGACCCGGCGGTAGTAGAAGTAGACCAGCATCCCGACGAACAGCACGCCAATCACCTGACCGACCAGCGGCCAGCTGCTCCAGTACAGCAGCAAGGCGCCGATGCCGAACGCCAGGGGTCCGATCCATGCGCCATGGACGCCGAGCGAGAACTTCCGGGGCAGCTCGGGCGCGATTCGGCGAAGCCCCGAGAATGAGGTGGCGCCCATGGCGTAGGTGAAGGCCGCCACCGACGACAGGACCCCGACCATCAACCCCCAGGCGGGAAACGGCAGCAAGGCCAAAAGCCCAATCACCAGCGCCACCAGCATTCCATTGCGCGGCACGCCGCGCGAGTTGAGGTTCATCAGCGCCTTGGGGCCGTATCCGTTCTTCGGGATGGCGTACAACACGCGAGCGGTGGTCGCCGTGTACACGAGGCCCGTCCCCGCCGGGGACAAGATGGCGTCTCCGTACAGGAACGTGGCCAGCAGGCCCAGGTTCATGCCGGCCGCCAACTGCGCGAAGGGCGAAGAGAAGTTGAGATGCGCCCAGCCCTTCACCAGATCCCCATGCGTCACCGCCACGATGAACGCGAGCTGCAGTCCCGTATAGAGGACCAGTGCCACGATCATGACGGTAATGATGGCGCGGGGCACGTCCCGCGTCGGATTGCGTCCCTCCGCCGCCAAGTCGATGGATTGGCGAAACCCGGAATACGCGAATAGAATGCCGCCGATGGAAATGGCGATGAGCACGCCGTGCCATCCGAAGGGCATGAATCCGCCCGTGGCGGGATTGGTGAGGTTCTTGGCGCCGCCGCCGTCCAGGCCGGCGACGAGGAGCAGGATCATGGTCAGGGTGGGCAGGATGACCTTGATGGTGGTGGCCCATGTGTTGACGCGCGCAAACAACTGCACGCCATAGTAGTTGATCACGAAAAAGACAAACACCAGTCCGCCCGCCACCGTCAACCCTATCGGGGTAAGACTGCCGTTGGCGTACAACCCGTGGATGTATCCTCCGGCGTACTGGGTCACCGCCTCCGACTCGATGGGGGCGGTCATCGCATAGCCAAGCCAGTTGCCCCACGAGACCGTGGACGACACCAGGGATCCGTGCGTCATCTGCGGATACCGGCTAATGCCGCCGGCCTCCGGAATGGCGGAAACCAGCTCCGTGAAGGGCAGGGCCAGAATGAACACCATGATCCCACCGATGACCCAGGCCAGCGTGGCCGCCGGCCCCGCGTACTGGGCGCTGTAGAGGGCTCCGAACAGCCATCCGGAGCCAATAACCCCGCCAAAGCTGGCCATCGTTAAATCGTAACGGGTCATCACATGCCGCAATCCTTGGCCAACTGACGTTCCGACGTTTCTCCCCGCGTTCGCCGCCATGCTGTAGTCCCTCCTTGGGAGCGGGCCAAGGCGCCTCCCGATGCTCACCGGTCGACACCTCGTTGGCCCGATTGGCGATTGTTGTGCGTCGCGACAGATCACCCCAGTTCAATCGAATAAGCGCCCTCCTTCCTGCCGGCCGGGCATCCGAGTCTCGACCAGGTCCCATGACCCGCCGAACCGGAAGATCCGGACACCGCCGAGGGCTGCGCCGGACACCAGGCCATCCGCAGACAACCCGTCCGTTGGGCGGCGCCACAATCCCCCACCTACGGCATCAAGACCCTCATCATCCCCGGCCACACATCACGTGCCTGTGGGCCGCCGTCAGCATGGCGGTCATGATCCCAAACGCCATAGAGCCATGCCCATCATCAAGGGGCCGCCCTTGCTGTCCAGAAAGCGGCCGTGGGGGCAAGCATCCCACTCCGGTCCCCGGGAGCGGGATGCCACCCACCCCAATCAGCGCGGCACGACGAGGGTTTCACTCGTCACAGGGAGGAGACACGCGCCACGCCGATTCGAGCACTCGGCGCACGGGAGTCCTCTGCGTGCACCACGGTCGGAGCCCGACCTCTCGTCGTGAGGTCCGGGGCTGACCGTCAGCCCGGCTTAGGAGGCGCCTTGAGTAAACGAGGGCCCGTCGCGCAATCCTGCCCGTTCAGCGGCGGGTACGCCTCCTACCCCATGAAACGCCCTCAAATCCGGGCGGGTTACCGTTCCCGCCCGTCGCGACCGCTCCGTCGGCCAGCACCGACGATCGCACCCCGGGACGACAACGCGGCGTGCGAACGAACGGGCAGCCGGACCGCATGCCACCGGGGACGGCTGCCGGGGCATGGATGCCGCGTTCAAGGCCGGAGACGAATCGCCCCGGTCCGGCAATCTCGGGGGCGAATTGCTCCGTGACGCGTGCCGGCGGGCCGTGGGCGCTTCAAAACCCGAAGAAGCCGGTCGTCAAACCTCGCCCGTACATAGCCCAAAGAAACGCATTCAGTCCAAACGCCATCCACACCAGACGGCGATCGGGAACGTCCTCAGGCGGCTTGGCCCACACCGCATCCAACAGGGTTCCGTCCGGGCCCAGCCCCCGCTGGAACAAGATCGTGAGCAGCGCCAGGGCCCCGTACAAAATGTGCAAGGGATCGCGCGGCCGACCTCCCTCGAGCCACAGCGCCACTCCGCAGGCGGCCAGTATCAGGGTGTTGACTTGCACAACGACCTGCGCGCGCCACCAACGCCCGGACAGCACGTTGGCGCTTCGGCTGCGCCACGCCGCCACCGCCAGTCCTCCGCTCCACACAAAGCCAAACAAGGCGGCCGCAACATGTATGTCCAAGATGACCTGGTACATTGGCTGGATATCCCTCCCGATGTCTCGCCTCGCTGAATCCCCATTCACGGGCCGAGCTGCCGCGCGGCCACTTCTTGCTATTACGGCACCCGGGCCCCTCCGCCACAACCCCCTCACCACTTTCCCCGAAGGGTCGCGTGCTGCGGCCGTGACCGTTGGCGACGTTTGACACCCCGGACTCCGTCTCCACAGCCCCAGGGCGACGTCAACGACGGCCCGCTGTCTCCCGCCCGTCTCGTCGACACGGGGGCCCGAGGGGCGTCACCGACCGCAGCATGGATGAGACGTCTGAACCCTACGGGGGCCAAGTCTCCGCACGGCCACCGGCCGGCGGGTGGAGCGGTCGCGTAAGATGAGGACACGATGTCTGGGCGAGATCGGATCCGTGCCAAACGTCTGCGGGTGGCGGATCGTCCGTCAGCCCCGTCAACAAGGCTGCCCTTGCCGCCGGCGGTGCAAGAGCCGGCCGAGGTGCCCACCCGCCTAACAACGTCCCGGTCATGGAGACGAAGATTTCGTCCGGGGCATGGGATCCAAAACGTGGATCCGCCGACCCAGCGGCGCTAAGTGCTGCGGATCGCAAGCTGAGCCGGAGGCGGACGCCCTCGTCGTGCGCGGTCAGCCCCTCCCCCCGTCGGCGCCGGTGGCGGTGCGCATCCTGACCCCGGGTTTCTCACCACCGACATGATGGGTGTCCTCTATCCAGGGGGCCGGTAGTCACGTCGACGGCCACTCCCGTCGCCGCCGTCGGCTTGGGCGCACTCCATCGCGTGGGGGCGCCGGCTTGGTCTGGTTCCTTCGGGCACTCGCGACCCTCGCGACCCCGCTTCTCGCCCTCGGAGGAGGTCTGCTCGCAAGCGGCGTGTGCTCTTTCTCACCCGAGTTGGCGCGCCCACCTTCTTGGGGCGGTGCCTCCACTCCTGGCGACCGTGCGCTTGATGCAGGGCGCCCTCACGTGCCGGGTATAACGGGGTCCTGGCCGGGTCCGCCCTTGATGCCGGGCTGGGGCTGGCGTGGCTCCCCGCCGTCGGGCGTTGGCTTGGCACCGGTCTCACGGGTGCGATCGCGGCACCGGGGCCGGCGTTTTTGTTCCAGAAGCCGCGGCTGGTTGCAGCCGGGGCGAGCTGTTCGCCCTGGTGAAGACCGTGGCGCTGACGGCGGGTTTTTGCATGCTCCCCATCCCGGGGCACCGCCGCTCTCCGGTGGGTGGCCGGCCCCGATGAGGGAGCTCGGTGCCGGATCCGGGGCGAAAATTCCGTAACGAAACCCGTCCATTCCACCACGGTTAGCCCCGGCATCCCCGGGATGCCGGGGCTGGCGGGGCCATGCCCGGCACCTGTCCGACCGGGTGCCCATCCGCGAATTTCCTGGACGCCAGCGGCCTCATCCCGTCCACCCGGGGACATCCCGTGCGGTGGGCGTCGCTAGGGTCGCGTCCACCGACGCGTTAGACTGAGGCGAGGAGATGAGGACATGTCTATGGATGACCTGCTCAGATGGCGGCATGACTTGCACCGGATTCCGGAATTAGGGTTCCAGGAACGGGAAACCTCCGCATACGTCCGGAGCGTTCTTGAGCAACTGGGCCTAGACGTGGTGTCCCGGGCGGAGACGGGTCTGGTGGCCGAGATTGCCGGCAACGGCCGCGGACCCGTCATCGCTGTGCGGGCCGACATGGATGGGCTTCCGCTGCAGGAGGAGTCGGGCGAGGCTTTCGCGAGCCGGCACGACGGGGTCATGCATGCGTGCGGCCACGACGTCCATATGACCGCCGTCCTGGGAATGGCGGCACGCTTGGCGGCAGAGCCCGACTTTCCCGGCACCGTGCGTCTCCTGTTTCAGCCCTCGGAAGAGGGCAACCGGAGCGGGGCGAAGGCGCTCATGGACGACGGCGCCTTGGCGGACGTCGACGGGATCATCGGGCTGCACGTCTGGGCACCGGTGCCGGTCGGCACCGTCGTCATGCGCGCCGGAGCCTTCATGGCCAATACGGACGGGTTCGAGATCACCGTTCATGGCCGCGGGGGCCATGGGTCCGAGCCGGAAACGGCTAAAGATGCCGTGCTCATTGGCAGTCAAATTGTCGTCAACCTGCAAACCATCGTGAGCCGGCATGTGTCCCCCCTGGATTCGTGCGTAGTCTCGGTGGGCACGTTCGACGCCGGATCCGCATCCAACATCTTGGCCGAAACGGCTCACCTGACGGGAACCGTCCGCACCTTCTCCGGCTCCGTGCAGGATCAGGTCGAACGGGACATCGCCAAAATGGCCAACCACACGGCCGCATTGCACGGTGCCACGGTCGATGTGGTCTACCATCGCGGTGTGCCGGCCGTAATCAACCATCCGGCCGTCATTCAAAGCTGGCGCCAGGTGCTGACCGGGATGGTCACGGTCCAAGAGTCGGGACCGTACATGGGCGGCGAAGACTTCGCCTACTATCTTCGGGCAGTTCCCGGTGCGTTCATTTTTCTGGGCGGGCGGCCCGACGGCGAGCAGTTCCCTCACCACTCCCCGCATTTTCGCGTCAGTGACGCCTGTCTGCCGATCGGGGTCGAGGTATTGGAACGTGGGGCGCGTACGCTGTCCGCCCATCCTGAAGTGCTGCGCCAGGCGTGAACCCGCGCCCCGTCAGCTCCCGATCGCTCCCACTCCCATCGCGGAGCGACCGGGATATCGGGTGGGGTCCGGAATTGAGGGGAAAGGGCCGGGGCGCCCTGCTCCCCGATCGGTCCAAATCGGGGGGCAGACAGAACGGCGAGGGGACACGGCAAACCCCCACGGGAAGCGCCGGGCGTTAGATGAGGGAGCGCGCTCGCCGGCGATCCGAGGCGCGGGCGCTGGCTTGACGGGCGAAGGGCCATCGGCTGGCCGGGCGCCCAACCCCGGAGGCCCATGACCCGCACCACGAGCGGTACCGTTTTGCGGTTCACCGGCCAGTCCGTCCGGCGCCACCCGGCCGTCAGTCCGCGCCAGTCGAAGAAGGGGGTCGCCGTGTACACTTCGCCGGTCCGATAGTGCCGGGCCACGGTCTCCGGGCGGGTTTCCCGGAGCATTTCCAGGACCACCGTGGCTTTCATGGTCGGAGGTCCGTACTTTCCTCAGGTCGCGTGGACGGTGATAGGGACTCCAGGGACTGTCTAAGTTTCCAGAGGGTCCCCGAAGAGGGGATGTGGGGATAGATGGCGCCGGACGCGCCTCTCGTCGTACGATTGGACGCGGAGAAAACGTCGTCGGGGTGGACCGCAACGGTGACGCATTCACAAAGGAGAGTGCTCAGCTCCTTGGCCGGACGGTTGGGCGCGACGAGATGGGGGTACCGTGCAGGCAAGTGTTCCGCCCCTTCCCCCTCAAGCCAGTATGGAGCCTTCACGCGGAACAGGAGCCCGGCAGACCAAGGCCCCGAAGGACGCGCCAGGTTGGCGCGAGGACGCCGAGTCGCAAATTGGGTGTCTCCAGCCGTGATGCAGTTGCCGTCAACCCTCGTCAGCACGGGATACGTCAGGAGGTTTTTCGATGTTGAAAGCCATCCGCACCGAGAACGCCCCCGCACCAGGCGGTGCGTATTCGCAAGCCATCCGGGCCGGGGCATTCCTGTACACAGCGGGCGTCGGCCCGCGAGACCCGA
>DAHVOH010000058.1 GCA_027318915.1 Clostridiales bacterium
TTTTGGCCTATCGGTCATTGCACCGGGCCATTGCACGGGCTGGCGCGGTACCCATGCGCTGTTGGCGGCCTTCGGGGAGGACGTCGTACAGCCCTTGGCGGTCGGAAGTCGGCACGTGTTTTGATACGGGGGTGGCCGTTGCCACGGCCGACGGTCCGGCACCGGGTGGCGCCGCCTGCTCGAGACGCGGTCGACTCAGCGACCCCCTAAGATCGGCGGAGCGTGCAGGTCGCTCTAACCCGCCGCCCAGTCGTCTTCCCAACCTCTCCGGCACAGCCCCGTGGGATCGCCGCGCGGAAGCGGGCCGCCGTCCTTCAGCCCCTCGTGCGGGGCGTGTGCGGAAAACAGCGCCAGGGTCCCGCTGTCATGGAACAGGACTTGCCCGCCTTGCAGATCCGGCGTTGTGGACGCGCCCCGCGAAGACGGCGGAACGGATCGACGTCTTGGCGTCTCTGTTCGGCCGGCCAGTTGGGTGCGGACTCCGCTCCAGCCGCGGACCCGGCGCCGCTTGGCCCCGCAGGCCGGCCAAGCGGCGCTGCGCCACCGACCGCCTCCCATTGTCATCTGGTTTTCGTCCACGTCCCGGGAGCTTCTCCGCCCGGCAACTCTTGCCGCCCCAACGGCCGCCACTTGCGCGGCGAGGCGTGTCCCCGGACGACCGTCGGCGGCCCTCGGCGGAGAAGGCCGTCGGCGTCTTTCTCCATCCGTCCCCGGCGCGGACGGGCCCCTGGCTGCCGGCACCCGCTGCGTCGCCCCCGGCGGGCAACGCAGCGGGCCCGGCTATAATCCCAGCAGCCGTCGCGCGTTGCCGCTCAACATCGCGTTCTTGGCCGCCTCATCCACGGGCAGCTGGCGGACCGAGCGAATCGCGCCCTCCATGTCGCCGATGACATGCGGCCAGTCACTGCCCAAGAGCACATGCTCCGCGCCCACGGTGGCGATGGCGCACTCCAGCGCCGGCACGTGAAACGACACCGTGTCGTAATAGAGACGTCGGAGATAGGTGCTGGGCAACTCGTCGATGTGCTCCCGGCATTCGGGATAGGCCCGGTAACCGTTGTCCAGCCGCTCGGCCAGATACGGCAGCGCCGCCCCCAAGTGGGGCACGATGAGACGAATGTGCGGATACCGGTCGAAGAATCCGTCGAAGATGAGGCCGGCTACGGCCACATTGGTGTCGTTGATGAACCCGAGCAGCGGGGCCAGCGCGTAGCGTTCGTACAGCGCGCCGTCCATGGGCGCCATGGGGTGCATGAATATCACCGTCCGCCGCCGCTCGCAGAATTCCCAGAAGGGTCGCCAGGCCGGGTCCGTCAGGGCGCGCCCGCGGATGTTGCTGCCCAGCACCACCCCCAGCATGCCGGCTCGGTAGGCCCAGTCAAGCTCCTCCACCGCCCGTTCCGGGCTTTGCAGGGGCACGCTGGCCCAGGCTTTGAGCCGCGTCGGAGCCCGGGCGCAGACCTCCAACAGGCCCTGATTGGCCTCGCGGCATAAGCCGGGAGCATCTTCGGCAGCGGCGAAGTAGACGTTCGGGATAGAGACGGACAAGACCGCCATGTCCATGCCCACCCGGTCCATCTCCTGCAGCCGCAAATCCACGTCTTCCATGGGCGGTGTCAGCGTCACCACCCGCGCGCCGTGCTCATAGATGGTGTCGCGCCCGGCGGCATCACGCCGAATCTCCATATCCGGCACCGTTCGGAGCCGATCCAGATAGGACTTGGGGTAGAAATGGGTGTGGACATCCATCGTCTGCACGAATTGCACCTCCCTCAACAGAACCGCCTGCTCCTCCAAGGCCCGCGGGCGTCCAACACGGGGCCGCCCCGTCCCGTTCTCCCTGGGCATCGGGAGTCGGCGCACGCGGCCCGGCCACCGCGCCGACTCCCGCGGCCGACGGCCGCGCCGCGCGGATCAGCCCTTGGTCACCGGGGTCAGCCAGGCGCGGTACTTGGGCACTTCTCCCCGGACCACCCGCTCAAAAAGACTCGTGAGCGCCCGGGTGACGGGACCCGCCCCGCCTCCGGGGACTTCGAACCCGTCGACGGAACGGATGGGGCCAATCTCCTGCATGGTCCCGGCGAAGAACATCTCGTCCGCGAAGTAGGTCTCGGTGCGATCAATGTCCCGCTCCACCACGGGCACCTGAAGCTCATCGCGCAGCAGCACCATGGCCGACTCCCGCGTGATCGACTCCAGAATGCCGGAGGTGGTCGGCGGGGTCACCACCACGCCGTCGCGGACCAGGAAGAAGCAGGACCCGCCGCCCTCGGTCACCTTACCCTGGGCGTTCAGAAAAAGACCGCGGTCATAGCCGCCCCGCGTCGCTTCGGATTGCCCCAGCCGCGAATTCAGGTAATTGACGAACGCCTTGATGCGCGGGGGCATGATGTTGTCGTGGATGCGGGTCCAGGAACTCACCGCCGTCGTGAGCGGGGGCGGATCGGGCAGCTGGGACGGCGCCGGCCGCGTCGTGATGTAAATATCCGCGGGCGCGGCGGCCATCGTCATCAGTCCGCGGCTTCCTCCCGTGCTGTACGCCGCCGGCATGATGTACAGATCGTCCAGCACGCCGTTGGCGCGCACCAGATTCACCGTCGCCTCGGTCAGCTCCTCCCGACTCCAGGGCGATTCCAGCTGCATGAACCGCATGGAGCGCCAGAAGCGCGCCAAATGGGCGTCGTACCGGAAAATGTTCGTGGTCTCGCCGTCGCGGGAGCGGTAGGCGCGCACGCCTTCAAAGACGGCGGTGAGCGCCGGCCACCCGATTCCGGTCACGTGCACCTGGGCTTCCTCCCAGGCGACTCGCTTGCCCGACCACCACAGATACTTCATCGGTCCCTCGGGATGTCCCACAACAACCACCCTCTCCCCGGACGCCTCCAGGCTCCGGATGCCGTCGGCAGTCACCGATCCGCCGGCGTCTTGATTGTAGCGAACATTCCGGTGTCGGCGGACGAAGATTGCCGTCCGCCGCAGTCGGCGCGCCCGGATCGCCGCGCCCCGGGACACGCTGCGCCCACGCCGGCGATTGACGTGCACCGACCGCAAAGTCCATCATCAATCACGCCGAGTCCGCTCGGACGAAGGAGGCCCCCTGATGGATGACCCCGGAACCGCCGCGATACGCGCCATGCTGCGCCGTCGCAAGGATCAGACCCTGCATCGGCGTCCGCCGGCGCCCGATCAGCAGCGGGCGGACATTGAGGCCCTTCTGGCATCGGCGCCGCCCGATCCCACGCTCTCCGTCGAGCGAACCGTGACCGCCGGCATGCCGGGCGAGTGGCTCACGCCGCCCGACGCGGCCGCGGACCGCGTTCTCCTGTATCTGCACGGCGGCGGGTATTCGTCCGGCAGCGCCGCCACGCATCGCGACTTGGCGGGTCGACTGGCCCGGGCCGCCGCGAGCCGCGTCTGGGTGCCCGAGTACCGTCTCGCCCCGGAGCATCCGTTTCCGGCCGCCGTCGAGGATGCCGTGGCCGCCTACCGTCACCTGCTCCAAGCCGGCCTCCCGGCCCGTCGTCTGGTGATTGGCGGCGACTCCGCCGGCGGCGGCTTGACCCTCGCCACGCTACTCGTGGCGCGCGATCGGGGCGAGGAGCTGCCGGCGGGTGCCTGCCTGCTCTCGCCCTGGACGGACTTGGCCGGCACGGGCGCGTCGATGGAGACCCTGGCCGACGCCGACCCGTGGCTTCACGCCCAGGGCATCCGCGAGGATGCCGCCATCTACCTGGCCGGCGCGGATCCGCGCGACCCGCTGGCCTCGCCCCTATACGCCGACCTTGACCGGCTCCCCCCGATGCTGATCCAGGTGGGAGCGGATGAGTGCTTGCTGGACGACTCGACCCGTCTCGCGGATCGCGTCCGGGAGGCCGGCGGAGACGTCACCCTCACGGTCTGGCCCGACATGTGGCATGTGTTCCCCCTGTTTGCCGCTCAGGTACCCCAGGCGCGGGCCGCCATCGACCAGATGGGGGCGTGGATTCAAGCGCACACGGCGTAGCGTCGTCCGGGACGCCGGAGCCGCGGCCCGTTTCGGCGCTGCCCGCTCCCGGTCGGGCGCGCCTGCCGCCGGTCGCACGACCCCGTGCCCACGCCGGGCCGTCCCCGCCGCACCGACGCGAGCCCAAGGCTCCGACTCGGCGGCCCGGTCGGGACATGTCGCCCATGCTTTGGGGATTGCCCCAAACCGTGCATGGTTTCTCTCAGGAAAATTGACTTTGTTGATATCCGGCATTGACTTCGTTCACATTGTGTTTTACGTTTGCGACAGGAGGCTCTGCTTTGAAGGTCCTGGGACACTGCCCGGCATGCGCCGGGGCGCTGGAAGTTCGGCGCCTGGAATGCCCTCGTTGCCACACAGCGGTGGAAGGGCGCTTCGAGCTATCTCCCTTCGACCGACTGACGCCGGAGCAGGCGGAGTTTCTCCTGCTGTTTCTTCGGTCCCGCGGCAACATTCGCGACGTGGAGCGGGAACTGGGCCTCTCCTACCCCACCGTGCGCAACCGTCTGGACGGCGTGCTGCGGGCTCTCGGGCTGGAGGCCGACGAACGGCCCCGCGGCGACCGCCTTCGAGTGCTGGAAGCCGTGGAGCGCGGAGATCTCTCCATCAGCGACGCTATTGCCCGGCTCACCGGCCGGGTGTGAGGAGACGGGCGGAGGGCGCTCCCGGACGGCCTTCGAGGGAGCCGCTCCGGTGGCGACGATGCTGCGGTTGGGCGGCGGCTGCGGGACCGGACGGTTCCGGCGGCCTCATGGGATGGGAGGCAGACCATGCGTGATGAAGTGCAGATGATCTTGACCATGGTGTCCGAGGGAAAGATTTCCGCCGAAGACGGACGGCGTCTGCTGGAGGCGCTGGGTCGGGCGCGCGACCCCAACCTGGAGAGCGTGCTCGCCGAGGTGGCGGCGGGCCGGCTCACGCCGGACGAAGCCGGCGCACGCCTGCAGCCCAACGGGCGGCAGACGGACGGCCGGGACATTCCGCCCGCGTCGGTCGCCGGCCGCTGGCTCCGGTTGGTCGTGACGGACCACGGCCAGAAGCGGGTCAACATTCGGCTGCCGATGGGCCTCGTCAACGCCGGGCTCAAGATGGCCCGCTTGGCCCCCGGTCATCGGGTGCAGGTGAACGGCCACACGATGGATATCGACTGGGATGAACTGGTGGAGCAGGTCCGGACCATGGGTCCGGGACGCGTCATCGAGATCGACGATGACGACGACCATGTGGAGGTCTCCGTGGAGTGAGCCGGGGGTCGTGGCTCCCACACTCCAAGCGGCGGGGCCCTCCCCGTCCTCCAAACGCTCCCCGCGAAGCTCCATGGGGCCCGTTCCGACGCGGGATGACCGGATGCGCGCGGGTCCGGTCATCCTCAGGGTGAGCACGGGCAACGGCCCCGGCCAAGGCGTCCCGCGGCGAGCGCGACCGGCGCCCTCCACTCCTCTTGCGGTCATCCCCGCTCGCCCTGGGCCACATGCCGCCATTGCCGGATGAGCGCGCCGTCGCTGGCCGACCACCATGGGCCCAGGTTGAGCGTGGCATCCGCCGCCAACATGATGAGGGCCCACGCGAAGAGGCGCATGTCCAGAAATCCCATGCCCGCCAGCACGCCGACAGCGCCCGTCGCCGCCATTTCGGCGCCGACGCCCGCCCAGACCGTGCCGAGTCGCCCACGCATCGACAACCGGCTCAGATCCAGCACGACGCCCAATGCGAAGCCCCGGAACACCACCCCCTGAAAACGGCCGCCGAGAGCCACCGTCGTCAGGATGTGCCCCAGTTCGTGACAGATGAGCAGCCACGCCGCCACCAGCAGTACGATAAGCATGCGCGAAACCTCACCAAAAAAATTGAGCAGGTTCGCCAACCGATCCCGCTCCTTGATCTTAGACCAATTCGGCTGGGGATGAAACCCGCCCGGGACGGTCCTGCCGGCTTGGAAACCTCCCGCGGGGCTCTGTGCCCCCGAAGCGCACGGCCAAGGCTCCTCGCGCCGAAAACCGCCCTAAGACGCCGCGGCCCGCACGAGTTGTGCGATATGCCGACGCCGGTCACTTGCACCACGTCGCCGACCCGAAGCGCCCCCATGCTCCCCGCGGCGCCGGTGGAGGAGGCCGGCCGCCTCCCTGTCCCCGTCCCCGGGGCGGCGTTCAAGACCGGCCGCGAGGACCGGCCCGCCGAGGGCCTCTCCGCCCGCCGGCGCGCGCCGGTTACGGCCCTCGTGACCAGACGCCCGATTTCTCACGGCACCCGGTCCCTGCGCCGAAGCTGTCCGGACGATGCGCGGAGGCGGCCGGAGCGAACGGCTGCCGGGTCACCGGTCCCAGGACGCCAGCTGGTGCGCGATGTCCTCTTGGGCCTCCTTGGAGAGCGGAGCCTGCGGGGGAATCGGCGGGCCGACGTCAAATCCCTGCTGCTGGAGGCCCGCCTTCACACAAGCCGCCAGTCCATACCGTTGAAAGACGCGGTTCAACTCCCAAAGCCGCTGCTGGAGAGGCCACGCCTCCTGCCAGCGGCCCTGTCGTCCCCAGTCCACCAGCTGGCGACTCGCCTTGGGAACCAGGCAGACCGGCCCTCCCATCCAGCCCACCCCACCCATCATCAGCACCACCAGGGGGATGTGCGCCGACGCGCTGAAGATTTCAAACCGCGGGCCAAAGCGGTTCAGCACGCTCAAGAGAAGCCCGGTGTTGCCGGACGCCTCCTTGAGGAATTGGATGTTGGACACGGGCTCCAACGCCTCGAGCAACTCGATGCTGAGCCCCCCGCCGATAAAGCGGGGATTGAAATACAGCCCCACCGGACAATGGACGGCTCCGGCCACGTCGCGGAAATAGCCGGCCACGTCCCGCAGGGACAGCGGAAAATACGTGCTCAGCATCAGGATGAGCCCATCCACTCCCATCCGCTCATAGTCCCGCGCCTGCTGGATGGCGGACGCGGTGGAAAACGCTTCGACGCCCGGCACCACCGGGACCCGCCCCCGCGCGCTGTCCAGTGTCGCCTCCACCACCGCCCGCCGCTGGCTTTCGCCCAGATACGCCACCTCGCCGGTGCTGCCGAGCGGCGACAAGCCTTCGACGCCTTCGGCCAAGAGATGGTCCACCAGGCGCCCCATCACGTCGACGTCCACCGACCCGTTCGGACGCATCGGCGACACTAAGTACGCATACACGCCGGCCCGCATAGCCTCAGCTCCTCTCCCCATCACCTCTCGGGAACGACACGCCGCGGCGACCAACCCCGCGGCGGGAAGGCTCGCAGCACGGCCCGCCGCCCGCGCCGATCGTCGAAACCGCGCCCGGACCCGTCCGGGCGTCCCCTTCGGATCGGCGTGCCTTTCCATTCTCAACGGGGCCGGCGCCGGGAGCAACCGGTCAGAGGGCGTCGCGGGACGCGCGGTCGGGGTGGTGACAGGATTTTCTCGCACCCGACGCGAAGTGACCGGCAAGAGAGGGCTCAGCGTGCACCACCGTCGAGAATTGGGGCGACCGGTGACTTTCAGGAACGGTTCGGGCCGGCAGTGCCGAGGGGTCCCCCGGTGCCGGTCCACGCTTCGTCGCGGGGCGGCGCCGTGGCGGCCGTCCCCATGGCGCCGACCCGTGGGGCGCCCGGCCCGATGACGCCACGAACCCGGGCCGCATCCTGGATGCGCAGCCTGCACAGCCCCAATTCGTGGGCGATAGGCTCCCTGGTGTTGTTCGTCGGCACCCTCGCCTCGCGGGGTCTCGGATTTGTGCGCGAGCTGGCCATGGCCGCCCTCTTCGGCACGTCGGCCGCCACCGACGCCTGGCTCATGGCGAGCGTCGTGCCCAATCTGCTGTTCTCCACGGTCAACGCGGCCCTGGCCAATGTGGTGGTCCCGGTGCTGGCGCACCGGCGCGAAGAACCGCCACGCGACGATGTTCTCTATGTGCGCGAAATGGTGGCCCTGGTGGGTGGCGTCACCGTCGGCCTCACCATCCTCGCGGAAGCGCTGGCGCCGATTCTGGTCCGTCTCTTGGCGCCCGGGTTCGCCGACGGGCAATTGCAGCGAACCATTCTGCTCACCCGCATCATGTTGCCCACCATCATCTTCTGGGCCGGAGCGGGCCTCGCCATGGGTGTGCTGCAGGCCCGCGCCATCTACGCCCCCACCTCCGGCGCGCCCGTGCTGGTCAATCTGGTACGCATCGCCACCATCTTGATCTTCGGGCGCCTCTGGGGCATCACCGGCGTGGCCGTCGGCTTTGTCCTCGCGGTGGCCGGCCAGTGGCTGTATCTCCTGCCCGCCCTGACGGCGCAGGGATTCTCGCTGCGCCCCAAGTGGCAGATCCGCGACCCCCGCACGCGCCAGACGCTCCGCCTGACGGGACCGTTTTTGCTGACCAGCGGCACGGGGGCCCTGGGCGTGCTGGTGGACCGCATCCTGGCTTCAAGCCTGCCGACCGGCAACATCGCGGCGCTGAACTATGCGTTTTTGCTGACGCAGCTGCCGCTCGGCTTGCTGGTCAACGCGGTATCGTTGCCGGGATTCACCCGCCTGGCCGAAGAATGGAACGCGGCCCAGCGGGACCTGTTTGGGCGTGTGCTCCAAAAAACGCTGGAGCTGGCTCAGGTCATCGCGGTGCCAAGCGCCGTGTTCCTACTCTTTGGCGCCGTCCCCCTAGTGCATCTCTTGTATCAGCGCGACGCCTTCACGACCCATTCCACCCAGCTGACCGCGCATGTGCTCACGTATTGGGCGCTGGGTCTGCCCGCGTTTGCGGCCAGCATTGTGCTCGGCCGAAGCCTGTTTGCCCTGCGCGCCGTGCGTCCCATGATCGCCATCAGCACGGTCACGGTCGCGTGCAACATTGCCGGCGATCTGCTCCTCATCCACCCCCTGGGCGCCGCGGGGCTGGCGTTCGCCACCAGCATCGCCAGCTGGATGGCCGCCGGGATGACCCTGTATTATTTGTTTCATCGCCGGCTGCTCCCGGACCGGTTTTTATCGCCGACCCTGGTTCTCCGATACGCGGTGGCCGCCCTCCTCACCGTGTGGGCGGCGCGGCTGGCGGTGGTGCCTCTCGGCGCCCTGCTGGCCTCGGGATTCGGGGGACGGGTGCTTGGCCTCGCCGCGCTGGCCGGGGTGGGCGGGGCGGTGTGGATCGGATCGCTGAGCGGAGGGCACTGGATTGTGAGCCGCCGGCAGGCCGGCCGCGGGTAAGGGCGCTCCGGCCCGCCACCAGGTCCGGGCGGTCGTGGACCCGACGCGATCGCGGACGCTCCCCACGGAACCCGGGCCGGTCGCTCCGCGCCATCGCCCGTTCCGAGACCGGCTGTCCACGGCAGCGGTCTCTCGGGCGGGGCTCCGGCGGCCGCCGCCCACACAGATTGTCAGGAGGAGGATCCCCGTGCCGGCTATCCAAGATGCGAGTCTGTTTTTTACCAGTGATGTCATCGCTCCCTCCATGCAGTTTTTGTTCGACCACGCCGAGGCGACGCTCGCCTCGGCCGCCGAGACGATGGTGCGCACCAACATCCGGCGCATCTACGGCGTGGGCGGAGGCGCCTCGCTGTCGGCGCTCATGGGCCTCCAATACCTGCTCGGGCGATACTCCGAGCTCGATATGCACGCCAGGAACGGCTGGGAAGTGCCGACCGGCGCGCGTAGTCTGGCCGGTACGGCCATCGTGGCCACGTCCTACTCGGGCCAAACGCCCGAGGTGCTGGACACCGTGCGCCGCGGGCGGGACGCGGGTGCTTTCGTGCTGGCCCTCACCGATTCCGACGCGAGCCCGCTGGCCGGACTGGCGGATGTCACGGTGGCTTTTCGCTCCAAAGCCGTCTACATCGCGCCGCTCACGGCCGTCTATCTGCTCGGGGCTCACTTGCTGCGTCTCCGCGGGGAATCGGGGGAGACGGCCGCTCAACTGCGCCGCGACTTGCATCGCTTCCCCGATCGGGCCGGTGCCATCCGCGTCGCCGCGGGCGCTCGCGCCGAGGCGCTGGCGGGCGACCTGGCCGACCATTATTACGTGGTGGCGGGCGGCCCTCAGTACGGGCTCGGCTACAAACTGGCCCTCAGCGTCATCATCGAAAACCTGTGGACGCATGCGACCATCCTGCACAGCGGCGAATTCTACCACGGGCCCATGGAAATTGTTCACCCGGGCGGCCCGACTTTTGTCCTCCTGCTGGGCGAAGACGCGACGCGTCCCGCCGCGGAGAACGTGGCGCGCTTCCTGGACGAGCGGCAGGCTTCGGTGCTGACTTTTGACAGTCGCCACGACGGCTCCTTCTCCGAGCTGATGGCGCCGTACCCGCTCTTCATCGCCACGGAACTGTGGGTCATGTGGATGGCGGCCAAGATGGGGCACGACGTCGACGAGCGGCGCTACATGGGCAAGGTGTCGGCGACCTGGGGAGCCTTCTGACATGGTGGTGGGCATCGGCGACAACTGTGTCGACCGCTACCCGGCGCCCATCCGGCGAACGTTTGCCGGCGGCAATGTGTTCAATGTCGTCGCCCAGTGCCTGCAGCACCATCATGCGGCCGTGTACTGCGGCTCGGTGGGAGACGATGCCGACGGCACCCTGATTCGCCGGGAGCTGGCGCGTCTCGGCGGCTCCCTTCGCTTCCTGCGCGTTGTCCCGGGCGGTCGGACCGGGGTGAGCCGCATTGCCCCGGGTCCGGACGGCGAACCCCGCATCATCGGCGAAGACTATGGCGTGAGCGGTGAGCCGCCCCTGGAGCCGGACCTCCGCGAACTGCTCTCTCGAGAACGCCCGCTCGTCCACCTCTCCACCAACGGCCACGCGCTGCGCGTGGCGCGTTTCGTGGAAGGCATAGACGCGCGCTTGTCCTGCGACTTCGGCTATCACTTGCCGGACGCGTCCCCCGCGGCGACCAAAGAGCTTTTGGGTCGGTTGACGTACGCCTTCATTTCTGTCGGCGACGAGACCACGGACGCGGAGGCGCGACGCCTGTCCGAGACCGTGGCCCGCAACGGCCCGCGGCGCGTAGTCGTCAGCCGCGGGCGCCGCGGTGTCGTCGTCTGGTGGGACGACACCGTGGCTGAAGCCCCGGCGCATCCCCTGTCCGGGCCGGCGGTCGACACTCTGGGTGCCGGCGATGCCCTCATCGCAGGCATGTTGGCCTCCGTCGACGACGGGGGGACGCTTGCCCAGCATCTCGACCAGGGTCTCCGCTGGGCCCGGGACGCCTGCCTGCACCCCGGCGCCTTTTGATCCCCGAGACGCCCGGCCTCCGCCGTGGCCACGGGTTTCGGAGCCACGCCGACAGGAATCGCCGGAGCGCCGCCGAAGCCCTCTTCACCGAGGGACGGGCCCGACGGACTCGGCGCGTCCGAGACCGTTCCGCCTTTGGTCCTGATCCGTCCCCGTCCCGCGTTCGTGGTGGTCCGGCCGCGGAAGAAGACAAGGAGGACAAGGAGGGTTCGGATGATGGTGTCGGGCATTGTGCCGCCCATGGTGACCCCGTTCACGTCAGCGGACGAGGTGGACGAGCGGGCGCTCCGGGATGAGGTCGAGTATCTGCTGGACTGTGGGGTGGATGGTCTTTGCGTGACCGGGTCCACCGGCGAAGGAGCCGGTTTGACCCTCGAGGAATCCCGCCGGGCGGCGCAAATCGTGGTGGATCAGGTCCGGGACCGCTGTCCCGTCATCAGCGGCGTGATTCAGAACTCCACCCGCGTCGCCGTGGACTATGGACGGGCGGTGAAGGAGACGGGAATCGCCGGACTGCAGGTCACTCCGGTCCACTACTTGTTTCCTCCCGACGCGGACGCGAGCCTCGCCTTTTATCAAGCCATCGCCGCCTCGGTCAAGCTTCCCATCCTGATTTACAATGTGGTGCCCTGGGCGTTTCTGGAGCCCGCGGTGCTGATTCGCATTCTCCGCACCGAGCCGTTGGTGGTGGGGGTCAAGCAGAGCGGCGGCGACATGCACAAGCTGGCCGACCTGCTGGCCATGGCCGATCCGGAGGATCGCATCATGACGGCCATCGACGACCTGCTGCTGCCGTCTTTTCTGCTGGGTGCGCGCGGCGCCATCGCCGCCATCCTCACCGTGCTGCCCAAGCAGACGGTGAGCCTGTGGGCGGCGGCCCAAGCCAACGACCTGGATCGGGCGCGCGCTCTGCACCGAGACCTCCTGAGCGTCTGGCGCGCCGTCGAGGGCCCCAACATGCCGGCTCGTGTCAAGTATGCGCTGGCGGCCCAAGGGCGCTCCGGGGGATTGGTGCGCCAGCCCAGCGCCGCCGTGGACGGCCCCGCCCAGGAGCGGATCCGGGGCGCGCTCGCGGCCGCCGGCGTCATCTAGCCAACAAAGTCTGCGCCGCGCCGCCCGCCGCTCGGGATTCCCACCGCACGCACCGACGCCGCCCGACATCCGCGTCCGGATGTGCGGCGGCGTCGCCTGCCTGCTGGATTTCTCCGCTCAGATCACGGGCACCTCGGCCCGGGTCAAGACCTCGGCCAAGGCTTCACGCTCCGCGGCCACGACCCGCCCCAATTCGGCGATGAGCTCCGCGGTCCGGGTCCGGCATTCCTGGAAGAGCGCGCGCGTCTGGGCCGTGGGCGCATAGTCGGCCGTATCGGCGATGGTGCGCAGATGCATCAGCTGGTCCTCCAGCCGCGGGCCGAGCGCCATCGGCCGGAGCCCTTTCGGCGGAACCGGTTTGGCCAGCTGACCCTCGACGGCGTCGATGCGGGTGCGAAGCCCCTCCACCTGAGCGGCGACGGCTTCGTGGCCCGCCAAACCCTCGCTGCGCTTGACCCAGGCGTCGGCGCTGGCCTTGGCCGCCCGACTCTGGCGAACCGCCGACCGGAGTTCATTGAGCACCGTGACGGCGTCGGTGACGAAGTCACGCTGCGCGGCCAAGTCATCGGCCGAAGCCGCCGTGCGGGGATCGGCCGTCACCACCAGGGGGACGGAGACGGTTCGGCCGCCGATGGCCAGCTCGGCGCGGTAAGTGCCCGGGACCACCAGGGCTCCGTCGGCCTCGCCCATGAACAGGTCGGCGTCGTCCAGCTTGTCCGGACCGGGATAGCGGAGATTCCAGACGAATCGGTGGGCGCCGGGCGTCGCCGACAGCGCCGGCTGGCTGTCGGCGGCGCTGGTGAAGGTCCGGACCACCGCTCCCGCCGGGTCGCGGATGGTGAGCGTGGCCACGGCGTCCTGCTCCACGCCGTCCGGCACCACGTAGTGCAGGACCGCGCCCTGGGGCGGGTTCTGGCCCCGGTCGGCAAAAACCGGCGCCTCGCCGTTCTCGCCCTTTGCCAGCAGATAATAACTGTCGCCCGCGGGCGCCTCCAACACGATGGTCGGGTGCTCAATCTGGAGGTCTTTGGGCACCAGGAACCGCCCGGACATGCGGAAGCGAACGGTCGGCTTGGGTGGGAACAGCACCGGGCCGTCCTCGGGGACGTCCTGGCGAAAGCCGCTGATGTCGTCGAGAATCCAGAAGCTTCGCCCATGCGTCGCCGCCACCAGGTCGTCATCCCGGATGGCCAGATCGTGGATGGGCACGACCGGCAGGTTCAACTGCAGCCGATGCCAGAGCGCGCCGTCGTCCCACGACACGTACACGCCGGACTCGGTCCCGGCAAACAGCAGTCCCGGCTTGACCGGATCGGCGCGAATCACCCGCGTGAAGTCGTCCGCGTCGATGCCGGCATCGATGCGGGTCCAGGTCCGGCCCAAGTCGCGGCTCTTCAGCAGGTACGGCGCGTTGTCGTCCCATTTGTAGCGGGTGGCCGCCACGTAGACGGTGTCCGGATCATGGGGCGAGGGCTCGATGAGGCTGATGAGAGCCCACTCGGGCAGCAGGTCGGCGGGCGGGGTGACGTTCGTCCAGGTCTCACCCACGTCCGGGCTCACATGGATGAGCCCGTCGTCGGATCCCGCCCACAACAGCCCCGGGCACCAGCGGCGACTCCGCCAGCGCAAACACGACGCAGTACACTTCGACGCCCGTTTGGTCCGTGGTGATCGGTCCGCCCGACGGCCCCAACTTGTCCGGGTCGTGGCGCGTCAGATCAGGGCTGATGACGTCCCAGGCGGCGCCCTCGTTCCGGGACCGGAACACCACGTTGGCGCAGGAATACACGGTGCGCTGGTCGTGCGGGCTCAGCAGGATGGGGGCCGTCCACTGAAAGCGGTAGGTGTAGTCCTTGGCCGCCAGGCCCGCGGTCTTCTGCGGCCACGCCGTCACGTCGCGGCGCTGCCGGGTGCGATGGTCGTAACGGGTCAAGCGTCCGCCCTCCCCGCCGCCGGAACTGCCCGCATAGACGATGTCGGGATCGTCCTGGTTGACGGCGATGTATCCGGACTCGGCGCCGCCCACCTCGTAGATCTCGCGCCAGCCGATGCCGGCCAGATCGCTTCGGCTGGGCACGGAAAGCGTCCAGTTGTCCTGCTGCGCGCCATACACCCGATAGGGAAACCGGCCGTCGGTGGTGACGTGGTAGAACTGCGCCGTGGGCTGGTTGTAGATGCTGGACCACGTGCGCCCCCCGTTCAGCGACACGGCGGCGCCGCCGTCATTGCCCTCAATCAAACGATCCGGGTTCTCGGGATCGATCCACAGGCCATGGTTGTCCCCATGCGGCGTCGGCACATTGTCGAACTGGCGGCCGCCGTCAGTCGACTTCCACATGTTGAAGTTGAGCACGTACACCGTGTCCGCGCTCTTGGGATCGGCGAAGACATGGTTGTAATAGAACGACCGCGCGCGCAGTTCGTGGGTGTCGTTGACGAGCGCCCAGGTGTCCCCGCGGTTGTCGCTCCGGTAGAGGCCCCCGTGTTCGGCCTCGACCAGCGCCCAGAACCGTTCCGGCCGCGCCGGCGAAATGGCCACGCCCATCTTGCCCAATGTCCCCGCCGGCAGTCCCGGAAACCGGCTGATTTCCTCCCAGGTGTCGCCGCCGTCGACGGAGCGAAACAAGCCGCTGCCCGGCCCCCCGCTCTCCAGTTTGTACGGATACCGCCGCGCCTGCCAGAGCGAGGCCAGCAGGTGGCGGGGATTGGTCACGTCCAGCGCCAGATCGATGGCGCCGGTCTCTTCGTCCCGGCGCAAAATGTTCTCCCAGGTGCGGCCGCCGTCGACGGAGCGATACACGCCCCGCTCGGGATTGGGGCCGAACGCGTGGCCCAGCGCGGCCACGTAGACGACGTCCGGATTCTTCGGATGGACGCGGATGCGACCGATGTGGCGGGTGTCCCGCAAGCCCAGGTGGGCCCACGACCGGCCGCCGTCGGTGGATTTGTACACGCCGTCGCCCGCTACCACGTTGCCCCGGATATGCGCTTCCCCCATGGCCACATAGACCACGTCGGGATCCGACGGCGACACGGCGATGTCCCCCACCGACGCGCTGGTGAAGTAGCCGTCCGACACATTGCGCCAGGTGATGCCGGCGTCCTCGGTCTTGAACACGCCCCCGGCGCAGGCGCCGAAATAAAACACCAGCGGCCGGGTCGGATCCCCCGCCACGGCCGAGACGCGGCCGCCCCGGTGGGGACCGATGCTGCGCCAGCGCCACGATGAATAGACGTCGGGCAAAGTCGTCGCCATAAAAGTGCCCCCTCTCTTCGGCCATCGGCGCCACGGGCCATGGCCTGGTCACACCTTCTCGGCTCGGGCCGCCCATCCCTGCCCGCCCGGAGCGTGGCGCGGCCCGACGCCCGAACTCATCCTGGCCCCCGCCGCCGCGGCGCCGGGAAGGATGACGGCGCGATCGACGCGGCGGCTACCGGCGGTCGTCCCGCGGCAGGCCCAACACCCGCTCGGCGATGACATTGCGTTGAATCTGAGAGGTGCCGGCAAAGATCACCTCCGCCCGGGCCGCGAAGAAGGCGCGGTGCAGGGCGCTTCCCCCCACGCTCTCCAGGCCGTCCCACAGCGGCATCGCCGGCCCCAGCACGTCCATGGCCAGGTCGCCGAGCCGCTTGTGCATCTCGCTGTAGTACAGCTTCAGCATGGACGCTTCCGGTCCGAGGCGATGCTGCTGCTCCAACTGGGTGATGACCTGATAGCCGTGCAGGCGCAGGATTTGGATCTCGCTCCACAGCTCCACCAACCGCTGGCGAAAGTGGCCGTCGCGGATCCAGGGCCCCTCTTCGCCGCCCAGCGTGCGGGCCGCGGCCACGATCGCCTCCCACTCGCGCATATAGTCGGCATAGCGGCCGACGATGGTGACCCCGCGCTCAAACGAGAGAATGGTGTTGGCCACGCGCCAGCCGTCGTTGACGGCCCCCACCACATGGGCGCGATCCGTGCGCGCGCCGTCGAAGTGCACACTGTTGAAGTGGGCCTCCCCGGTGATTTGCACCAGCGGCTCCACCCGCACTCCCGCCTGCCGCATCGGCACCAGCAGAAAGCTGATGCCGCGGTGCTTGGGCGCGGCGGGATCGGTACGGGCCAGCACAAAGCACCAGTCGGCCAGGTGCGCGTTGGATGTCCAGATTTTCTCCCCCGTGATGACCCATTCATCTCCCACCAACTCCGCGCGCGTTTGCAGCGACGCCAGATCGGATCCGGAGTTGGGTTCCGAATAGCCTTGGCACCAAATTTCTTCGCCGGCCAGCAGCGGGGGCAGGAACCGGCGCTTCTGCTCTTCCGTTCCTTCCACCAGCAGCGTGGGACCCAAAAGCCCTTTGCCCAGGCCGTTGACGCCCTCGGGCGCGCCGGCCCGGGCACACTCCTCGGCGAAGATGACTTCTTCCGCCCACGTCAGTCCCTGCCCTCCATAGGCACGCGGCCAGGACAAGCCCGCCATGCCGTGCTGATAGAGGGTTTTCTCCCACCAGAGCCCCACTTCGGCCTGTTCCCGTTCCGTGACCGGCGCCGGATGCCGAGGCGTGCCCCAGCCCGGCGGCAGCACCTCGTCGAGAAACTCCCGCACCTTGACGCGAAACCGCTCTTGCTCCGCGGTGAACCCGATGTCCATCCCCTGGCTCCTCTCGCCGTATGCCCGGCGGCCCCCACGGGTTCGGGCCCGTTCAGACGTCCTCCTCCAGCAGCGTGCGCGCCATCCGAGCGCGCAGCGCGACGGCGGTGCCCAGTTGCGCCGCGATGCGCCAGGCCCACTTGAAGTACAGGTGGACGTCGCTGTCCCAGGTGTAGCCGATGCCGCCGTGGAGCTGAATGGCGTCGCCCGTCACCCGGCGGGCCATGTCGGAGGCGTACGCCTTGGCCATGGCGGCGTAAAGAGCGGCGTCGTCCTCTTCCTCAGCCAGTCTCCAGGCCGCGTACCGGTTGGCCACGCGCGCACTCTCCACCAGCAGATAGTCGTCGGCGGCCGTGTGCTTGACGGCTTGGAAGCGGCCCACCGGCTGTCCAAACTGTTCGCGGACCTTGACGTACTCCACGGTTTGCCAAAACACCTGCTCGGTGGCGCCCAGCGCCTCCTGGGCCAATAACACCCAGCCCAGACGCACCGCCGCCGTCCAGGACCGGCCGGCGCCGGTCAGCACCTCCGCCGCCTCGATTTCACAGCCGTGAAAATCGAGCGTCGCGAGCGGGCAGGAGCCGTCCAGAGCGTGGAGAGCCAAGGCCGTCACCCCGTCCCGGTTGAGGTCCACCAAGGCCACCGCGAAGCTGCCGTCCGCCTTCCATTCGACCGGCACCACGGCCCAGCCGGCCGCCATCCCAAAAGGCACAAACGTGCGCCGTCCATAGAGACGGATGGCGCCCGAACGGGCGTCGGCCTGGACTCCCCGCATGCTCCACAGCCCGTCCGGACTGCCCCACGCCACCGTCACCAGATCCATTCCCTCGGCCAGACGCGCCATCCGTCGGCTCTGCAGGCGCGCGGATCCAAAGCGGGAGAGCAAAGAACCGGCCACATACGTCTCCACCAAGGGATAGGGCAGGAGCGTCTGCCCGGCCGCCTCAAAAATCAGCGCCACGTCCAGCGGGCTCAAGGCGCTGCCACCCGCCTCCTCGGGCACGGATGCCCCCAGTAAGCCCTGTTCCGCCAGCCGCCGCTGAAGACCGGAGGCGACGGCGGCTCCGTCCCGGTAGGCTCGTCGCGCCGCCGACGGCCCGCCGATCTCCTGGAAGAGGTCGTGGGCGGCTTCGCGGAGCAGCTCTTGTTCCGGGGAATAGTTGAAGTCCATGGGCGCCCCCTCTCGCGATGTGCGGCGCGGACGCGACCGCACGGGTCTTCGGGCCCTTTTCTGCATTGTCCCGGCGGGCCCGCTCGCCGTCAACAGGACGCCCGGCCGACCCGTCGGTGCCGCCCCCCCGTCGTCCGCAGGCCCCGGCTGAGGCCGGGGCCGTCGGCTCACGCGCCGCCTTCCAGCAGCAGCGCATCGGCCGCCAGCGCTCCGGCGCCGACCGGCCCGACCAGGAGTGGGTTGATGTCCACGGTCAGCATCCGATTCCGGTGCGCGGTCAGAAACGCCGACACGCGCCCTATTACCGCCACGACGGCTTCGATGTCGCGGGGGGGCTGGCCCCGATGTCCCTCCAGCAGCGGAAAGGCCCGGACCGAGCGCAGGGCTTCCCCAATTTCCCGTTCATCGGCGTCCAACAGCAGCGGCGCCACATCACGCCAGATCTCGACCGACACGCCGCCCAGGCCCGTCGTCAGGACGCCGGTGCGGGTCGAACCGCCGACAAACCACTCCAGGCGGTCGGGCACATAGGCTTCGACCAGCCAGTGGGCCCCGCGCAGTCCCTCCGGCGGCACCCGCCGCTCCATGTCGTGGGCGGCGGCGCGGACGGCATCGGCATGGCCCAGATTGATCGCCACCGCCCCCGCCTCCGACTTGTGCGCCACCCCGAGCCGTTTGAGGACCACCGGATACCCGATGCGGTCGGCCGCCGCGGCCACATCCGCACCCGCGGCCACCACCTCCCCCCGGGGGATCGGAATCCCCCATCGGCTGAGAAACTGCTTGGCCTCGTACTCGTTCCACGGTCCAGGGCCCGGCGGACCGCCCGCGGCCCCAGCCGCTCGGGGCGCGGCGGCGGGGAAAAGACCCCGAGCCTGCAGGCGGCGCGCCTCCGCCAGCGCCGCCACGGTGGGCCGCAAGCCGCAGAAGATTTTCACGCCCAGAGTCTCGGCGCGCTCGTGGTATTCGGCCGGAACGCCGCCCAGCGTGGTGACGACGGCAATCGGCGTGCCGGTGTCGCGATGGGCCGTGCCGTCGCCCGTGAGCATGGTCTCCCAGGCCGGCACCCCGTCGGCGTGGCCCGGATAATCCTGGACCGCGCCCACGAAGCCCACGCTCGGGTCGGCCGCCAGGGCACGGATGGCGCCGGTGTAGGGCTCCACCGTCCCCCACGTCACGGCGCCGTAATCCAGGGGATTGGCCGGCTCCAAGTACGCGGGCAGCAGACGCTTCAGTTCAGCCGTCGTGGTGGCGCTCAGGGAAGGGAGAGGCAGATCCGCCGCGGCGGCCAAGTCGGCTATGAGGCCCGCTTCGCCCCCCGAGCTGGCCGCGAAGGCGACCTGGCGCCCGCCCGGGTTCGGTGTCCACTCCAGCAGCTTCAACAAGGCGACAAACTCTTCCAAGTCGCCGGCTTGGGCAAACGGCACCCGGCGCCGAGCCGCGGTCCACCAGTCGGCGTCGCGGGCCAACACGCCGGTGTGCGCACGGGCGGCGCGTCGTCCCAGGGCGCTCCGGCCGAGCGGCAGCACCACCAGGGGTTTGCCGGCCTGGGCCGCGGCGGCGGCGGCGCGCAGAAACTGATCCGCGTCGGGCACCCCTTCCACGATGCAGCCGAGCACGTGGACATCCGCCTCTCCCGCCATCCAGGTCAAAAGCTCCGGCAACGTGACACCCCACTGATTCCCGCACGAGACCACAAAGGCGCACCGGAGGCCGGACGGGGCGTTGAGCAGGTGGTTGCTCAGGTTGCCGCTCTGGGAGACCACGCCGGCGCCGGGTCCGATCCAGGGCCGTTCCGGCAGCCCGATGGACCATGGTGCCGTGATTTGGCCAGCCAAGCTCACGTAGCCCAGGCAATTGGGGCCCAAGATGGCCAGCCCGGAGGTGCGCCAAGTCCGGGCGCTCTCCTCCGCCACGTCTGCCGCGAGGACGATGGCCGCCCCGGCGCCGGCGACCGCGGCGTCGTCCAGCACGGCCGCCACGGAGGGAGCGGAGGTCGCCACCACCACCAGGTCCACCGCTTCCGGCAAATCCCGGAGCCGGGGCACGCACGGCACCCCTTCCACGCTGCGGTGCCGTGGATGGACGCCGTACAGCCGGCCCGACCAGTCGCGCCGCTTTAAGTTCCGCAGCAGGCGTAGGCCGTAGCGCGATGTCGGCGAGGCTCCCACCAGCGCCACGGATCGCGGCCTCAACAGGCGCTCGATCCGGGCGTTGCCCGATTCGTCCGCCGAACCGCCGCGTGCGGCCCGAGAGCGGCTCTCCGGGTGCTCTTCAGGCATGCGTCCCTCCTCCTCCGCCCCGAGCTGCGGGCACCCGGGTCATCCACGCCGTGACGAGGCGATTGAATTCCGCCGGACGCTCATACTGGCACCAGTGCGACGCCTCGGCCATAAGCGCCCACCGGGCCCCGGGGACCGCGTCCCGACACGCTTTGGCCCAAGCGTCCACCGACGGCTGGCAGAACGGATCGTGCGCGCCCCACACCATCAGCGTCCGAGACCCCGGCAACCCGCGGAGCACCTCCAGCAGCGGAACCCGCGGCCCCTCCGCGCGCATGCGCCGGGGTCCGAGGCGGGTGCGGACAATATTGAGATAGGTCATGCGGACGGTGCGCTCGTCCTCCTGGAGACGTCTCCCCTCGTAAAAATGCAGAGCCGCCAGATTGTCGCGCACGACCGCCAACCGTTCGTCCAACGACGCCGACGGCCGGAAGTGTCGTTCGGCGATGCGGTGATGGCCGGCGGGGTCGCCCGCGCGGCCCACCGGGGCCACCAGCAGCAGGGAGTCTACCAGGGACGGGTGCTCCGACGCCAGGCGCGCCGCCAACGCCGCGCCGAACGAGTATCCGCCCAGCACCACCGGACCGAGGGCCAAATCCCGGACGGCATGGCCGATGAGATCCACATACGCCGCATACACAAAGTCCGCGGGCCAATCGTCCGACTCGCCGAAGCCGGGCAGGTCAAGAGCCCAAACATCGAAGGCCTGAGCCAAGCCGTCCAGATTGCGCTGCCAATGCCGCCAACTGCCGTAGGCCCCGTGCAGCAACACCAACGGCGGGCCGGATCCCGGCCGGTGCACCCAGTGCAGCCCGAGTCCGGCCACCCGGCGATTCTCATGCGCCGGCTCGCTGTGAGCCCGGGCGCCCGCCCACGCCTCCAGATCCCGCCATAAGCCCACGGCCGGCAGCGCCCGGGGGCGG
>DAHVOH010000059.1 GCA_027318915.1 Clostridiales bacterium
GACGTAGAAGCCGGGGTCCGTCCCCGCCGCCCACGCCCGGGCGCGGGCGACGGCCCGGGCGGTCGCGATGCGGGCCGCCGCCTCATCCACGGCGGCCAACGTCCGCCAGGTGGTGGGCATCGACGCTAGGGCGCCAAAGACCGCCGGTTGCTGGCGGAACAGGTCGAGGTCGCTCAAGGTCGTAACCCCATCGGCCATTGCCGTGGCCAGGTTGATGAACACGAGGCCACGATCGTGGCCTCGCTGCCGTTGCTTCGTCGGTTCCAGGGCCTCCGAGAGCCCCGCCGTTAAGCCGAGGGCATCGGCCAGATTGGACAGGAGGCGGGCGCCCGCATGGCTCACGATCCGGTCGCCGCCGAGGGCGACCTGGGGGCGGGGATGGAATGTGGTACGATGCACGTACGAAGTGCCCTCCCTCTCCCGGAAAATGGGGACCTGACAATCCCATTATCCCAGACGGGGCGGGCCTTTCCGCGCTTTTAGGACCCCAGATCCCGTGGCCTTAGTGAAACAACGAGGCTAACCGTCGCGGCGGCGACCCCTGGACCGCCGGGCGAGGCGGTCGGTTCCCCATGGGCTCACGAGCCCGACTCCTTCGCCTGGCAGCCTCTATATCCACTGCCCCCCACTCCCTACCGGTTGACATACGGTGTCCCCCACGGGCGCGCCGCCGCCGTCAACAAGCGGCAGATCTCGGACCAGCGCGGGACCCCGCGAATTCCGTGGGTCGACGCTCGGGTGGCGGAGGGTTGACGGCCTCGTAGAAGCGCTTGCCAGCCTGCGGCACCGCCCCGCGGGATCCCCGTCCGGGCCGCGCTTCACTCGGGGGCGGCATCGGGCCGAGGCATCGGTCGTCTTGTCGGCGGGGTCCAACGTGTCTGTCCAATCAGATAAGGAGCGACCGGCGTGCGCCGCACCAGCCGGACAAAGGCGATACTGCCTAAGAGCGCGGCCGCGAAGGCGAACAGGCTCACGCCCCAAGGTCCGAGTCCGCCGGCATGATGCCAGGCCCAAGTCGTCGCGGCATGGAGAATGACCATGTGCACCAAATAGATGCCGAACGACGCGTCGGCGACCACCAGAACCAGGGAAGACAGGCGCGGCCAGTGGCCGCGCTGCTCCTCGAACCAGGTTCCCGCGGCCAGAATGGCGCCCATGATCGCTGCCGTGTAAAATGGCGTCAGCGGCTGAAAGACGGTGGCTGCCGCCACCGGTGCCGTCCCGGCCCGTATGGCCAGGGCATAGACGACCGCCACCCCGGCCATGCCCAGCGGCGCCAGGACCAGAAGTCGGCGGCGGCGACGGACGGCCCACGCCCGCACGCTGGCCCACTCTTTGGCCGCCGACGCCCCGAGCGCAAAGTCAAACAAGTAGGTCACGAACAGCAACGGTGGCGCCGCCCACTCCTGACCATGCTGGGCCAGCGTGAATCCCGCCACCTGCATGGCGAAGGTTGAGCCCACCAAGAGCCAGGCGGGGACGCGGCGCTGGAGCAGAAGCCAGAGGGGCAGGAGCAGATAGAACTGGAACGTAATCACCAGGTAATAGAGATGCCCGTTGCCGGTCGGCAGGACCGCAAGCCAAGCGCCGCCGAACTGCGTGAGCGGCCAGATCGGGACCGTCATGGCCAAAAACACGGTGAGCCAAATCAGGTAGGGCACGCCGATGTTCAAAAACCGCTTGTGCACAAATCTGACATAGGGAAGCGGCTTGCCCTGATAGGCATACACCAGGACAAAGCCGGTGACCGCCATGAACACTTCGCGCCCAACCTGGAGCCAGAGTTGCACCAGACCTTCACTGGCCGGCGCCGCCGCCTGGGCGCCAAACCGCACCGCATGGACCGCCACCACGGCCAGAATGGTGAGGGCGCGAGCCCAGTCCACCATGTAGACGTGGCGATTCGATGACAAAAGCCTGGGAGCCGCCGGAAACTCGGCGGGCGAACGGATGGTGCTGTCCATGGTTCACGACGCTACGCCCAATCCATTAAGTCCACGTCAACGTTCCCTGAACAAAAGCTGGAGAAACGCCGACGGCCCGGGCTCCGGACGCTTTGGGACTGGGCGGAGGGGGTCCGGTCCCTATGCTACACTAGCCGTGCCGTAGTTCGCCGCCCCCCGCGCCCGTGCGGCCCCATGCGTCTTGGGAGTGGGCTCTTCGTCGGAACATTCGCGCCCAAGGGGGAAGGTCATGGCCAGGAGCGGACTCTGGGCCCAGCGCGACTTTCTCAAGCTCTGGGGCGGTCAGAGCATCTCGGAGCTGGGTAGTTCCATCACCACCGTCGCCCTGCCGCTGACGGCCGTCCTGCTCTTACACGCCGGCCCGTTGGCGATGGGCGTGCTGGGCGCGGCCCTGACGGCGCCGTTTTTGCTGGTCGGCCTCTTGGCGGGCGCTCTGGTGGACCAGGCGCCGCGGCGCACGCTCATGATCGGGGCCGACGCGGTGCGATTTCTGCTGCTCGGCGCGATTCCGGTCCTGCGCCTTGTCAATCGCCTGACGCTGCCGGGCCTGGATGCGGACGCCTTTTTGATCGGCTGCATGACCGTCGTCTTTGACGTGGCCTACCAGTCCTACCTGCCCCGCCTCGTGCCCCGCGACCTTCTGGTTCCCGCCAACTCGGCCCTGGAGGTCAGCCGCTCGGTCAGTCAGGTGGCCGGCCCGGGCCTCGGCGGCCTCTTGGTACAGGCCTTGTCCGCCCCCCTGGCACTGGGCGGCGACGCTCTGTCCTATGCCATCTCGGTGGCGTCTCTGCTCAGCATGCGCCACCGGGACGCGGCCCGGCCGCGATCTGCCGGATCGCTCCGGGCCGACATCGCCGAAGGGCTGCGGGTGGTGGTGGGCAGTCCCCTGCTCCGCGCCATCGCCGGGTGCACGGCCACGGCCAATCTCTTCGGCAACGTCATGATGGCGGTGGCCGTTCTCTTTATGGTCCATGGGCTTTCCTTCTCGCCCCTGGACTTGGGGGCCGTCTATGCCGTGGGCAGTATCGGCGCGGTGGTGGGAGCGACCGCCGCGGGACGCTTGGCCGGTCGCCGGGGGACCGGATCGACCATCATCCTGGGCAGCGTCGCCTCCGCCGCGTACGCGGTCGTGCTGGCCGCCACATCCGGTCCCCGGCTGGTGGCCCTCGGTCTGGTGGCGGCCGCCTCCTGTCTCGGCGGTTTCGGCAGTACGGTCTACAACATCAACCAGGTGAGTCTGCGCCAGGCCATCACGCCGGACCGGCTGATGGGGCGCATGAATGCAAGCATGCGGTTCATCGTCTGGGGCGTCATGCCGCTGGGCTCGCTCTTGGGCGGGTACCTGGGCGCCCACTGGGGCATTCGGCCCACGCTCATCCTGGGCGCGCTCGGCAGTCTGGCCGCTCCCCTATGGGTGTGGCGCTCACCGGTGCGGGCTCTGGTCCGCATCCCCGAGCATGCCGCCTCCTAGCCCTTACCCGGTTCGTCCCGACCCGGGATCCCCCTCGGAACCGTTTCCGTCAGTCCGGGTCTCGGACGACCGAGACCCGGGTGCTGTAGAATGTCGCACCCCCGCCGCCGTCGGCCAACGCTTGGCTGGTGAGCTGATTGACGTTGGTGCCGCGCGCCTCGTGATTCCAGCGCACAGCGTAGCTCACCACCGTGCCCGCCGGCGGCACATCGCTCTCCACCGCCTTGAGCCACGTGGCTCCCCGGTCGTTGAACACCCGCACCGTGTCCCCCGGCGCAATGTGCAGGCGCGCCAAGTCGTCCCGATGCATCAACAGCTCGGGCACCGGCCGCCGCACCTTCAGGCTGGCCACGTTGGCGAAGCTGGACTTGATCGTCTCGCGCACCGACGGCGTGATGAAGTGGAAGGGATGGCCGCCGTCGGCCTCGTCCGCATCCTCCTCGCCCGCGCCCGCCGCGGGCGGGGCCAGCCGCAGGCGACCGGACGGCGTCGGCACCGCCGTATCGACAAAGGGCCGCGCCTCCGGCGCCAGCCGCACCCGTTGGATCGGATGGGCGAGCAGACTCTCCAGCGTGATGCCGGCAAGCCACGGGTGTTCCGTCCTGAGCGCCGCCCGCATCAAGTCCTCGTCGCTCTCCCCGAGCGCCGGGTGGTTCAGGCCGAGCGCCCGCGCCAGCCGGCGAAAGAACTCCGGATTGGAGACGGCTTCACCGGGAGGCGGCACGGCGGGCCGATTGAGCTGAATATAGCGATGCCAGTAAGACGTGTGCAGATCCCACACTTCCATCGCCATGGCGGCCGGCAGGACAAAATCGGCATACCGGCAGGTGTCGGTCAGCATCTGTTCGTGGACGACGACGAACAGATCCTCGCGGGCCAGACCCCGCAGCACGACCGCCTGATCGGGCGCCGTGGCGGCCGGGTTGGAATTGTAGACCACCAAGGCCTGCACCGGCGGGTTGTCCAAGGTCGTGAGCGCATCGCCCAGCTGCACCATGTTGATCGCCCGCGTCGGCCTAAGCGCCAGGTCGGGTCGAGTCAGCGCGGCCCAATTCAGGGGAAACGCGTCGCCGTTGCTGAGCAGATGGCCGCCGCCCACGTCGGCCGGCGACCCGGTGAGGAGGCTCAAGGCCGAAATGGCCCACACCACCCGCATGGACCGGCGCTGCCGCTGCACGCCGTAGCCGGTGCGGAAGAGCAGCGGCCGGACCGTGGCCAGACGCTCGGCCAGATCCGCCAAATCGCCCACGGCGATGCCCGTGGCGCGGCTGGTCCGATCGAGTGTCCAGCCGTCGACCTCCCGCCGATAGTCGTCCCAACCCTCGGTCCGCGCCGCCACGAACGCGGCCGCATAGCGCCCGCCCTCCACCAGCGCATGGCCGAGTCCCAACGCCAGCGCCAAGTCCGTGCCGGGTCGGGGTTGCAGATGACGATCAAAGCGGCGGGCCGTTTCGGTCCGAAGCGGATCGATAGTCCAGATTTCCGCACCGGCCCGCCGCGCCTCCTCCAGCAGCGGCAGCTCGTGCACGTTGGTGGCCACCGGATTGGATCCCCAGAGGAGGATGAGCCGGGCGCGGGGAATGGTTTCGGGGTCGGGACCGAGCCGGGCGCCGTACACATAATCCAGGGCCGCCCCGGAAGCGGCGGTGCAAATGGTGCGCAGGAGCCGGCTTGCTCCCAACGCGTGAAAGACTCGCGCATCCATCGACTCCCCGGCCAAAATCCCCATGTTGCCGGCAAAGCTGTAGGGCAGCACCGCCTCGCCGCCAAAGCAGTCGATCACGGACCGCAGGCGCCCACCGATCTCGGCCAGCGCCTCCTCCCAGCTCACCCGTTCAAATGTCCCCGCGCCCTTGGGCCCGGTGCGTCGGAGTGGATAAAGCACGCGCTCCGGATGGTGGAGACGTTCCAGATACCGGTTGACCTTCAGACAGAGAAAGTCGCGCGTAAGGGGCTGGGCGGGATCGGGACGAATGGCGGCAATCCGCCCGTCGACCACCCGCACCAACAGACCGCAGGTGTCGTAGCAGTCATGCGGGCAGACGCCATGCACCTCGGTGACCGCCCTCACCCCCTGATCGGTTTTTATATTAGTCGCCGCGGGGCAGTCCGGAAAGCGGTGGCCCCGAGCCGCCCGCTTCCTTGGTATAATCGCCAGAGTTTTGAGGAGGAGGGGCCCGTTTGTTGCCCGTGCTCGAGGTTCTCGGCGTCCTGGCCCTCATCGGTGTCGCCAATCTCACCGAGCGTCTGGCCATTGAGGTGGCTGCCCTGCTGGGTTTGCTGATCCTGGTCGCACTGCGCGTCATTCCGGAAAGCCAGGCGTTGACCGGATTTTCCAACGACGCGGTGTGGCTGGTGGTGGGCATGATGGTGGTCGCGGCCGGCATCCGCAAGAGCGGGCTCATGGCCCGCTTGGCCGACCTGTTGACGCGGGGCGCCCAGGGCTCGGCGCGCCGGCTGAAGGTCGGCCTGACCCTGGCCGGCGCCTTGACCGGCGCGCTGCTGGAGTCGACCGGGGCCGTCACCGCCCTCATCCCCGTGGTGGCCACCACCGTGCGCCGACTGCGGCGACCCGCCCAGAACTTTTACGTCACCCTGGCCCTGGGTGCCATGGCCGGCGGTCTCATGACCCTCATCGGCACCAGCGGCAACATCGTCGCCAATGCGGCCCTGATTCGCCTGGGCCAGCGGCCGCTCGGTTTTTTCGAGCTGCTGCCGCTGGGACTGGGATTTCTCGCCGTGGCTCTGGTCTACGCCGTGGCCGCCCGGCCCAGCCCGGCCGCCGATGGACCGGGCCGGTTCTTGGACGTGCGCCAATACGTCGGCGAGGTGCACATCCCGGCCACGAGCCCGTTGGTCAGCCAACAGCTGGCCGACATTTCCCTCTTTCGCCACTACGGCGTGGACGTGGTGGAAGTGGAACGGCAGGGTCGACGTTTGGCGGCCGGGCCCGCCACGCGCCTCGAAGCCGATGACCGCCTGCTGGTGTCGGCGCCGGCCGCCGAGCATCTCCGCTGGTCGGAGATGGGCGGATTGGAGCCGGTGGGGCAAGACCTCCTCGCGGCCGATGCGGAACTGCTCGCCCAACAGGCCGGCGAAATCATGCTGCCTCCGGGGTCCCCGTGGCTGGGACGAAGTCCCCAGGACCTGCACCTCCGTCAGCAGGGCGTGCAGCTGCTGGCCATCTGGCGGCAAGGAGCACCGGTCCGGGGGCGGCTGGCCTCCACGCGGTTCCGGGCCGGCGACCTCCTGTTGGTGACGGGTTTGCCCGACACCCTGGGCCGTCTGGAAGCGACCGAGGTGGTGGTGCCTATCGGCGACCGCCAATCGCTGCCGGCGCCGGCCCGGCAGGCCTGGAAGGCGTTGGCGCCTTTGGCGCTGTTTCTGTTTCTGGCCATCAGCGGCATCGCCAATCTGGGCGTCGCCGCGCTGGCCGGGGCGGCGCTGGCGCTTTCCAGCGGCGTCCTCACGCCGCAGGAGGCCTACGCGGCGGTCGAGTGGCGGGTGGCCATCCTGCTGGGCGCCGTCCTGCCCGTGGCGGCCACCGTTTCCACCACCGGCATCGCCGGGCGGGTCGCCGTGTTTCTCGCCCACGGGGTCGGGCAGAACCCGCCGCTCACCGTGATCGCCATTTTCCTGCTGGGCGCGCTGATGACCCAGGTGGTGTCCAACATCGCCACCGCGGCGCTGCTCACGCCGGTGGCCGTCCAGGTGGCCCATGCGGCCGGGATGCCGGTGCATGCGTTGGTGGTCACCCTGCTGGCGGCGCTGATGATGACGCCGGTGACGGGAGCGGCCAATAAGCCCGCGCTGCTGGTGATGAGCCAGGGCCTTCGCCAGCGCGACTACTGGACGTGGGGGCTCGTGCCGAGCCTCGCCGGGGCGGCCGTGACCGTGCTGTTGGTGCTCGCCATCTGGCGGCCCTGACTCGTGCCTCAGTCGGGTTCGTTCGGCGCCACCACCATCACGTCGATGCTGCCCGCGCCGCGCAGCACCTGCGTGATGACGGAGCCCTCGCGCAACTCCTGCCAGCGGCTCCGGCGCGATTTGCCCATGATAATCTCGGTGATGTGATGTTCGCGCGCATAGGCGAGAATGGCTTCGGCCACCCGCTCACCGCGCAGCTCGGCCACCTTCGCTTCCAGCTGACGGGCGAGTTGAACGTGCGCGGCCAGGATCTTCTCCTGTTCCACCGTGAGCTGGTGGCGGCGCACGTACACCACATAAAGCTCCGCCTTCAATCGCTGCGCCCGGCGCACACCCCGGCGGATGAGCCGGTCGCCGCTGGGACTCGGCGTGATGCACACCAGAATCCGGTCGTTGACGGGCCAGGGACCGGCGATGTCATGGCGGTCCATGTAATCTTCCAACTGGTCGTCGGTGTTGTCTGCCACCACACGGAGCGCCATCTCCCGCAAGGCGTGCAGATTGCCCGCGCGAAAGAAGTTTTTCAGCGCATGGGGCACCACGTGCGGTTGATACACCTTGCCCGCCTTCAGGCGGTCGATCAGTTCTTCGGTGGTCAGATCGATGAGGCGCACTTCCTGCGCATCGCGCACGATGCGGTCGGGCACGGTTTCGCGGACACGCACGCCCGTGACCTGCTTGACCACGTCGTTCAGGCTCTCCAGGTGCTGGATGTTGAGGGTGGTCCACACGTCAATCCCCTGCTCGAGGATGTCCTCCACATCCTCGTAGCGCTTGGGGTGCGGGGAGCCGGGAATGTTGGAATGAGCCAACTCGTCAATCAGCACGACCTCCGGCCGTCGAGCCAACACGGCCGCCACATCCAGCTCTTCCACCCAGATGCCGCGGTATTCCACCCGGCGCGGCGGAATCTGCTCCAGTCCGTCCAGAAGCGCGGCGGTGTCGGCCCGCTTGTGCGTGTCCACCACACCCACCACCACGTCGAGGCCCGCCGTCTTCTGCAGCCGGGCGTCCTGCAGCATGGTGTAGGTTTTGCCCACGCCGGGGGCAGCCCCCAGGTAGACCCGGAGCTGGCCCTGTCCTTCGCGCTGTACGGCGGCCAGAATCTCGTCCGGCGTACGGCGCGGCGGCTCATTCATGGACGTTCCTCCCCCGGCGGCCCCCGCCGGCTACTCCCCCGACCATCCGGCCCTCCGCCCGTTCAGCGCCGGTGCGCGCGCTCCCATGATTGCAGGGCCAGATTCAGCTTCAGGACATTGACCCGCGCGTGGCCGTAGAGGCCCAGCGTGGGCAAGCGGGTTTCCTGCCGAATCAACGCCAGCAGCACGCTCGCCGGGACGTGGGCGTAGCGGCTGATGCGCGGGACCTGCAGCCTGGCCGCCGTCGGCGTGATGTCAGGATCCAGACCCGACCCCGAACTGGTGACCAAATTGGCGGGAATCTGACCGGGGCTGAGAGCCGGCTGGTAGCGGACCAGGCGCCCCTCGGCCGTGCGGATGGCCTCCATCAGGGCGCGATTGGTGGGGCCGAGATTGGACCCTCCCGAGTCCGACGCGTTGTACGGCCCCCCCGGCGTCGCCGACGGCCGGTCCCAAAACCACGCCGGTCCGCTCACGGCCTGACCGATGAGCGACGATCCCACCACCCGCCCGTCCTGCACGATGAGGCTCCCGTTGGCGGGCCCTGGAAAGAGCGCCTGGCCGGCTCCGACCACGGCCAACGGGTAGAGAATTCCGCACAGCACAAAGAGCGCCAGGGCCATCCGGACGGCGGTGGAGCCGAGGGGCGCAAACGTCTTCGGCTGGTCGGTCATACGTGCGCCACCCCCACGGCGGTCAGCGCCAAGTCGATGAGCTTGATGCCGAAGAACGGGGCAATGAGACCGCCGACGCCATACAGAAGCAGATTGCGCAGCAAAAGCCGCGTGGCGTCGGACGGGCGGTACTGGACCCCGTGCATCGCCAGCGGGATGAGGGCGGGGATGATGAGGGCGTTGAAGATCAACGCCGACAGAATGGCGCTGTGAGGGGAGGTCAGATGCATGATGTCCAACACCGACAACTGGGGCAGCACCACGGTGAACATGGCCGGAATGATGGCGAAGTACTTGGCCACGTCGTTGGCGATGGAGAAGGTGGTGATGGCGCCGCGGGTGATGAGCAGCTGCTTGCCGATGGACACCACCTCGATGAGCTTGGTGGGATCCGACTCCAGATCCACCATATTGCCCGCCTCTTTAGCGGCGGCGGTGCCGCTGTTCATGGCGAGGCCAACGTCGGCCTGAGCCAGTGCGGGAGCGTCGTTGGTGCCGTCGCCGGTCATGGCTACCAGGCGGCCGGCCGCCTGTTCGCGGCGAATCAGAGTCATCTTGTCCTCCGGCTTGGCTTCGGCGATAAAGTCGTCCACCCCCGCTTCCTGGGCAATGGTTGCGGCCGTCAGACGGTTGTCGCCGGTGGCCATGACCGTCCGGATGCCCATCGCCCTCAGCTCGGCAAAGCGGTCACGCAGCCCGGGCTTGACGATGTCCTTCAGATAGATGACGCCCAGGATGCGCCGGTCCACGCCCACTGCGAGCGGCGTGCCCCCCTCCCGGGCGATGCGGTCGGCCACCGGGTCCAGCTGTGGCGGCACCACGCCGCCGGCCGCCACCACCCGCTCGGCGATGGCCCGCACCGCTCCCTTGAAATATTCGCGGCCGTCCTGCAGGACCAGTCCGGAACGGCGGGTCTCGGCCGAGAATTCCACCGGCGTGGACCCCTCCAGCTGACTCGGCTCCACCTGGTGGCCGGCCGATTCGGCCAGCTCCACGATGGACTTGCCCTCCGGCGTGCCGTCGAACTTGGACGCCAAGAGCGCCGCCTCGATCACCTCGTCCTCCGATACGCCGGGCATGGGGTAGAAGCTGTCGGCCATTCGGTTGCCCAGTGTAATGGTGCCGGTCTTGTCCAGGATGAGGGTATCCACGTCCCCGGCCGCCTCGACGGCACGGCCGGATTTGGCGATGACGTTGAAGCGCACCACCCGGTCCATGCCGGCGATGCCGATGGCGGACAGGAGCCCACCGATGGTGGTGGGAATCAGACAGACCAAAAGCGAGATGAGGGTGGCCACGTCGATGGGGGTGTGGAAATACTCGGCCATCGGCTCCAGCGTGACCACCACCACCAGAAAAATCAAGGTCAGCACCGACAGAAGGACGGAGAGGGCAATCTCGTTGGGCGTCTTTTGCCGCTGCGCCCCCTCCACCAAACTGATCATCCGGTCCAGGAACGACTGTCCCGGCTCCTGCGTGATCCGCACGTCGATGGAATCGGAGAGCACCCGGGTTCCCCCGGTCACCGACGAAAAGTCGCCACCCGCCTCCCGGATCACCGGCGCGGACTCGCCGGTGATGGCCGACTCGTCCACCGAGGCGATGCCGGCGACGATCTCACCGTCGCCGGGGATAATCTCGCCGACGCTCACCCGCACCAAGTCCCCGCGGCGAAGCCGCTCCGCCGGCACCACGTCCAACAGATCCCCCGCCGGGGTGATGCGGCGCGCCTCGGTTCCCTCCTTGGTTTTCCGAAGGGCCTCCGCCTGGGCCTTGCCCCGACCCTCCGCCCACGCCTCGGCAAAGTTGGCAAAGAGCACAGTGAACAGGAGAATCACCGTCACCGCCAGATCGTAGCCGCGCAGCGACGGCCCGCTCAGGCGGCCGAACAGGGTGGGGTCAATGCTGAGCAGCAGCGTGATGGCCGTTCCCATCTCGACGACGAACATGACGGGATTGCGCGCCATGACGCGGGGATCCAGCTTGACCAGCGAATCCACCACCGCCCGTCGCCACAGCACCGATTGGGCCGTTGCCTGCCTCACCGCCATCCGGATTCTTCCCTTCCTATCGTCCCTGTCAACCTAACGTCCTGCCCTGACGGCAGGGCCCTGGCCCCACGAGCTTCGCGGCCGCGCGCCGGCGACCCCCGGTCAATAAAGCTTGCCGGCCACCATCGCCAACTGCTCCGCAATGGGCCCGAGCGCCATGCCCGGAAAGAACGTCAGGGCCCCGACCAGGACGGTCACCCCGACATAGGTCCACCCAAAGGCCCAGGTGTCGGTCTTGAGGGTGCCCGACGTCACCGGCGCCCGCTTCTTGACGGCCACCGAGCCAGCCAGCGCCAGCATGGCAATCACCGAAATGTACCGGCCCATCAGCATCACGATGCCAATAGCCAGGTTGTAGAACGTGGTGTCGGCGTTGAGCCCGGCAAACGCGGATCCGTTGTTGGCGGCGGCCGACGTGAACGCGTAGAGCACCTCTGACAGCCCATGAAAGGCCGGATTCAGGATGGACGCCACCGTCACCGGATTGGTGAGCGCGAGCGCCGTCGGCACCAAAACAATGAGCGGATGCACCAGCATCGCCACGGAGGCCAGCTTGATCTCGCGCGCTTCAATCTTTTTGCCCCAGATTTCCGGGGTGCGGCCCACCATCAAGCCGGCGATAAACACGGTGAGAATGAGAAACATGATGATGTTCAGCAGGCCCGACCCAACGGCGCCGAACACGGTGTTGACGCTCATCAGATAAAGCGGCACCAGGCCGCCCAGCGGCGTGAAGCTGTCGTGCATGGCGTTGACGGAGCCGGTGGTGAAGGAGGTGGTCAGGGTGGCGTAGAAGGCGGAGTCCCCGATGCCAAAGCGCGTCTCCTTCCCCTCCCAGTTGGGCCCCAAGATTCCCAGCAGGTGGTGCATGATGCTGTTGCCGTGGGATTCGGCCGCATAGGCCAGGATGCCGAACGCCACCACCGCGAACATAGTGACGCCGTAGACCACCCAGGCTTGGCGCATATTCTTCAGGTAGCGTCCCAGGGTGAATACCAGGGCAACGGGGATGAGACCCATCGCCATCATTGACTCGACGTCCGTAAGCGGCGAGGGGTTTTCGAAGGGATGCGCGGCATTGGCGTTGAAGTATCCGCCGCCGTTGGTGCCCAGCATCTTGATGGACTCCAGGCCCGCCACCGGACCCCGCGCGATGGTCTGGATGCCGCCGTAGATGGTGTGCGCCAGCACCGCCGGCGACAACGTCTCCGGCACGCCCTGGGCGACAAACAGCAGGGCCAGCAGGAAAGACAACGGCAGCAACAGCCCGAGGATGATGCGCACCAGGTCGCGGTAAAAGTTGCCGAGATGGGTCAACTCGGCGCCACGGAACGCGCGCAGGACAGGCAGCACCATAGCGATGCCCGTGGCGGCCGCCACCACCTGCAGGAATGTGATGGCCCACATCTGCGAGCCGATGGACAGGCTGACCTCGCCGGCGTACGCCTGCCAGTTGGTGTTGGTCACAAAAGAGGCGGCGGTGTTAAACGCCAGATCCGGGGGCATGCCGCCGACGCGTTCCGGGTTCAGCGGCAGCACCGCCTGCAGGCGCAGGATCGCATAGACCAGCACCATGAGGACCAAGTTAAACACCAGAAGATTCTGGGCGTACCGCCACCACGGCTGCGATTCCTCGGGATTCACGCCAGCCGCCCGAAAGAGGGCGCGCTCCAGCCAACCCCACAGCCTATGGCCCGGCGGCGCCGGGTCCTCAAACAGACGATAAAGATACCGGGAGAGATAAAAGGCCAGGATGCTGAGACATGCCAGCATCAAGCCGTATCCCGCCAGCACCGAAAACTTCATGGCGCTGCCTAGAATCGTTCCGGAAAGATGAGGCTGTAGCCCAAATAGAGACCGACCACCACAGCCACCGCCGCCAGCACCAGCACGCGCGTCGCCTCCGTTACAGTTGCCGGAACCACCGCGTCAGGCCTAAGAATCCCGCGAACAGGCCCAACGTCAGCGCCAGCATGACGACGTCCTGCATGTCGCCCTCCCGTCGACGGCCCCCGGCCGCCCATGGAACCGATGATAGCACGGGTCAAGCGGGTGTCAATCAAGGGTTCCAAGGCTTCGCCGGGCAGGACATTGCCCAAAGGCCGGCGAAGGGGACCCCCAACGACGGCGGCGGCCGCGACGCCGGGATTAACCGTGCAGGGAGGATCGACGCGAATGGCAGGCTACATCGGACGGGCGCTGCCGCGCCGTGAGGACGCCCGCCTGACGACCGGGCGGGGCCAATACGTCGGCGACATTCGAGTCGCGGACTGTCTCCACCTCGCGCTGGTGCGAAGCCCCCACGCGCATGCCGACCTCGTCTCCGTCCGCGCGGACAAAGCCCGGTCCCTGCCCGGCGTCGTGGCGGTCTACCAAGCCGGTGATCTCAACCTGCCGCCGTTTTCGGCTCTGGACGACCCTCGCATCGTCGCCGTGCCGCAGCCGGTGCTGGCCCACGACCGTGTCCGCTACGTCGGAGAACCGGTGGCGGTGGTGGTGGCGGAGAGCCGCTATGCGGCCGAGGACGCGGCCGAAGTTGTGGAGGTGGATTACCACCCCAAACCCGCGGCCACGGATCCGGAAGGCGCGGTGCCGATCCTGCACCCCGGCCTGGACGGCAACTGCGCCGGCCGCGTCACCTTGATCCACGGAGACGGAAGGGCTGCGCTCACAAAAGCGCCGGTGGTGGTTGACGTCCGACTTCGCCTCGGGCGCGTGGTGGCCAATCCGATGGAGCCCCGGGCCGTGCTGGCCCTCTACGATCGTGCCTCCGACGTTCTCACGGTCTACGCGGCGACCCAAAGCGTTTTTGGCTACCGCCGGGCGCTGGCCCACGTGCTGGGCCGGTCCGAGGCCAGCATTCGCGTGCTGGCGCCGGACGTGGGCGGAGGCTTTGGGGTCAAAAACAGACTGTACCCCGAGGACGCCTTGGCGGCCCTCCTCGCCATCCGTCTGCGGCGGCCGGTGCGGTGGACCGGAGACCGGCAGGAGGAGTTTTTGTCCACCAATCAGGAGCGTGACCAGCTTCACCATGCCACCGTCGGCCTGGACCAGGAGGGTCGCATCATCGCGGTCGTGGACGACTTCGTCCAGGACAACGGCGCCTACACCGCGTCCGGCGTCATCGTCCTCAACACGACGGCCATCTCCATCCCCGGTCCGTACCGCATTCCGCACCTCGACGTGGTCGGCCGGATGGTGCTGACCAACAAGGTGCCCCTGGGCCCGTATCGTGGCGCCGGGCGGCCGCAAGGCAACTTTGTCATGGAGCGGCTGCTCGACGCCGCCGCCGACCGTTTGCGCATGGACCGGGTGCGCCTGCGCCGGCTCAATCTCATCCGACCGGCAGACTTGCCCTACGTGACAGCCATCCCCTCGGGACAGCAGCCCCTCGTCTATGACCACGGAGACTTTCCGGCCGTCCTGAATCGGCTGCTGAGCGAACCCGAGCTGGCGGGCTTCGCCGAGCGCCGCGCTGCGGCGCTCCGGGAAGGCCGGCGCCTCGGCCTCGGCGTGGCCGTTTACATCGAGCTGTCGGCTGGAGCGGGCGGATTTGAGGACGCCGTGTACCGCCTCGACCCAGACGGCACCGTGGTCGTGAGCCTCGGATCGGCCTCTCAGGGCCAAGGGCACGAGACCGCGCTGGCCCAGATCGCGGCCGACCGACTCGACGTCCCGCTGGATGCCGTCCGCATCCAGGAAGCCGATACGGCGCGGGTGACACGCGGGGTGGGGACGTTTGGGAGCCGCACCACGGTCGTCGCCGGCAATGCCATTGCCGACGGCGCGCGAAAGTTTCGCCGCGCCCTGTTGGAGGTCGCCGCCGCGCGTCTGGAAGCCCACGTGGACGATTTGGAATGGGACCGCGGCACCATCCGAGTGCGCGGTGTGCCCGCCCGCGGCCTGACTCTCGCCGAAATCGCCCGGGATTCCGCTCCCGAGGCTACCGGAACCTACACGGCCACCCGACTGGAGTACGGTTTCGGCGCTCATGCCGCCGAGGCGGAACTGGATCCGCAAACCGGCGCCGTGAAGGTTCGGCGGTATTGGATTTGCCACGACGGCGGCCGGGTCGTCAACCCGCTGCTGGCCGACGGCCAAACCATTGGCGGCACGGTCCAGGGGCTGGGCACGGTCCTCTATGAGCGCCTGGCGATGGACGCCGCGGGTCAGCCGCAGAACGCAAGCCTCATGGATTATCTGCTCCCCACGGCCGCCGACTCTCCCCACTTCCGCGTCCTCAGCCAGGAATACGCCAGCACGGGCAATCCGGAAGGATTCAAGGGCCTGGCGGAAGGTGGCACCATCCCGCCGATGGCCGCCGTGGCAGCGGCGATCGAGGACGCCGCCCGCCCCGACTCCATACAGATCTGCGACCTGCCCGTTCAGCCCCACCGGATCTGGGACCAGTTGCACCACCGGAACCAGGACAGCCGGCCCGCCGCCGACAGGTAGGGGCTCTCTTCTCCCTCGGGCCCCGCGGCTTCGCTGGCAAAAGTCCGTCCCACCCGGCGGCCGTACCCGCCGATGCCGGACGACGACGGTCCCAGACTCCACGGGGACCCGGTCCCGGCAGCGCTCATCCTTCTCAGGCCGCCGCGCTCGCCCCGCAACACGCCGCCGGGACAGGCAATCCGGCGCAGGTCGTACCGCGACGCCCTCCGACGGGATCTCCTCCCGGCATTAGCGACTGCTCAGCAGCCACTCCCTCAGCCACTGCGGGCGCGGGTCAGGCGGGCGTCGAATGGGCCGCCCTCCCATGACAACCCACGACCGACCGGGCCGATTTTCAGTCGGGCCTCGTCGTCCTGCCATCTTTCTGCTCCCTTCTCTTGCCCACGGGCTGGCGCCCGTGTTTCTCTCGCCCATCGTGACACGAGATGACCACTTTGTCAATCGCTCTGTCATGATTATTAATGTTAAAGATACGGACGTTGTATCTGATGCCCGATCCTCAGCGTATGCGCCGTCGCACGGATGGATGCGCCGCAAGTTGTTGGCGGACAGGCGGCGCTGATCACTCGAGATGAGGGCGCGAGCGGATATAATAGAAGAGCACGGCATTGGCGGTCGCCAGTCCGTGCCGATCCGGGTGACCGACGGGACGGTCTCAGTGAAAGGGGGCGGTGCACCGTGGCTACCGCGACAGACGTGATCGACATCTTGAAGAACGTCTACGATCCGGAAATTGGGGTGAACGTCGTGGATCTCGGCTTGGTGTACGACGTTGACGTCGACGGTGACCAGGTCAACGTGAAGATGACCCTCACCGCTCCGGGCTGTCCGATGCATGACGCCATCTCCCGCACGGCGGAAATGGCGATTGAGACGCTGGACGGTGTCAAAGAGGCGCACGTGGACATGATCTGGGATCCGCCGTGGACACCCGAGCGGCTGACCGACGAGGGCCGACGCCTGTTGGGCCTTTAGGAGCCCAGCTGGCTTTCGGCGCACAGGCGGTTGTGGGGCACACCGGCATCGGGTGGTTTCGGCGTTATCCGAGTCAATTTCCGAGCGTGGTCCGACGGGGCGGCGGATGCTGCTCCTGCCTCGGCCACGCTTATGCCCAGGGGAGAGGGGAAACAGTACGCCAACGGTAACTGAAGCGGCGGTGCGGGAACGTCTTCGCCGCGTAAAAGATCCCGAGCTTCGTCACAGCATCGTGGACCTGCACATGGTTCGCGACGTCCGCGTGGCGGGCGGTGAGGTGGACGTGGACGTGGCCCTGACCGTCAGTGGCTGTCCCCTCCACCAGCGCATCGAGCAGGATGTGAAAGAGGCGGTCGCGGACCTGGACGGCGTAAGCCGCGTCGGGGTGCGTCTGTCGGTGATGGACGAGGCAGAACGCCGGCAGGCTTTTCAGGCAGCGTTTCAATTGGCGGAGCGCGGCCACGCGGCGCCTTCGGCCCCAGCTGCTGCGCCGGCACCGGCCGCTGCCCGCTCGACCGCTCCGCAATCTCCCGAGATTCCCGTCATCACCCGCCAACCTCGTGGACCCGCGCTGTTGGAGCCCACCACGTCCACCACCATCATCGGTGTGGCCAGCGGCAAGGGGGGCGTGGGCAAGTCGACCGTCACCGCCAACCTGGCGGTGGCCTTGGCAAGGTTGGGCCACCGGGTGGGCCTCATGGACATGGACGTGTATGGCTTCAGCCAAGGCCGGATGCTGGGCGTGCAGGGAGAACCCCAGGTCAATGCCGAGCAGAAGATCCTGCCGTGGGAGGCTCATGGGGTCAGCCTGGTGTCGATGGGCATGTTTGTGCCCGAAGATCAGGCCATCATCTGGCGCGGCCCGATGCTCGGGAAGATGATGCAGCAGTTTTTTTCCGATGTGGCTTGGGGGGATTTGGACTATCTGTTGATGGATCTGCCCCCGGGAACCGGCGACGTAGCGTTGGACGTCGCCCAGCGGGTGCACCATGCGTCGCTGCTGCTGGTCACCACGCCACAGCCCGTCGCTACCCATGTGGCGACGCGCGCGGCCAATGTCGCCCAGCGGGCCGGCCAAACCATCCGCGGCGTTATTGAAAACATGAGCTACATCCGCTGTCCCCACGGCGATCGGCTGGAAGTGTTCGGACAAGGCGGCGGCGCCCAACTGGCGGCCCTGCTGCACGTGCCCCTCTTGGGCCAGATCCCGCTTGAAGCGGGGGTGCGCCAGGGTGGCGACGAGGGCGTTCCCATCGTCATCTCCGATCCCGACAGTGAGGGCGGACGCATTTTCCTCGAAATCGCCCGCCAGTTGCAGAAATCGGCCTGAATCAGCCGCGCCTGCTCCGATCGGCGGGCGCGGCCTTCCGGCTGGCCCAAGCTCAGGGGGCGCTGGTGCCCTCGCGGCCGTAGCGGTCTTCTAAGCGCACCACATCGTCCAATTCAGGCGTCGAGACCTCCACCACCTTGGTGTCGGTCAGCGCCTCCAAGCGGTGGCGGACGCCCACGGCGATGTCGGCCGCCTCGCCCGGCGTGAGCAGAACCGGCGTCCCATCCAGGGTGAGCCGCGCTTCTCCCTCCAGGCAGTACATCGATTCGGCTTTCCGGTTGTGATATTGCAGACTCAAGGCGTGCCCCGCCTTGATGAACAGGATTTTGCCGGCATAGCGGTCGGTCTCGGCCCACCAAATCTCGTAGCCCCACGGCTTTTCAATCCGCTTCATGCGTCACCTCAGAATGTGTTAATCCGCACGCTCGCAGGAACCCGGCGGCTCGCCGCCGCCCCTCTCAGCCGGCCGGCCCGGGCGGCCGCATCCAGCGCCGCATCGCCGCGGCCAGCACCCTGGCCTGGACCGCCACCGGGCCACGGGCGGTCACAAACAGCGTCTCCTCCCGTCCCTGCCCGTCTATCACATACAACACCGGCGTGTATTGCAACTCCCCGCCCCGGCCGGTCACCACAACCCCGTAGTCTCCCCACAACGCTTCGAGGTGCCGGCGCGATCCGGTGACCGCAGTGCCGAGAGAGCCAAGCCGCTGACCGGCCCACCACCGTCGGAGCGCCGCCGGCGTCCGGGCGCCGAGGTTGACATCCACGGCTACCACCCGCGCCGCGGGCGCGGATGGACCCAGGAGCCGGAACGCCGCCCGCAAGACGGGCCCGATGTCGTGGCACCCGGTGCGGCAGGCGGGATTGATGAAGGTGAGCACCACCACCCGGCCATGCCAGGCCGCGAGCGAAAATGGGTGCCCCGCCATGTCCACCAGCGGCTCCCAAGGAGCCGGCCGTCCGTGCAGCGGCATGCCCACGCCGCCGCTTAGGGGCGGCGCTATCGTACTGGCCGCAAAGCCGTTGGCCACCTGCTGGACGCTCAGCACCGGCGGTGTCGGCAACGTTGCGCGCTCGTGCAGGCCGAGAAGCACGGCGGCCCATACCAGCACCGCGAGCCAAAGCGCCAAACCGACTCGTCGCCACCCCACGGGCTCCCCCCCGTCCCACCTGCTCTCGACCCAGGCCGAAGCGCCACCCGCTCCAAAACGGCCGCGCACCGCCGTCCCCATGATAGCGGCCCGGCGCCGCTCCCCCAAGACGCGCCATACGGCCGTGTTCCGCACCGGCCAGAGGGCCACCCCGTCCTCCGCAAAGCCCCACGGTCCCGCCCGGCGGCGCACATCCTCACCGGCACACAAAGCGCCGCCAGCGGACGGCCCGCCGCTGGCGGCGACCGGAACCGGGGCGCGGCGCCGGTTCCCCTACTTTACGTCCGCTTGCAGATAATCCACCGCCGCCTGCACCTGCTGGCTCGACAAGCCCAGGTTGGGCATCAGCGCCGATGACCACACGGCTTGGGGATCGGCGATCCACTGGAGAAGCCAGGAGGTCTCCGTGGGATGGCCCCCGGGCACCAGGTTGAGCTGCCCCGCCAGCACCTTGTTCAGGTCCGGGCCCGGGCCGGGCGCGCCCGTCCCGTTGACGGTATGACACGAGATGCAGGTGGTGGTGACAATGTGCTGGCCCAAGGCGATCATCTGCGCTTGGGTCAGCGGCTTGACCACCGCGGTGGGCGGCACGTAAGAGGTGAGAACGTAGGGAATTCCCCACACCACAATCAGCGCAATCACCACGCCGTAGCCGAAAAAAAGCCGGTAGACCTGCCGGCCCTCACGGAGGTGCATGAAGAGAAAGGTCTGCAGCACCACTTGGATGACGGCCAGGATGATGATGATGGGGATCGCGTGGGGCTTCAAGCTGTTGTTGGTCAACACGATGCCGAAGGCCAGCGCGGTCAGGATGAGAGACACCACCCCAACCCCCACGTACAGGTTGGTGTTGCCTCGCGACGACGCCTCCGCACCCATCCCTAGCCCACCTTTCCCAAGAGGTACACGACGCTGAAGATGATGACCCAGACGACGTCGACGAAGTGCCAGTACAGACTCAGCACCTGGGTCTTGACCACGGCCTCCTTCAGGAATTCCCGCTTGAAGCTGTAGACGAACAGCGACAGCAGCCAGAACACCCCAAACGCCACGTGAAGCCCATGGAAGCCCGTCAGGGTGAAGAAGGCGGACCCGAAGGGGCTTGATTGGAGCGTAAGGCCGCGATGGTAGAAGCCCGTGAATTCAAACGCCTGAAAGCCCAGGAAGCCGAGCCCCAGCACCGCCGTAATGAGAAGCCACGCGCGGAAGACGGCCAACCGGCCGCGCTGCAGCTGCGCATAGCCAATCGCCATGGTCATGCTGCTGGACAGCAGGATGAGGGTGCCGACGAACGTGAGCGGCAGGTCGAACGCCTGCTTCGGCGTCAAGCCGTTGTTGGTGTGCGTATGCATCAGGAGATAGGTGCCGATCAGGGTGGCGAAAAACACCGCCTCCGCGGAGAGCCAGATCCAGACGCCGAGGACGGAGTTGTCCACCGGCGCCAGGGCCGTTTCCGCCTGCGGGCCCACATGAGGCGCCGCCGCTACCGGATTAGCCATCCGCGCCCACCTCCTTGCGAGGCTCTTCGACGATGGGAACATACTCGCCGGGATCGGGCGTGAACATCGCTTCATGCAGGCCGACGGCCAAGACGACGAAGCCCAGGATCTCGACCCACAGGGTGTGGAACAGGAACCCGTAGCCGAGAATCAAGAGCGACCCCGCCACCATCAGCGGCATCATCGTGGGCCGGGGCATGTGCACGCTGTTGGGCGGCCCGTGCTGGCCCTCGTCCTGGCCGGGAGCCGGCAGCATATGCCCATCGCCATGCTGTTTCTCCAGCCAAAAGGCGTCGTAGCCGCGCACCAGCGGAATCTTGGCGAAGTTGTACGGCGGCGCCGGTGACGAGATGGACCACTCCAGGCCACGGGCATCCCA